>CADDZA010000001.1 GCA_902812435.1 Clostridia bacterium
TTGAGTAACTTCCAATATCTCGTTCTTACGTAGTTTTACGCACCCAAAGATATTGGAGGTGAAACCAAATGATGTGGCTAGAAATATGCTTTAGCCGCAAGCAAGTGGAGTTTCCGAGAAACTACGTTGAATTAAATGGAGGTGAATGCCCAAAAGGAAAAGTTGTGGTTTGTATTGTAAACTCAATAAAAAAAAGACGGCAGATATAACGGTCTATTACTAAGAAAGGGGTGTAGGAAGTGGATTGCTATAACCTGATGGGAATTGTTATTAGGAAAAGGGAAGAAAATGCTGTAAAAGTGCAGGAAATATTAACAAAATACGGATGTATGATTAAAGTAAGGCTTGGACTGCATGAAGTAGACAATTCATGTTCTGAAGAAGGTTTTATTGTGTTGCAGCTTTGCGGCGGTAATGATGAGATAAACAGGCTGCGTAATGAACTTAATTTGATTGAGGGAGTTTCTGCTGAGGTAGTTACCATTAAGTCGGAAAAATAAGCTGAAATTATGAAAGAGTCCGTCGCATGAAGAAAGAGATCGGCCTCCTGATAGCCCTCGGCCCCAGCAGTAAGGATATCACCAATATAAATGGATTCTCCGAATCCATCGCGAAGAATTGAACATCCCCTTGGTATTATGGTCTCGCCTGCAAGGGGCCTTGCAGGGTGAGGGCGCTGGCGATATACAGGATTATGACAACGAAAAGCGATATTTGTGGCCAGTAAGGCTTGATGAATCCCATATCTAACTTTTTTATAATCACATTCCTCCCTGCCATAGTATCCATTGAATGCCAGCAGGGAGGCTTTCCTGTACGGGTAAGAATGTAGATAAACGAGTTGGATTGCCTTGTTCTTGAAAGGTATACTTGCCTTCCCAGGATTGAGATATTTCTCCCCGTCATCGGTCCCCTCATTTATCTGGAAACAACTCCCAACTCCGATATTAATGTTCTGTTGGCAAGTTTAGCTCAACGTGCTCTGTAAACATTTGCATTTATAAATAGACGGTTGAGAGCGTGATTCGGTTAAAATCTTTTTTTTCCAACAGGCAATAAATGTGTCTTCGGCAAATAGAACAAGCATTTAATAAACGGGGGGCCAAAGATGGATGAGAAAGGGCCGCGGGTAATGAAGTGGTTTTTTGCCGTGCTGACGAATCCTGGAGAGGTATTCATGCCTGATCGGAGGGGCATTGGGAATTCTTTTCGGAGCAGGGGGAGCCGTTGCCGTTGCTCTTCTGGCCCACTGGCCGTCGCTGGTTTCCTTCTGGACGGTGCTGCTGGCCTTCGGCTTTTCCGCCTGCGTGGGGCTCTTCTTCGGCCTGTACCCGGCAAGCCGCGCCGCGGCTTTGAGCCCGGCGGAGGCCCTGCGCCAGCTTTAAACTAAATCGTCAGAAGTGGGTATGTCCTTTTAGCCCGCCGGACCTGCCGGGCGGGAATAATCGAAACAATGATTCAATAAAATGAAGTAGAGGTAAAGGCGTCTCCAGAGGCGCCTTTGCGTTTTCGAAGGACGTTTTTCGGCTTGCAGGAACGGAGGGATTGTTTTTGATAAAAGGAAGGGTTAAAATGGTTTTCCCGGGAGGAAATACCTGCCTTAGATTCTACTCCTTCTACGATAACATTATTGAACCGGATGCCAAAAGGATTTTCGTGATCAAGGGGGGACCTGGTGTCGGCAAGTCCACTTTCATGCGAAGAATTGGGGAGGACTTGCGGGACCGCAGTTATGATATCGAGTGTCACCGGTGCTCCTCGGATAATGACTCACTGGATGCCGTTGTGGCTCCTGCCCTGGGTGCTGCCCTGATCGACGGAACCGCGCCACACGTGGCTGTTCCTGTATCGAAACACTCCGAAGTGGTCTTGATGGTGCAACTGCCGCTGCACTAACATATTAATGCGTTTGCATTGCTGACCTGCCGGATTTCTGCTAGACTGAAGTTATAGAACGGGAGCTGGAGAATAGTGACTGAGCGGAGGATGGGAACACATGCTGTTTCCGGTATCTGGATTAGACTGTCAGAGGAACGGTGGCAGCATATAGTCGAGGAACATCCGGAACTCGAAGAACTGCGCCGGGAAGTGCTTCTCACCGTCAGGAGCCCCCATAAAGTTTTGTTAGGGAGCGGCGGTGAGTTGTTGGCCATCCGGGAAATAACGGCCGGGAAGTTCCTGGTAGTGGTTTACAGGGAAACAGGTCCTGGTGACGGCTTCATCATAACAGCGTTCCTAACCCGGAAGGTTAGGCAACTGGAAAAGAGGGCGATTGTATGGCCGAAGCAATGAGCTATATTAAGCTGGCCGAGACGGTATCGCAAGCGGTCGTAAGGTCCGGCCTCCCCATCCTGCGGGCATCCTACGACCCGGTAGGAGACGTTCTGTATGTGCACTTCACCGAGCAGCCCGTTGCTGCCGACGACAGTGAATTCGTTGGGGACGACATCGTGGTGCGCTACCGGGGAGGCGAAGTGGTTGGTGTGACCATTTTGAACGCGAGCAAGCGGTAACTAATTAGAGTAAAAGCAGAGGCAGCAAAGTAAAATCTCTATTGCGTCCACCATTTATAATATCCAAGAATTGCGATGCCGACTCGAAACCATTATGATAACGCAACCAGGTGTCTTGACACAGACTTCGAGCCATTTGCGTTTTTATTCTTGAGCCTTGCCTTGCTAATCTATGCCTGTACCTGCGCTACCCGGAGTTGTCTCAGAGGTTGTTCCCCACAGGAGAACACGCTGTGCTCAAAGCACGACCCTTTTATGAACCGCCGTCTGTAAATTTACTCCGGAAAAGGCGGCTCTTTCGTGGACAGTCGCACTGCCGGGATTGAAAAGGCGGCATGGTCATGAAGGTTGCTGCCCGGCCGGCGGCGAGGGCTCCTCTTGAACGGACTCCGTCCCTTCCCCTGTACCGATTGCTTTAACGTCAACACATTTGGTAACAAAAAGCTCGGCCAGGTGTGGGTCGAACTGTCGACCTGCTTCTTTTTTGACTATCTCTATGGCTTCCTGGCACGTTCTGGCCCGGCGGTAGGGGCGGTTGGTGATCATGGCATCAAAACTGTCGGCAAGGGCAATAATGCGGGCGCCCAAGGGGATTTCCTCGCCGGCCAGGCCGTCGGGGTAGCCTTGCCCGTCGTAGCGCTCGTGGTGGTGCCGGATCAGGGGCACTATCTCTTCTAAGGATTTGATCTGCCGCACGATGTCGGCGCCGGTAACCGGGTGGCACTGGCACACCTCCTTCTCCGCGTCGCTCAGCGGCCCGGGTTTGTTCAGGATTTCTTCCGGGATATCCACTTTCCCAAGATCGTGGAGGAAGGCGGCCAATCTGATTTTTTTTACCTCCTCCTGCGCCAGTCCCGCCGCCTGAGCCAAAGCGGTGGCGTAATGGGCCACCATTTCGGAGTGGCCGTAGGTATAGCGGTCCTTGTTGTTGACCATGGCCAGGAGACCGCCGATATTGTACAACAAGTCCCGTTCGCCCGGCCAGTCCGACTCAAGTCCCTTGAAGGCTGAAAACCAGACTTCCACCCTGTTTTTGATATTGCGCTTCGCAGACGGCGGCCGACCGGCTCCTATGACGCCGTCACGTCTGGATCGGTTCGGCCGGCCCTCCTGGGGGGAATAATCGAGACAATGATTAAATAAGATGAAATAGAGGCAGAGGCGTCTCCGCAGGCGCCTTTGTGTTTTCAAAGGGCGTTTTTTAATTTGTGGTAAGAGAGGGATAGGTTTGGCAAAAGGAAGGTTAAAATGGTTTTTCCGGGAGGAAATACCTGCCTCGGCTTCTACTCCTTCTACGATAACATCATTGAACCTGATGCTAACAGGATCTTCGTGATCAAGGGGGGACCTGGTGTCGGCAAGTCCACTTTCATGCGAAGAATTGGGGAGGACTTGCGGGACCGTGGTTATGATATCGAGCTTCACCGGTGCTCCTCCGATAATGACTCACTGGATGCCGTTGTGGCTCCTGCCCTGGGTGTTGCTCTGATCGATGGAACCGCGCCACACGTGGTCGTGTCTACCCAAGAAACAGCGGACACGCCTTTAAGGTGGTGGTTTTCAGGTACTGTCAATAGTTTACTCGCCATTTGGACGACAGCACTGACTTGATAATCGCCAGGCCGAAGAAAGACAGCCCAGTCGTACGATCACTGAAAATCCTGCAAAATGTATTGCTTGAACATTGGTTCCACGAAAACGTAGTTCCCCCGATCCTCAATCACGCCTTTTGAAATCAAGTGGTCAATACCACGTTTGACCCTATTGGGGTGAATTCCCTCTTCGTAAGCCGTAATACTCACTACTTTAGTGATATCTTATCACCGGTATTGCGATATAGTACCAGCGTTTTTCCAGTTTACCCGGCAGGCACTATTAAAACTACAGCTGGCAGTAACTACCACGCCTTAAATGAGCAGCCCTTTCCCACCTCCCGTATCTATGATATAATAGTACCAGAAATTGGTGGGTAATGCCATGGTTGTAGTGGTGGCATGCTTACTCGTAAGATTTTAAAAGTAGGGGTATGGATATGACTTCAAATAATAAAATTCTAAACCCTAAGATATCGAAAGTTACCAGAAAATACGTTCAACGGCTTAGGGAGAAAACCATTCCCGTCAAAACTGTCATTCTTTTTGGCTCTCAGGCCAGGGGTACCGCAGGAGAAGAATCCGATATTGACCTTTTGGTCGTCGTAGAAAAGCTGGATAGAAACATTCGTGAAACTATTATTGACGAAGCTTATAACGTGAGTTTGGAAGAAGATGTAGATTTGATCGCGCTTCCCTGCGACATTCAAGAATTTACTTCTCCTTTATTTCAGTCAGATGCTTTTTACAGAAACGTGCAAAATGACGGGGTGGTTATCAGATGAGTGATATACAATTAAAACATGACCTTGCCAGAGCAAAGATGGAAAAAGCGCGGGAAGCATGGGAGGAAGCACTGTGGTGTTTCAAGGGCGAAAAGTATCCGGCAACCGTAAATAGACTTTACTATTCCATGTACCGGGCATGCTTGGCGGTACTTACTTTTGAAAGTAAAATACCAGTTAAACATACGGCCGTAATTGGCTGCGTCAATAAAAAGTATGTGAAAGAAGGACTATTGCCCAAAGAACATGGAAGGTTTTTACATAGGCTCCAAACTGCAAGGGTAGAAGGCGATTACAAGGGAAAAGAATTTACCAGGTAAGAGGTAGAAGAATTAATTGCGTATGGAGAAACAGCGTTAACAGTAATGGAAAATCTTGTTGAGAAAATAATCTTTCAAAAGAAATTGAAAGGGTCATCCGAACTGGAGTAAGGCTCGGGATACCTCATCCCCCAACACCTTTTAACTTCCGTACCTTGCTAAATAAGACCTCAACACCGCCTTAAACAGTGGGCCATGATTGAGTATCTTTATGAGTATCTTTAAATGAAACAACTCGTTAACTATAACTTCACCCCGAAAAGCTGCCGTTTTTTTAGTAATTCCGGCTCAAAGGTCAATCTCCCTTTGCTGGAACAGTTGGCCCATTTGTTTTTCATCGTCCGCAACTGAACCTGTTTTGGCTCTATTTCAATCCGCTTAGCCCAGGCGGCCACTTCTGTTCCAACTTCATCCAGGAAGATAAGAGATGCCTTCAGACCCAACCATTACCGGTGTGCGATTGTGACCATGTCTAAATCCAAACCCTGACGCTGTATTTCAAACCGTTTTGATTGTCTTATATCCGCCATCGAAATATCCAGGTGAAACGGAAAAGCTGTGGGCAGCTGGGGTAATTGTTGCAGGATCACCGCTTGGGTGGCTTCCGAACACAGCAGGGCTTCTAAAAACCATAACTGAACACTGGCGCTGGCCGGACCTTTTTTGGCGGCGGGGATATAAACGCCTTTTACGGCCGTATCCTGGAGAACGCCCCAGTCTACCATCGAACGTACCACTCGTTGGCTCGCCCGGCGAGCAGTTGACCTTTCCCCCCAGCGTTCCGCCAGCCGGCGGTAAATCTGCTCTAGGGAAACTTCGTTCTGCAGCGCCGACAGACGGCCAATAATATCCGCTATATCCCGAAAAAAAGGATAGGCCACAAGCGTCATGCCCCAGTGCAACCAGAGTCTTGTATCGGGGCCATCCTCGGTTAGAATTCCTAAAGCCCGCTCCTGTAATGACCGGTGCTTCTGCGGTACCCTGACCCAAATCCGGGTTAGTACGGTTATGGTCTTCCTGCGTGCCTCTCTACTTCGGCATTCTGACTGCAAGAAATCATCAAGGTATTTTCGTACCTCAGCAATGTCTGTTTCCGTTGCGGCTTTCCAGGCGGCGGCATCCAGCCATTCCAGCTTAACTCTCCGGTCAAAACCGATATTTAATGCCATGATCAATGCTCCTCCCAAATCCTGACAAAAGGAACGACAACTTCTTCCAAAGATATTCCGCCGTGGCTTACGATTTCTTCACCCTCTGAGACAAAGGCCGACCGGCCCCTGGCCAGCAGCACGGAGTAACCCTCGGGTAAACCAAAACCAGGCCAGCAGATAACATTGTCTATTTCTTCTATCATCTGCTGTCGAAAAACGTCGCAATGATAAATTCTGGCCCGCTCACCGCGGGTTTCAGCCAGGACTCCGTCCGGCAAACGGCCCCTTCCTCTGGCTGCGATATTGCCGTGATCCGAAGTCAGATAAACGGCAAACTTGTTCTTCAGGAGATAATCAATCAGCTGCACCAGGTAACCCTGTTCAGCCCACAACCTGACTTGTTGGTGCATACCGGCTGTCCCCAGCTCCATGCCGTGCATGATTCTGTCCACTTTATCTATAACCAGACCCACGATCTCGAACTGTGATCCTAAAAATTCATCAATTTCACTTACCAACTCGTCATCTAAACCTTTATTGTAGTAGATATTTTCCCTCCTGACCCTGCTGTCTTCCCAGAATTTATGCCAGTGCTGTCCTTCTTTCAAGGTTGTCGTCAGAGTGTCCTTGAAATACAGGGGCGGCTCTGCAGCGAACAGCGCCTGCCGTGAGATAGAAGTTAACGTCGGTACCCAGGCAAAGACCTGGTTTTCCTCGAGTCGCCACGCCGGGCACCTGTCTCTCAGGAAATTGCGGATAACCAGCCATTGATCCAACGCCAGGCCGTCAATGACGATCAGGGCGATCTTTTTTGCTCCCTCTTTGAGGCGCAGATGGGCGAGATAGCGGGGGATGTGGTGCACCATCACCGGTCTGGAAGTATAGGGGAGGTTGGCCAGGGAGCCGTAGCGCACGAGCATCCAGCTCGCAAAGCGCTCTTCCAATTGATCGTGCAATTCCTCAATTTGCGGTTTGCTTTTAGTTTTTATGTCCTGATTCAGTTCACCGCTAAGCACAATCAATTCCGCCCACAGAACGGCCAGGCGCTGCCAATCCCTGTGGGACGCTGTTTCTCCAGTCAAATCTTGTTGTATCTTCTCCAGCAGCCACTTGATCCTGCGCCTTTCCTCAGCCTGCTTATCGAAGAGTACACCTGCCAGGACCCAGGCGGGCATACCTTCCGTACTCGCAACCGGAACAGGCCTTAAACTGCCTTCCAAGAACAGGTTGTCGATGTACACCCGTATGTCATAATGGTCAAAGGGGACCTCGGTGAAATTCTCTCCTCTGGCCGTGCTTTCCAGGAAGCGACGCCATTTTTCTTGCAGGAAAGCAAAAAAGGCTTCCCTGCTGGGGATGATGTCTTCCAGCGGCCAGTTCTTAAAAACGCTCTTTTCTCTTAAACAATGGATAAGGTATTCGTCTAAAACCCTTGGCACTGTCACAAAGCTGCAATGCCGCGAAAGCAGCATCTTCATCAGTTCAACCGGTGAATTGATCAGGTCGGGTATTATGCCAAAAACGCGTTTTAAGATATAATCCTTGGTCGCCCTCTCTCCCAGCGCAGGACCATTGTAATCCTGGTACGCCCTGTAAAGCTTATCCAGATCCGACTTCTCCACAGCCGCAACTACCGGATAGCTGAGTTTGGGAAAGATACCGGCCAGGCTGAAGAAAAGCTTATGACCCCTCTGCCATACATCGAAGGGGAGGCGGCGCAGTTCCTGCGGGCCGCCCTGTACCACCACTACCAAATGTGCCGCTTCGCCCCGATCCCACCTGGAGCGATACTTTGCTTCATACGCATAACGAAAGGTGATAGGATCACTAAAAACAAGGATATCAAACCCCATTTCCCCTAAGGTCGAGAGAACATCTTCTTCCAAGAGCAAGCCGTCGGGGTCAGCCGCTAAAGTAAGCCTTGATACGCCTGGCTGTAAGTTCTGAAGGATGCGGTGGCGCCAGTTCATGGTCATGCACCTTCTATGTACATAATGATAATTGCGCTAAGTTCCGGCAAGATTTTTTCCTTCTGCTGCAAACGCAGGGCCCATTCTTTCTCTTCGCGTTCCAGTTCGGCCAGGCGGTGCTGGCGCACGGCGGTGAGACCTATCCTCGTAATGGCCTGCCGGCGAATTTGGAACGCATATTGGCCTTTTTCCCGCTCTTTCTGCAGGTGCTCTTCATACTGGTTCTTGAGTTCCAGGAAAAGATTATGCCCGTATCGTACAGCCTGTTTCTGGAGCTTCTCAAAGATTTCCTCGGATTTTTCGCCTGTAATATAGCCCTGGATTTCGAGGGAGGTTTCTTCCTGTAATAACAAATCCCATATCCTGCGGGCGGTGGGCATGAGTATTTTACCGTCTTTTTCCTGCTCGAACAAGGGTAGAACCCGAACCTCACGCATGTTTTCCGCCATAAGAGATATCCGCCATAAAGACCAGTAGCCGCTTATCTCCTGCGGTAGTCCTTTGAGCCTGACCTTCGCAACGGACTGACCCGCCACGGCCAGGGGCAGGCGGGAGACCAGCCCGCGAACTCTCGGTTCTTCCAGGCTGAGATAAGACATTGAGTGCTTATCAGCTTCCTGCCGGGAGAAAGCCACGTCTTTCATAGTGAAGCCATCGGGCCAGGTCAAATCATAACCTTCCAATTTGGGCTTCACTACGCCGCCTTCGCTTACCAAAAAGTTAACGGTCATGCGCTCTACCCAGTACGGCAGCGGATGGCCGGAAATCTTCTCCACCAGCCGGGAATCGAGCTGTTCCTCTTCTCCCAAAAGCCGGTTGGCCATAGTTACTTCCTGGATGCGCTGCCTAAGTTCAGCCTCCAGCCGCTCAATACGGGACTCAACTTCTTCCGGCCTGAGGATAGCCTCTTTATACAAATCCTCGAAATCAGACGCTATCTCGGCCGAGTCGAGAACATCGCTCATCTTGTCAACGCCGAAATCCGCCAGGATTGCGGCCAGTTTTTCCTGGAGGACTTCCTGCACCCGGTATTCAATAGTGTCCTGCAGGACGAAGTTGAGTGCCCAGACAACGTGTTCCTGGCCGATGCGGTCCACCCGGCCGATGCGCTGCTCCAGGCGCATGGGGTTCCACGGCAGGTCGTAGTTGATGACCACGTGGCAAAACTGCAGATTCAAACCCTCGCCGCCGGCATCGGTGGATACAAGCACCCTGGCGGGACCGGCAAATTCCTGCTGGACTTTTCGCCTTTCTTCCAGCCCCATGGACCCGTTTAGACAAACGACACTAAAACCCCTGTTTTCCAGAAACTCCTTGAGCATCTCCTGGGTCGGAATGAACTCTGTAAAGATGAGAAACTTGAGCTCGGGGTCGTTCTCTTCGGCCTGCAGCCGGTACATCCACTCCAGCAAGGCCTCGGCCCGCGCGTCGGGCTGGGACTCGCACTGACGTGCCAGGGATAAAAGACGCTTGACCTCTTCCCGTTCACTGGCAAAGGCGACTAAACGGTACTTCAGAATTTGCTCGAGCTGCTCCTGCCCGTCAAGGTCCCACCAGTCTTCTTCCAGCTCTATTTCACCGTTAATTTGAAATGGAGCTTCCTGTTCAATCACTTCCAGTCTCCGTTCCAAGGCGGTCCGGATTGCCCTGGTGCTGCTGGCTACCAGGCGCTGCATGAGAACCATCAAAAAGCCGATGTAGTTTCGCTTTTCTTTCAGCGCCCGGTTGTATCCTTCCCGCACATATTCCGTCACCGCCTCGTATAGTTCCCGCTGCATCTGATGCCGGGACTGCCATACCACGGGCACCAGCTGGGTTCGGCGCGGTTTGAATAACGGCTGACCTTTCTCATCAATGGCCCGGCGTTTTTCGGTGCGGATTACGTACGGGGCCACTCTCTCCCGCTTTATGGACTCGACGCCAGGAAAAGCCTCCTTATCAAGGAGGGCCATAAGCCGGTGGAAGGAATCAGTTTTTCCCTGGTGGGGTGTCGCCGTGAGAAGGAGAAGATATGGTGCAGCTTCAGCCAGCCCCTGACCGAGGCGGTATCTGGCCACGGTATCCGTGCTGCCGGCAATTCGGTGGGCTTCATCGACAATAATCAAATCCCAACCCGCAGCAAGAAGGTTTTCGAAGCGTTCCCGGTTATAGCGGCTTACCTGCTCTCTGCTCCATCCCCGGCGCGATTCCAAAGGCTTTATGGCATCCATAGGAACGACTACCTGGTCAAACCGCTGCCAGACGTTGGCATCCCATTCAAAGTACGACAGAGCTGTGATCTCGGCGGGCATCAGCAGGTGAAAGCGTTCCCGAAAGCGGTTTTCCATTTCCTGCACCCACTGCATCACCAGGCCCTTCGGTGCCACCACCAGCGTGCGTCTGACGAGCCCCCTGAGCTTCAGCTCGCGCATGATTAAACCGGTTTCTATTGTTTTGCCGAGGCCGACCTCGTCAGCCAGAAGATACCGGACCCTGCTCTTGGAAACAGCCCGGGAAAGGGCGTAGAGCTGGTGGGGCAAAGGAGTAACGCTGCCTTCGAGAGGCGCCAGCAGGACATCCGGCCGGGCCAGGCTTTCAGCGATTCGGGCCGCAGCGACGGTGTAAATCAGCCTCTCCCGGCTGGATATGTCTGCCTGTGTTATCGAGGATAACTCGTTTTCCTGAAGGCGGATAACCGAATCCCGGCCCGGCACCCAGACGCGGTAGACGTTCTTTCCCCACAGGTCCAGGGCTTCAATAACCTTCACCGGTTCACGGTACTCCCGGCTCCAGGCCCAGTCACCGGGCCGCCATCTACCATCCCGCCTCAAAACCGACACCTCACCGGCCAATAAATCATTCATCCAGCCGCATCAGGGCGTTGTCATAGTACATCAGGAGCGTGGTATCTTCCTGGAGGACGGTATCCGGTATGCGCCTGGCCACCTCCACGATGGTTTTATAATCCTTGGCAGCCCAGCAGGCCTTGAATCCTGCCCTGAGCGCCTCGGTGCGGAACATTTTGAGTCTGCCTCTACCTTCCTTATATTCCTCGAACTCTTTGAGGAGGGCCTTCTCGCGCATCTTCTCCAAGTCAGACTGCCTGCCGGGGTCGGGGACGTACCAGCGGCCCTGATCGTCTTTAAGGAAGTTCTGCTCTAAAAGCTCTGCCAGCTCCGGCAGCTTTTCGTGCGGCGCTTTGTGCAGTTCTCGCAGGAATTTGGGGTAGATCTCCTGGTAGGTCTGCGGATTCTTTGAGAGTTCACTGCGCAGCCACTGGATGGAAGACTTTTCATCGGTCACAAACAGGGATAATTGCTCAATTTCCTGGACCGTAAAGCGCTTTTTATCATACTCCACCACCTGGTCGGGGAGGAAGTACATGCCATCTCTCTCCGGGAAGCGCTGTTTTAAGCCGGCGTAAAACTCCGCCGCTCCCATAGGCACGGCAACTCCTCGCTGGACGTGGAAGGCTACCATCCGGTCATAGAGAAGGTAATTTTGCCGCTCCGCAATTATCTCCGCTTTGCCGTTTTTCTCCACAAAGACCGGCAGCTGTCTTAAGTGGGTGCGGACAAAATCCCAGACCCCTTCTTCGGTCCCCGCCTCGAGGTGAAAGCGCTTTTCCAGGCCGCCGTTGGGCTTGTAGGCGGAGATTATTAAGTCCTGCTTTACTGCGGTCGTGTAACCAATTTTTGCCTGGTTAAAGGTTCCCTGCTTTTTATCGAGAGTCCGAACATCGGCAATAACAAAGCCCGCCCGCATAATGGCCTCCTGGATGGCGTTCCAGATCCGGTTCTGCGAGTTGTGAAACGCCACCGTCATCCACCGGCCGGGCTTTAAGACCCGGTAGTACTCGGCAAAGCACTTTTCCATAAGCTCCTGGTATTCCCGCGGGCCTTTGCCCTGGGCTTTGTTTTCAACGGCTTCGGGCTTATTATTGGTAAAAACCCTGAGCCAGGCTTCCCAGAGGAAGTTGAGTTCGGAATACATGAGGTTGCCGCCGAAGGGTGGGTCGGTGAAGATGTAGTCTATTGATTTATCTTCTATTGAAATATTAGCGCTAGAACCACATGAAACTATGTTATTATTTGGATAAAATTGAACTATTCTTACCCTTATAATGCTCATAGACTTTCCATTAAGCCATTGATAAACATTCCATTCACGACATAGCGAACCAATATATAACGTCCCAGATAATATCATATTGGGAAATGTAGTTTTAGGCCTAAACCTTTGTAATTTAGTTAAACCAAGAAGTCCGCCGGTCATGATGGTGAAGAGAAGTAACTTTTCTGGTATTCTTAAAGGCGAACCCATTACTTTCGAATAAAAAGCCGCCAGCACCCACAAATTCCGCCTGGTGTAAAAATGGTGAACATGGGTAATCCCAAAATGGTACCCCGCCCGCCACGTGTCACCCCATTGCTCTCCTCTAAACATCATCGCATCAGTAGGATACCAGTACGGTATCTTGCTCTCTTCAATCTTCCGGATCAGCTCGAGGTCGTACTCATCGGGCACTTTCTCAAACCTTTGTTTCCCCACAGAATAGTTGATCAGCACCGGCACCTGGCGGGCGCGGGTGATAAACTCCCCGATGTCCCGGTCGTACACCCTTTCCGTGGCCCTCTCCAGGGTCCGCTTAGTGAGATCTGCCCCGCAGTGGGGGCAGGGAAACTCGTCCCGGACTCTACCTTCTTCTTTATCTACAGCCACCTCCCAGAAGATAAGCTCTCCGGAACAACTGGAGCAGATAAACACATCGGACCAGACGGTGTAGTTGATTTTCCCCATAACAGGATTGCCCTTCGCGTCTTTCTGCACCCTCCCATCCACCACATGCTGCGTTTCGTACATCCAGCCGCATTCTTTTTCCAATTCGTCCAAAATCCGCCGGGCTTCCCGCTCGAAGGCCCGGACATCTACCGGCGTGTTGTAGTTGTAGGCAATGAAGGTGGCGGCAGGGGAGAGGTCGATTAAGATAGCCTTGCGTGTTCCAAGCTTAGAAAAAGGCCGGCCTTTTTCATCGAGGATGGTCCCGTCATCCAGTACGCGGTAGCCTAAGGATTCTACGGCCTTGCGGTCCCCGCATAAACTCGCCGCCACGCCGGTCATGCCCGTGCCGCAGAAACCGTCAAAGACGATGTCTCCCGGCTCGGTGTAGTGGAGGATATAGCGCATGATCGCCCTGTGCGGCACCTTGGTGTGGTAGGAATGGGCGTTGTAAATGGGATCGTTCTTGCCCTCCGAGACATCCGCCGCAAACGGCTGCCTGCGGTAATCGTCGTTATCCGGATCGTAGGGTTTTCCGTGCTCTTTAATAAAATCCCCTATGAACGGGTTCGGGCAGGCCGTGTAATAGGGCGGGTCGGAAAGGTTGATGATGTCCTCATCTTTGGCAATGGGAAATCCCTCGATCTGCCTCACCCGGTCCAGGTGTTCTTTGGTAAGTTTGAACCGTTTGGTTTCTTGTGTATTTCTTTCCTCTCGTATTGCTTCTAGAGCATCCAAATAAACCTGGTATTCCTTAGCCATAAGTCGCCACTCCTACCGCAATATTTATTAAAACTAGCCCCAGGCGTCTACTATACAAGGATTGACATTACCCTTTTTCTCCATTTTTCTTGATCAACGGCAAACCGTGATCAACCTCTGTTGCCAAACCAAGGACCATTGGTGCAGGAAGTTCGCCGCTATGGCGTTTTTCAATGCGCCGCTTATTCCCCATAAACCACTCGTACTGTGGATGATTGGGGTCTAACCTCTCTGTAGTGCGGGGATAATGAATGGGCAAATCTGATAACGTTTTGAGCAAGGCCCGCAATTCGGCCAACAGGTTGTCAAACTTCTCACCGTAGCAAGTACGCATCTCTTCGAGAAAACCCTGCTTAAGTTGTGCTCCGTTCACGGATTGCCAGCCGGAATCCGGCTCAATGAATTTTAGGCGCTTTTCCCAATCTATGATTTCGACCTTGTTCACAGTAACCTTGACTGAACCAAAACCCAGCGGTTTGGCGTAACCCAGCCGGTGAAACATACCTTCTTCCAGTTCCAGGGCATAGAGCAGCGCGCCCAACTCCAGCCGGTGCAGGTTCTCAAAGTCTACAGTAAAGGTGAACGTGGCCCCTGGCTTTAGCGCCCCCCGTACCGTGCGGTTCTGATCGCTTTTCTCTTCACTACGGTATTCTTCAGATTTCACTTCACCATTATGGCGGTAAAATTTGCGTCCCCGCAGCCTTGCATTGTCGGTATTGTACGTTATCGTAGGGTCAGGTTGCCCCGCTGCGTTTAGCAAATAGAACGATGTGGTAGTTGGCTTAGGAGTGGAAAGGATAGCTAGGGTGATTTCGTTTTCGGTTTCATAATCCCCTGCAATTTTGCCGTGAGAAAAGCGCACCCGTCCGGCGTATGCGGTCCGCTCATCAGTGCCGGCTTCTCCTGCATTCTCGTGTACCCAGCCGAAAACCCGGCAGGCAGGGCAGAGATTGTTGTAGTCCTTACAACGGTGAAAGTGTTCCGGCAGGAATTTTTGACGAGGATATTTATATCTGATACGGGGCATGCACACCGGGCGCAACATTTTTATTGTCATAGGTCTATCATTCTTCTCGCACTGGGCATACACCAGGTCGCCTGCTCGTAATTCACGCCCTTCTTCTACGAAGGTGCTGGGTTGAGGTACATCATCTGTACTGTTGGGCCACCGCCGATTTCCAAGGCTTTCCACAGTCCTCTGATGACGTTTCCAGTATTCGCTCAAGTGATGGTTGTACTCCTTGACAACGTCAGCACTGCATCTGCACAGATAGGAACTGGGAATTTGTTCTACCTGTGGTGGGTCAGACTGCCGGTCATCCCAACGGAAGAAAAGCCTTTCATCGTGCTTATTTTCAATGTTTGGCCCGGTCAAATGCAGCCAGCCGAAAACCTTGACGTGCTGCTCATCCTCGGTAAGCGATTTGTGTTCACGTACAGGTACAACTTTGGTGGCCTGAAAGGAGCGGAAAGGGTTGCTTCGATGCGGCATTGGCTTTTTTGTAACCAATGCTGCTACACGCATACCATCGTAAGCGCCTTCCGGCAATTTGCTCTGGGATGGATCAAATACTTGGTCCGTCTTCTGATCCAGAACCTTAGGAGGATAAGCCTTGCACATAATGCCGGCTCGAACTACGTCGGGAGATCCTGAAATGTCGGTCGGAGCATTAATCGTACAATCCAGAAGTTCCAAGAGCGCCCCTTTTTCATTGAGTTCCACAACGCGGGTCGGTATCATGTCTTTCGGCGCACGAGACATACGATGTTCAAGGGGATAAGGCTCGTCTTTCTGAAACACTACAAAGCACGAATTCGTCACAGCTTCAAACACGGAGCGAATCATCCCGCGCAGGCTGCTGGCCGGCAGCGTCGGTTGGCCTTCGTATTGGAAGAAGCGGTAGGTCATGTGGCCGTTCTCTTCCTTCACAGCGTGCGAATCGGAGATAAACAGTGGTGTGACCGCTTCCACTTTGCACTCGATTCGTCCAGTCAGACCCACGTAGCGGTCATGGGGCGGCGGCGGGCAGTTGCCCAGAACGTGGTTGTCCCGACGCCGATCCTCCAGGTACCGCACAAAGTTGTAAGGGTTGTGGAAGTGATATTCGCTTGAGATATCTTTTATAATCTTTAAGTTACGTGCGCGCGGGCCTTTTCCTCCTTGCTCAACGTCGAATTCGACCCGTAGACCTTCGTAAGGAGCGGCTCCTTTCAGCCACGTGAAACGGAAGAATACATCCTTCCCACCCCCGTCAGGTTGAATAAAGCCGAACTGTTTTTCCGGGAGCAGTCTTTTAATCGTTCCTTTCGCCATAGTCGGCCTCCTTCCACTCGCTAAAGCCCTTGTACCACACAAACTCCACCCGGCCAGCGCGGCTGAACACCTGGTAACGAAGTTGGATTCGTTTCCCCGTGGCCGGGTAGTTTAGTTTGGCCGCCGCCACCCGGTTTTCAGTCCAGCCATTTCCGTTCCGCTCCCCCCAGAGCAGTGCCGTTTCGTTGTATTGGTGAAACGTCACTTCTGGATGGTCTTCCCAATAGTCTTGGGTACCGTAATCGCCTGCCAAAGATTTAATGCCCGCAGGGCCGATGAAGCGCCAGTCAAAGGCCGTGCCGCTCCGGCGCAGCATCAGGTCGCCGCCCTCCCCGAAGATTCGCCCGCGCTCCAGCAAGGCAATATTTTGCGGCAGCGTGCCTTTTTCAAAGACAACCTCACTGACGTATTCCCACACCCGAAAGGGCATCGCTGCCAGATCCCACTGTTCAAGGAACTTCAGTAAGTCGCTCTCGGCGCACTGCCCGCCCAGGATGGTCAGATTGGACGGGCCGCACCGGGTCCGGCACACCTCATCAACCATTTTTTTGAAATCTACCTGCAGCCAGAGGCTCATGGCGCCCCTCCTTTCATCACCCGGTAGAATTGGTCAACACGGCCAAAATAACTGTCTTCGGTCAGTTCGATTTGATCCGGACGCTGAAATTGCTGCATAGTCTTATGAAAAGCATTGACCCATTCTTGAACCAGTGATAACCACCCATCCGTAGCGGATGTCACCGACACAGTAGTATAGACGCCGCTTTTCTGGGAGGCCAGGCCGAGTTGTGTTAGGCCCGGCGGGGCGTCTTCCGGCAGCAAATAACCGAAGGTGGCGGTCCAACTAGTCAATTTGACCCGGCCAAAGCCTTTGGCGCCGCCAAAGCCCACGCTCAACCACCCTTCGCTCAGGTCGCGGAGCACGAACCACAACCACCCCAATTCCCACGGCTCAGAGTTCTCCAGGTGCAGGCGTAAAGTGAAGGTTGGCCGCCACAGGGCCAGGGCATCAAGCTTGGCTCCCTCAGCTCCACCGCCGGTAAAGCGGTCGATGGCCAGAAAGTCCAACATCTTGAATACTGGCCTGGACTGCTTCTCGGTTGGTTGATACGGTGCATCTTCCACAATTAGGCGGCTGCCAAACCGGGGGCTGCCGAACAAGCGGCAGGCCAGACAGAGCGAATCTGCACTAACTTCGGCGCTAGCGGCAACACCAGCTTTTTTGAGCAGGCTGTCGCAACTTTCCAACGGCAGTTTCGTTTCTTTATCACTGTCCCGCACGTTGGGATCGCAAGCCGGGCAGCGGCGAAGGAAATCCTCTTTGCCAGCAGCTTGCAGGGTAGCAAGAGTCCGGGCCAGTCGCTCCGCGTGGGATCGTAGTACACCACGTATCCCGGCCCCACTCAACACGGGTTTTTGCCAATCCCCCCACTGTGCCAACAGCGGGGCGTGGTCAAAACCGCTTGCCCCCGAAGCCAGAGTGTCATTGGTCAGCAACACACTTTCGGCTTGTAAGGTTCCGGCCAGCGAAAGCCATCCGCGAGCCACAGGCTGTGATTTACTGTTTTCAGCAGGATATTTTTCAATAGAGCTAAGCTGTTTTTCAAGCCACCCATCAACCGCCTCAGCGTGCTGCCATGGCTCGTCGCTTTTCAAAAAGGCCAGCACTTGCTCTGGCGTGTCTAGGCAAAAAGTCTTAAATTGCAGGTTATCTAATTTAAAAGCACCCAGTCCGCGCGCCACCCGTCCACCCAGCCAAAGACGCCCGGCCACCCATTCGGCCAACCCGGCAGCCAGGAGCAATTCATCTTCTTGGGTTGCGTCGCGCAGTTCCATCCTTAGTTCAAATTTAGCTCCGGCCGGCAGGACCTCCAGGTCAAACTTCACCGCTCCGGCTCTTGCCGCCGTACCGGTCACCCTATCAATGCCCACACCGTCGCGGATTAAGGGGCGAGAGGATGCGTCAGCAGGGTGAGCATTGAAGACTAAAAGCCGCGAGGCCGCCGATGTGCTTCCCTCCTCGTCACCGGGATTTATATCGCCAAAGAGCCGACAGACCGCGCAGTCACAGGATTTTCTCCTGTCTTCCTTTCTCTCGCTCAATGCCTTGCAAGATTCTTGTCCCAAGCGGGGTGCCAGTCTTGTGAGCAAGGTGCGCAATGCTCCAGCAATCGCTGTGCCGGAGATGAACGGTTGCCCCTCTGCGTCGCGCCGCACCAGCGCGTCAGTTACATCATTACCCTCACCGCTGCCGATGTGGACGGCGGTGCGGGCCGTCAATATGGCAGTAATCACCCTGTACATCATTGTGCACCTCCTTTTTCCTCTCGCGCCAACATGGTAATCCACTCGGCCAGGCGCTCGATGCCGCGACGATGATGGTAAGCATCTTCTTTTCTTAAATACTCCAAGGCTTCTCGGATGGCGTAGACGCCTTCCTTACCTGCTTGAGTGAAGAAGTTTCCTTTCGCGCGTTGGCAGTATTCCTGCTCTCCAATGGCTGTGACCAGTAACTTATCGGGCTGACCGAAAGCTTTTTCAGGATCATCCATTACAGTTAAACGCTCAATTAGTTCTTCGCAAGGAGCATCACTATGCATGTGCAACCAGCTGGCTAAAGCACCAAAACATTTATCAAATTGCTTATTGTAGTGTCGCTTAATTTTCATTAGCGCAGATCGGTGCTTCTCCAATTCATCTTCCCAGCATTCCATAAAAGCTTCCCATTCACTCTCCCGATGACTGCGACCTAGCCACATCTGCGAATCGAGCGGAATGGCGCTCTCTAGGATGTTTTGCCGCTGCTCGTAAACTGGATGGTTGAAGGCTATGCGTCCGAAGCCTTCATTGCGCCGCACGCCGATACCCTCGGCTTCCAGCCGTTGCATCCGCGCCTCCCAGTCGTCCGGCGGGTTTTTTAAGGATATCCAAGCCATCGAGCCGGCCACAAGGGCCAGATCGCGCCAGCGCGGCAGGCCCAGGGTGGCATTGAAGCCATCCACCACTCTTGTCCGCGCGTAAGCGTCATGTATTTCCACTGGTCCCAGCCCCAAAGTTGCTTCCAGCCAATCTTCTGTAAAAGCCGTAGGCTGCTGTCCCCATGGATTGATAATGATGGTATCTGTCAACAGGGTTAGAGTGAATGGTTTTGCCGGGTCGATAAGGCGTTGTTCTAAGGGCCATTGAATCCAACTCTGGGGGGGGTCGTCGCATCGTTCCAGCCAAGCGGTGACCTTGCCGTAACCGCGCTGCCGCCCCTTGCCCAACCACCAGGTTAGCGGCGTTTTTTCGATAACGCCGGTCATCTCCTGTAAACGTTGCCAGGCAGCTTCGCCGGCGCAGAGCAGTTCGCCCACAAAGTATTGCCCGGTGCTCAGTACGGTATACCCATACAGGTCGCCTTTGGCGGCCCGCTGGTTTTCTTTGTCGATTCGGAGGTGCATCTCGTAAGATCGTTGGGGCAAAAATGTGTATAAATCCCGCTTTAAGATCACAAATTCTCCCACTGGTTCCAACCGGCCATCACACTTGGGACACCTGTTATTTTCAGACACCCAGGCCGGATAAACGCCGTGTCCTTCGCTCTCTTCTTGAAACGGTACCACACTGCACGTCCAAAGAGCCAGCGGTGCGGGAATGGTGGGGTAGAGGTGATTGTTAAGAAAGTAGGCCGGATACAGTACCGGGAAAGTGATGCCGCCACGCAAGAATAAGTACACAAAATCATGGTAAATCTCGGGGTCAGCCAGATCGCAGAGTTCAGCGGCTCTCCCCGCCAGCACGCCCTGTAGAACACCGCCGGGGATGAACGGACGGGTGTCAAACTGATTGCCGGAGGAAGCGCGCTGGGCGATCAACAGCGGCTCATCCAGGCGAACGATTACCCTGATTCGCACTACCGCATCCCTTGGGGCACTGATTGTTTGGATATCGGATTTGATGGCGGGTCTTGCGATCTTCGAAGGGTTGCCCTGCATCCATACGCGGTCAAAACGCCCCAAAAACCACTCTTCCCAGGATTGACCGGGAGTCTGCTTTTGAGCCTCGTCTACCCCTTCCACATCGATTAAATGAATGACGCACTCCCCAAGGCCGCGCCGCCGGGAACGCCCCAGCTGGCGTACATTCCGTGCCGCCGCTACTAAAAAAGCCGCTTCATCCAGGGCAACATCATCGTTGCGGAGACACGTCACGGTGAAGTAGAATTCCTGACCGACAACTCCTTCCTCTTGGGAAAACAACTTCTGTGGCTCGACCCGGCGCGTACGGAGGTCAATGCGCACTCTCCAGGCGACCTGCGCGTCTGCGGACCGTTTTTCCACCGGGCGCGCCGAGGAAATCCGCCAGCGCTTGGCCTGCGCCGGCGAGCCGAATAGCCGGTCAAGGATCTCGCCCTTGGGATACTTTGCCAGCGGTGGAAGCTTTAGCAAACGGTAAGCCCCGTCGCGCAATAAGCCAGCTAATGTGGTACCCCGCAGCACCGGCGTGCCGTCGGCCTCCCGCAGTAGGGCAGAATCCAGGTTGAAACCTGACCCATATCCCGCGCCAATATGATAGTTGGACCTCAGCTTGATTTTAAAAGTCAGCGCGAGCATATTTATCCCTCCTCGTATTCCCGGTGCGATTTGTCCAGCCTCAAAGCAAAGTCCCAGGCGTCCAGGAGATCGGGGAGGCCATGCCCGTACCAGATCTCTCGGTAACGGAACACTTGGCGCCAATAACCCTTCTCGTTGTCACCCAGCAACTCTAGGGCCGCCCTCACCGCTGCATCCTGGCCTTGAGGTTCCCTCAGCTTAAGGCGCTTTAACAAGTACTCTAGTTTCTTTTGCCAGCGGTTCAGTTCATCGGAGTCTAACTCTTGTGGCAGGCATGAAGTATCGTAAAGGTCTTTCAGCTCAGAGAGTCGCTTTTGGGGACAAGCACGTAAATTCCAACGCTGGTCAATCAACTGCTTAACCGGCAGGCCCCAGTCATCTCTCTCATCAATTATCCAATAGGGACGCAGGGTAGACCTTACCTTACTTTCTTGGGAATTGGATACCAGGCGCCCACCCCGTACGACCTCAAAGTCGAGCACCGAATAGGGTTGTCCAATACGCTGTTTACTGAGCCGCTTTGCCCCTTTCAGTCTTGTCTCACCGGCTGCGTGTGCCTGGGCGTAGGGGTGCTTGCTTTTACAAATCACCACTGCCGCGGAGACGGTAGGTCGGGGTACCTTATCGTTAAGATCCTTATCCCTTAGAAGTTTAATCATTTCATCTTCGTAAGCCTGACAGAAACACCGGGCAAAATCCAAGGCCCATGGAGCGGGGATGAGGGCAAACAGGTCATCACCGCCCAAGATTAGGGGCAGCACGGGAATAAAAGTTGGGCGGTCGTCTAACTGGTTATTTTTCATTATCATTTTAGTCGGTACGGCCAAGGCCCGGCGGATTGCTCGGGCCAACCCCTTTGATAATGCGCGCATCTGCTCAGGACTCTGGCACTTGCTGAACACCTCGCCCATAGAGTTGCCATCGGCCAGCAGGTAAGCCACGTAGCGCCGCGGGTCGTAATCAGCTATATCCTCCAATGGGTCCCCTTCTAATCTCTCCCGGTGTTTTTTCCTGCCGGGCCAATCAGCCTGAATGAGATCTGCTTCCCCCACCACTTCTTGGTAAAAATCTTTCAGAAACTCACCCGGCGTCTTTCTATTTTCTCTCTCAGCACTTTTATTCAGGCATGAAGTACAAACATATTGGGGTTTTTCTCCCTCATGATAAACTTGATGTGCCACAGCCAGTCCCACACCGCACGAAGAACAGAGCGCCATATACGGCATATGCTCCTGGCTCTGCCAGCCTTCGCTCCTGTGTTTTGCCTGCCGCAAATTTTTTTCGGCCTGTTCACTGGCTTTAGAAAAATGTTGTTCAATTGGCTCTTTTACCTCCACCGGCTCGGCTACCGTCAACGACCCCCCCGTGGCACGTCGATAAACCTCTGCCAGGAGCGCCCCAAAGTCCCGGGCCTGGTCGAAATCGTCAAAGAGGATACGGAAACTGCCGCCATCGTGAATGATTATGTCTCTGTCTGGATTACCTCCATAGCGTGGCAACAAATACCCGGGGGCCTCTTTACAAAAACGGGAGAGTAACTGGCTGCCACCCACCACTTCGCGCAAACGGGAGGAGCGGAAGATAAGATCTTGAATTTTGTCAGCCTCGGCCGCTAAAAGATAACGAGTCACGGATGCACCTCCTTCTTTAAATTAGGGGGTAAAAAGCGACTCATGCCGCACAATTCGCAGAGCTCAAACCAGGACAAAGCCGTAGCCCGCCATGGTAATTTATCCACTGGTTGCCTTACAAAATCTTCGAAGTTTGCTTCAACAAATTTCAGCGCTTCCTCAGCCCATTCTTGTGGAACCGAAAAATACTTGTGCGCCAATTCGTTGCGTATATCGAGAAAACGCTTCCAGCCATCATTGGCTCTGAACATACTCGTCTCCTGCCACCAGGCCGTCATCGGAGAAGGCCTTGGTACGATAATTTCAGGGTCAGTCTTTTTCCTAAATCCCTCAAAAGTAATATCCTTCTTATACCCGATACCTATCTGTGTTTTATTAGGATCTGATAAAGCCTCAAAGACATTCCATGCATTAGGCGTGTTCTTATCCAGCGCATCCAGAAGTAAATCCCGCTCGGCTGGGTTAGTCACCAATTGAACCACCCGTGCTAACATGACAATTTCGTTGACCCCGCCGGCCCGGAGGAACGCCGAGCGGTAGTCCTGGTTGTATTTAATTAACCGCCTGATACGTTTCAATTCATCGTAAACATATACCTGCAGCATATTATGATTACCGTAAAAGCGCCTGGGAATGTTGGCATAGGCACTACCGCTGATTTCATACCATTGATCCCCCAGTTCAACCACCGCACTGGGCTGCTCAAAAGCCCCCAGTGCTTGCGCTGCCTGTCTTGCGCCCCGAAAGTCGCCACGATCCCATTTTTCGTAGTACTCCAGGAATGCCCCAAGTTTTTGTATTGGCTCTTCGGTTCCCAGAATTACAGTTTTCATCGTATCCAGAATAGCACCTAACAGCAATTCACGCGCCTCGCGGAACTGATAACGCTCGTATAACGTGCGCACGCGCTCCCATTCGCGCAGGGCAAACTCCTGATAAGGGTTGGATAGCTTACCGATCTTACAACTGAAGCCATAGGGGCGGCGATATTTTGGATCATAAACTTCAAAATCTACATAAGAGATCCGTGCTCCGGAGTAAGCTGCATACATGTACGCGCCGGTGACCATGCTCTTTTTCCCGCCGGTTACATCAATTACCACGTCTGTTTCATCGTGGAGAACCTCCACCAGTGTTTGAAAGACGTCAGCCGGGTTGTCTCGAGTCGGGTAACCCGCTTTATCAGGCATCTGTTCGCCGAGGAAAAGCGGTTCCTTCTGAATCAGCTCTTTTTTCTTTAAGTGCCCGACCGCCACGATGATGTGCCTAGCGAAAGTGTCCCATTCTCCTTCGCGCCCATAGCCTTCCTTATTCAGCATCAAGACAATTTTTCGAGGCTGATACACGCATACAGATTGCAGCAATGGTTCCGAGGAGTGACCGACCAGGAGTACCAGCGTTTCGCAGGTGTTATCCTCAATGCGCCCCTTCTGGCGGGCGTATTCCAGTTCGGCTTCCAGCAGGCTTCTATTGCCCAGTCTTCTTTGCTCACAGCAGATGTAGAACTCCAAACGGGAATCGAGATCGGAGTTTCGAAACCAATAATCTTTAGTTACACGTTCGAGGTCCTCCTTGCTAAAATCCAACTAAGGCACCTCCCCCCATATTTTTGTAGGCTGGTAATATGGGAACGCGCGTATCTCGCGGCTGGTTGTCAACTCTCCTTGCGTTTTCGTCTATTCCTCTATTCCAGAACAATCCTTACTTTCTGTGGATCCCTGCCGCGCGTGAGAGACCGGATATAATCCTCAAAGCGCTGCTGAAACTCAGATACTGTGCAGGGCGTGCCACCTTGAGCCAAAGCTTTCCTTAAGTCGGCTGCGGTGACCGAAACCTTTTCCATGCCGGAGAGCACTTCCTGAACGGCCTTTACAAACGATGCGTCCACCGTATACGGCAGCTGCTGTTCTTTGATCACCTGCTCCAGCGCTTTCTGCTGCTCCGGCTTCAAAAGATAGATGTTTTCCTTCACCGTCGGGTCTTCCAGGTTGGCGATCAGTGTCTTTTCCCAGTCCTGGTACAGCCTTTCCAGATCCTCCTCCAGCTGCCTGAGGGCCGCCTCAGCCGAAAGCTTAATCTGCTCCTGTGCCGGACGATAGCTGCAGTGGGGGCAGATGGGCGTTTTTTCCAGATCATCTCCGGTGAGGCTGAAGCACGTTTTCAGCTCCGCCAGACGGTTTTGGAAGTCCGCAAGCTGGGCGCGGGGCATCAACTCGATACCGGCCAGCCTGCTGAGTTTCCCCAACCGCTCATCTTTGAGAAGCCCGGATTTCTTCTGGTCCAAAGACGCATTTAACCTGGCTTTGGTATGGGCCTCAAGGTAGGCCTCAATGTAAGAACTCTTGAGCTCTAAGAGCACCTGCACGAGCTCCCGGCGAAGGTCAGTGACGGATACTTCATCCAGGCCGGATAGTTTTCCTTTGAGCTCTTCACGCCGCTCCCGGGCTTTTGTCGTCCAACCGGCATCCGCCGGAAGCACGGCTTCGGCGGTGCTGAGATAGGAGGCCAGCGGCATAATCTCCTTTGCCAGGCCAGCCAGTTCTTCAACCCTCTTCAGGGTGGCAAGGTACGCCTTCTGCGTGTTAATCTCCCGCTCGGAGTAGCGGAAGTTTTTCAACTTCCCGGGAGTGTTAAAAATCTGGAGTGACTCCAGAAACCCTTTGAAACTGGCCAGTTCATCCCTTAAACCGGTTTTCTTTTTCTCATCGAATAAAGAAATACCCCACAAGGATAACTCTTGCTGGATCGCCTGCTGGGCTTGCACGGTGCGTTCCAGAAGTTTATCCACTGCTTCCTGAAGCTGCCTTACCCCTTCTTCACGAGTAGATTGATTGACGATCAGCCCGGGCGGCAGCCCCAAAAATTCAAACAGCGCCTGCAGAGGCCCGAGAGGTAAATCCTTGGGACGCTCGATGTGCTTAAACTTAATAAGTTCCTCCAGGGGAATTTTGCCCAGCTCCTCCAGGTTGGAAGCATCTATCTTCTTCCCTGGAATGCTTAAAGTAACATCACCGCTGTAGATCAAGCTCGCCAGGATGACGACCACCCACTCCGGCTCCAATCTGAAATGGGTTTCGTACTCCACACCGCGAAAATCTGCAATTATTTCGCCCCGGTTGAGTACCTGGCCGAGACCCTTCCGGTCCAGCTGTCCCAGGATGTGTTTGGCATAACGGGAATTTTGCGGCCTTAACTTATCTCCGTCCAGAAGTTCCAGGGCATCGAGGACGGCAGCCCCCTGCCTGGTCCTGATGCTGCCGAGGATCCACTTTATCGCCTCCTGGGCAGCCTGAGGCCGGTTCTTTACGGTAACCAGGATGGAGAAGGCCGGGTATTCGGGCGCCAGCTCCTGGAAGTAGGGCGCCAGGCAAAGGGAACCCACCAAGTTCACCAGATCCCGAACCGACGCATGAGGAGTGGCACTGCTCTTGATCCACTCTACGAATTTTTTGGTTGCTCCCCGGTAGGTAACTTCATAAGCCGTGGTGATGTTGTTACGCAGCCATTCAACTATCTTTTTTAGCTGATCGTTAGCCTTATTTTCATAAACCTGCCGCGTTCCTTTCGAAGCCGTGCTGGCCATCTCGCTGGCGCCGGCGAAGAACTTCAGGGCACGGTCAAAATCCTCGTCACGCTGCACCAGCCGGAAAAACACCTCATCGGGCTTTTTCTCATCCTCAAAGGGCGGCGGGTCGAAGGGCTGCAGAAAGTAGAGGTAAAAGTCCCTGGGCGGATGGGCGGTAGAACGCTCGTTGGGGGCCCCGAAGAATAAATACCCTAACCGGGTAGCCTTTTTCTCGCGCCACTCAAGTTCGTGCTCCCAAATCTGGAAATTGGGAACATACGTGGCTTCGGGGCACTCCATGGCTCGGGCGAGGGCCTTAAATAATAGCGGTCCAACTGGTTTGGGGTTAATGTCTCAGCTTTCTGTTCAATTAGAGAATCAAAGTCGATGTCTTTTTTCAGGTCAAGGTAGTACTGGCCGTTATCCTGATTGAAAGAAATAAATTGGCCGCTCACCGTCCTTAAGATTTCACGCAACACGGTTTCGATAGTGGTTTTAAGAAACTCGGCATCCTCTTCCGGCAAGGGCAGGTAAAGGCAGAGGTCGTCGCGGAGTTCTTCGGCCGTGACCCCTATTGGAGCGTAAATATCTCCTGTTGTCAGCCGGTGAACGCTCAAAGCGTGAATGATGCGGAGGGCCACAGGTTTATACTGCGGTCGAGTAAAAGCCTGCTGGACACGGCTTTCCAGCACCTGGCTCTTCTCAATCACTTCTCGAATGTCCGGATCACTGCGAAAAGAAGGATTGTCCTTTAAGTTTTGCCAGTAAGAGTCATAAGCGATGAGGCCGGGTTCCTGTTCCGGAACTTCTTTGTCCAGGAGCTTTTTCATGGCCGCACTAATGGTTTTCAGCACCTCGCGCTTTTCGGCTACATAGACCCGCTCAAAAGTTTCAAGGTATGCCGGATGCACGGGGAAAAGAGCGACGAATTCGTCCATGCGCTCGGCCAGGGTACCGTATAGTTTGGTGAAACGCTGCAGGTGCTCCCTTATGAGAGCCTTCTGCCTGTCATCCTTGCGCAGCAGGCGCTGGGCAACTACGTAGGCTATGTCTTCACGGACAATTCGTATCTGCTCAAAACGGTCTTTGACCCGGCGCAGGGTTTCAGCCACAAACTGAAAACGCGGGCTGTCGAAAATGGCTTCCTGCACACCGGCCATGAAGCGAAACCGGGTGAGCCGGCAAACCTCCCCGATTTCTCGCAAAAAGTTTAGGTCAAGGATTAGCTCCTGGTCCTTCCGCGTACGTAGGTAGTCCAGGAGTTCATCGACAACCAGCAAGAGCCCGTGATCCGGGTAAACTTCCTGGAAAGCGTTCATCATCTCAATAAAAGGGTCTTTGTTGTTGGTAACTTTATCGGCTTCAGGAAAACGGTATTTCACCCCAAGGTCAGCCAGTTGTTCTTCCAGCTCGGCGCAAATGATGTTCCTGAGGGACATCGTGGTGGAACCGATCTCGGTCCTGATAACCTTGAACTTGCCAGCGATAACCTCCGCTTTTTTAGCCACGGCAGGATGCCGTATCTCCGTGGCTAGGTCTGGATATTCGGCTATAGCAGATAGTACCGACATTTAAATGCGATTTGCCGGTACCATAGTTACCAACGATCAAAAGCCCCTTATTATCTTGGGGATGGTCGTACTGGACTGTGAAAAGACAACTTCAGTAATCTGCTCGGCCATCCGTTCCGAGATAACATAGCTTTTAACCAGCTCACCGGCCCTGCCTTTGGCATCAGCTTCCCGTAACTGCACTATAGTTTCGACCGGGTCAAAATGTATCAGGTCAGCGTATTTCACCGTATTTCCCCACCTTTTCCTGAAATCTCTTTACCCCAGAGGACAAATAAGGGCATCGACTTCATAATATTTTCTGTACTCCGGGTGATCCGGCTCGGCATAGATCAGCGCACCACCCTCGAATTTGCCGTTCCATGCGGCAACGATAGTTCGATTGCGGCTGACTTGTTGAAGTAAACGTAAAGGGTCCTGTTGAAGAACAAGATCAAAAAGTATTTCTGTGTTATCCAGAAGGACCGTATCCTTTCCCGTTTCGCCTATGATCGTCTCCGCTATTCTCGGCAGGCGTAACGCTCGTATTTTAGCGGGATATTCCAGGAGTTTCTGGCTCAGCATGAGGTTCAGATTAATATAGGGATAACCCTCATCTTTGGCTATTTGAACAAGAATTTTGGTTTTTCCGGTTGCAGCTGACCCAACCAGTAAAACCAGTCGATAATACCTCGACCGGGCTGCTACTATTTGTTTTTTGAGTTCATCTGTTTTCATGGCAATCCCAGCACCTGCCTATATATCCCCTGGATAACCACTAAAAGCATCAGGTTTCAGTAGCTTCCCCAAACCCATCCTTCTTGCTCGCAGGGATAATTATCGCCTTCTCCAGGACGACCTTCCCATCGTCTTCGATTCTGAGAAGAACCCGGTCGCCCTCTTCTATTTGAAGAGCAGTCCGTATTTCTTTTGGCAACGTCATTTGACCTTTCGGTCCCATTTTGGCTGTAAAAATTTTCTTTTGGGCCAAGAAAACCACCTGCCAGGAAGTATGGAAAACTGGATACGGAGACCTATTCGGCAAGAAAACATGAAAATCCTGCCAATTGAAAAGAAAACCCTGCTGCAAACTCCATTGGCGTAAAAATTTAACAGCCGGTTTTCGCAGCAAACCCGGCTGTTTTCATCCTAACCTATGTAAAAAAAATCAGATTCGGCCCTTTAAAATTCCGGCAGCGATACTCCAGCGTTCGCTATAATGCCGCCGTCCCTGTCAAGATAAGTTTTGCCTACCAGATGCCTATTATTGGGCAAGGGTTTTCCGGTTTTAACATCCATTTCCACCCAATTTGTGAACTTGCGGTCAGCCATCAGCGTTCCTCCATAAGGTAAGCTTTTCGACAAATCTCCTTGCTTTCCAACCTAAATTTTCGTCCCAAGAACTCGCGCCTCCCATAGACTGACATCATACAGCGGGCGACGTGAGTGTCGACGCCGCCAAGGGTAATTTGCTATAATTTCCGATGTTCAACGATATCTTCGTTTTACCAGCACCAGTTTTATGTTTTGATAGAATAAGTTGTTATAGCTTAGATTTACTCGATATTGCTATATCTGCCAATTGATTGCTTACAAAATCAGCCGAACGCCGGAAACATCGGCGCGCGTCAAGTAACGATGGTGCTTTGCATGGCTATTTCCGATGTAATCCGTTTCGCAAATCAGCCGGATCTCAGTCAAAATGAACGCCAGTTCTACGGTTTGATAGAATAAGTTGCTGTGGCTTTTATTTACTCAATCTAGCTTACTAAATAATATGGAAATATGAAATCCGCCCTAAAGGAACCCATAGAAAATAATTTCTAAGGCTTGCTGTTGTTCTTTCATTTTTGTCCCTTTAATACGGGCAAATGATACCTAAAATTTTTTGTATGCTACTCCAATAGGCTGAAATTATTTCTATACCGGTCAAACTTCGGGCGGGGCGCCACCGTGCCGTCCGCCCTGACGTTGCAAAAGTTGATAGTGTACCGTCCCGCGTTTTCCTGCCGTATGCCGAATGAGGCGGTGCTGCGAAAAGTGCGGCCTTCACGTCCAGTGTTTCTCACGGATTTTCACCCCTTCCAAGGACAGCACTCGTAAGCTCCTGGACTTCCCCCGCGGTTACAGATTTTTTCAAGGTGACAATATCACAGATGGATTATAATAAACATGAGGACGTGTATCTCTTATGGTATGATTTTACTAAAGTTTGGTATTACCGTGAGGCGATAAAATGCCGGACCAAACTATAAGGATTGATCTCGAGTTGCCAAAAGAACTGTTCATCAAAGGCCGGGAATCGGCTCAACGGGTAAAAATGGAGGCCTTGAAGAGGCTGGCGGCAACCTTTTACGCAGATGGGAGTTTATCCCTGCGCAAGGCGGCGGAACTGGCCAACGTTTCAAAACAGGAATTCCTCGATTTCTTGGCCGCACATAACATTCCTCTCAACTATGATCTCGACGAGCTAGAGGAAGACTTGGCGACCGTTAAGGAGTTTTTGCAAGGGGTTCCGCTTTAGCGAAAGGGTAAGGACAAAAATTAAGGAAGAAATTAGGAAATAAGCTGACAGTTGCAGAGCGCTGTCATTGCCCTCAACTTCAAAACGTAGAACTTCCAGGTGAGCAATGATATCCGAAAACGATTTCAATATATTACCGATATGCATTTTTTAGAACCTCTAATCGCTTCTGCCACAAAGCGAGGGCATTTTCCGCAAACTCCCAGTCCATTAAGTCGTTTTCTTCTTCAAAGATTTCTGCTCCAACAATACTATTTACCTTGCGTTGAAATTCCTGGAACGTCAGGCCATATTTCTTCATGAATTTTGCACATTCGCGTTCATATCTACTAATCTTTGCAAGGGCGACCATTAGAGAAATCTCACGTGTGGCCTCCTTCTCAGAAGTAAAGCCGCCTTCGGCCAGAGTGCGGGCAATCACCTGGTTAAGGTCAAAATTAAAACTTTCCATCCGGACTTCACCACCCTTTCAATGCCCATTGGAAATCCTTTCTGGCTCGACACTTCATTTTCATTATATCACGTTTAATTTTGGGGCAACAGCGGCTTATGTGTAACCTTCGGTCGGCGTGGGCATGATGATAGGGCACTTTGTGCTCTCTGGCGATCTTTTCGATCTCGTCAGAGGTCAGACGCCTGCCAGAAGCTTCCGCTACCTTCTTAAAAGCCGCTTTTAAGTTCGCGGCCTGAAAAAGTTCACTTTTGCTTGTCTTGCGGTGTTGTGAACCTACTCTTTCCCGTCGACCAAAGCGCGAAGCCTTTAATGGTAATTATTTCTCCCCGGGTCGTCCATAGACGTATCCAGCATAAACTGAATTAATGAAAAAAGTGCAGTTATTTGCTTGAAAATTGGAATCTGCTTCGGGGTACCGGTAGGTTTAGAGATGGAAGGGTTTTTGCCCGGCCATCGGGCCTTAATTGGAGGTGGGGGCCATGGCAAAGCGGGAATTTGAGGTGATCATAACCCGTACCGGCTCCCAGGATGAACGTGAACAAGCCTACCGGGAAGCGATTCGCTTTCTTCTGTTCCGCCTTACCGAGCTGAGCAGTAAATCCTCACAAGTACTTCAATGTAAAGTCGGACCGAAGGATGGGCAGGGAAGGTGAGCGCTGCACTGATATATTTACGGGTGTCCACTGAGGAACAGGCCGAACGCGGCTATTCCATTGCAGCGCAGCGGGAGGAATGCAGGACTAGAGCCTGGGATCTGGGCGCGGATGAAATACTGGAGTTCGTGGACGAAGGGGTCTCCGGCTCCATCCTGGAACGCCCCGCCCTGGTGGCGGCACAAAGAGAGTGGGCCGGCATTTTACGACTGCCTACAGCAGCCTGCGCATGGCAAAAATGGCGCACGAAGAGGAAAAAACCTACCGCAGCGAAGCATTTTGCTGCAGTCGTTTCAATAATCTAATCGGGGATGTCTTCAGAAAAGTATTTGGGGAGAAACTTGAGTGGGGGGGCAGCCCAAAGACCGCCACCTGTTTGCTTCGGCGATCACACCCAACGGGATCGTACATCACCTGACGACCGTGCTGGATGAGGTAGAATTTCTCTACATGGTTGAGGGAGAACCCGGGTCGGGAAAGGAGCTCATCTTTACCGAGCTTGCCGAGTATGCCTACCGGTCCGGGCTCAAAGTAGATGTTTACCACTGCGCCTTTGATCCTGCCCAGGTGGATCTGGTTGTCCTGCCCGAACGCAGAGTGGCGGTTATAAATCTCTTTCCCGAGCTTACTTTTGAACCGGCGTCTTTGCCCCGCCTGAAAATGTGCGAGAAATTTGACACCAATTCCTGTCTTGAGACCGGAAAGCTGAGCGACTACGCTGAGGAACTTGCCGGGGCCCGGGAGATTTACAAAAGATGTTTGGACAGAGCGCTGGGTCATATTAAGATGGCCAAACAGGTGCACGACGAAATGGAGCGCTATTATATCGAGGCGATGGATTTTGACGGCGTGGAGGCGAAACGCCGCGAAATCCTCGCCCGCATCCTGGCGTATGCTCCGTAAAGAATGAAAAGAGAAGGTACTGCAGTTCCCCGCAGTACCTTCGGTACCTGTTGATATCCATATTTATTTATTAAAGTACCTCTTTAAGAGGCCTTCCAGGGCACGGGCGTGCCGGGCCTCGTCTTTGGAGGATTCGTCCAGGAAATCGTGAGCCTCGTCGATGCCGGCTTCCTTTGCTTTTGTAGCGGCCTGCTTTTTGCCGTTATTCGCCTCAATCTCACCTTTGAGCATCTTTTCGATGTTGGCCTTGGTGTCCCCCGAAATCAATCCGTTGAGTTCGGCGAACCTGGCGGCATGCCAGGCCTCATCCATGGCGATGGACTTCAGGACATCGGCCACCTCCGGCATCCCTTCTCTCTGGGCCTGACGCGCCATGGCCAGGTATAGCCCGACCTCCATTGTTTCCCCGCGGAATTCCTGCCTGACCTCTTCCTCTACTGCGGTTCCCTTTGTCACTCCCAGCTTGTTCTCGTTAATCAGTTCCATTAAAAGCCCTCCTTTTATTTTAAAAGTTGTTAATTACTTCCCGCTCGATGCGTTTAATAACGGGTTCTTAGTTTTTCTTTTCCCTTTGCGTTTTGTAAATATACACTTTGTGTAAAACCTGCTTCTTTAAAGCAGTTTATCCAGTGGGACATCCAATTCTTTCAACATGGCATCTTGAGCCCTGTACCAAACCTGATGCACCTTGCAGTGAGGTTTTCTGGCGCATTGTCCTGCCTCACTTAGACAGGCATTTAAGGCAAAGGGCCCTTCAATGATTTCAACGACTTTCCTGAGTGTAATTTCAGAGGGGTCTCTGGCGAGCATGATTCCCCCCGATGAACCTCTTCGACTGACAACCAGCCCGCCTTTAATTAAAATTTTCAGAATCTTGGTGAGGAATACCAGCGGTATGTCCTGTTTGGCAGCTACTGCCTTTGTGGAAAGACATTCTTTACCATAATTTTTTGCCAGCTCCAACATGCATCTAATAGCGTATTCGCCCTGTCGGGTGAGTGTGATGATACCGTCTCCCCTTTTAAGGATAATTTAGACCTGCTTTATCATATTAGACAAAACCAAAAAAGTTCCTGCTTCATTTGAGAAAATTTTTTCAACAAATTTTATGTCCTTAAGATCTATCTCTGGAACAGTTGAAAATTAAGGATCGTGTTTTTTTGAATCTCAGGCTGCCTCTTGCTGAATCTATTAAATGCCGGCAGCAAGTATGGGGGGTCGATCTTGTTAAAAGTTTTTTTTAAAAAAAACCAAAAAGTTATTGACATGAAATTGGAACCTTTCTATACTAGACAGAAATACACTTTCTTCAATATCAAGTTTAAAAGCAATGACGGGAGCATACCCCCACAGGAGAACTGGTTACAGAGAGCTGGTGTCCGCTGAAAGCCAGTACCGGTGCCGGTGGTCGGACGTCTCTTCCCGTAGCTGCTATCTGAACGGCCTTTGTGCCTAGTAGGTGGTGCCGGACGGTCCAGGTTCAGTCCGTTAAAATTACTGGACGGAGTGGTTGTACTCTACGGAAAAGCGTAATTATGGAGGCAACAAACAGGGTGGTACCGCGGGTCCCTCTCGTCCCTGACAGAAAACTGTCTGGTACGAGGGGGTTTTTTATAACCTTTTTGCGGGCAAGAATTGTGCTGACTATCCAGGGGGGGTGACCGGGAAAACCTTTTTCACGGCTGCGCGCCTCAAGTAAATCTTAAGGAGAGGATCAAGATGGGGCTTATCATCTATCTCAACGGAAAATTTGTTGACGAGGAAGAGGCCAAGGTTTCCGTTTTTGACCACGGAGTGCTTTACGGTGACGGAGTTTTTGAGGGAATCCGCGCCTACAATAACCGGGTATTTCGCTTGAAGGAGCACATTGACCGGCTCTACGAATCGGCCAAATCCATCATGCTGGATATCGGGATGCCAAAGTCGGAAATGTTTGAGGCGGTTTTAGAAACCCTGCGGCGCAACAACCTGCGGGACGCCTACATCCGGCTTGTGGTAACAAGGGGGAAGGGCGACCTGGGTCTGGACCCGCGCAAGTGCCCGGAACCCTGTATTTTCATCATTGCTGCGTCGATCCAGCTTTATCCCGAGGAATTATATGAAAAGGGCCTGGAGGTTGTGACGGTGCCTACCCGCCGCAACATTGTAGAGGGGGTTAATCCCAGGATCAAATCCCTTAACTACTTGAACAACGTCCTGGCCAAGATCGAGGCCAACCTGGCCGGCGTATCCGAGGCGATACTGCTCAGCAGCGAGGGATACGTGACCGAGTGCACCGGTGATAATATCTTCATTGTCAAGAAGGGCGAGGTCATCACACCGCCGCCGTTTTTGGGGATCCTGGAGGGTGTAACCAGGAACGCCGTTCTCGAACTGGCCGAAAAACACGGGTACAGGGCCAGCGAGAAGGTGTTCACCCGCCACGACATTTTCGTTGCTGACGAGTGCTTCCTGTCGGGAACCGCCGCGGAACTGGTGCCTGTCGTAAAGGTGGACGGACGGGTCATCGGCGATGGCAGGCCGGGTGAGATTACGAAAGCCCTCATCAAGGAATTCCGGAAGCTGACCGAATGGGATGGTCCGGAGATATTTCCGGACTGAACGCCGGTAAAAGACATTTGAATAATTCAAGGGGAGAGGTGAGTTCATTGACCAGCAGCAGAATAAAAAACGGTATAGAAAAAGCACCGCACAGGTCTTTGTTGAAAGCCCTCGGCCTGACCGACTGGGAGAGAGAACGCCCCTTTGTCGGCGTTGTCAACTCCCAGAACGAGGTGGTTCCGGGCCACCTGCACCTGGATCAGATCGCCGCAGCGGTTAAGGCGGGGATCCGGGCAAACGGGGGTACACCCATCGAATTTCCCGCCATCGCCGTCTGCGACGGCATCGCCATGAATCACGAAGGAATGCACTATTCCCTTGCCAGTCGCGAGCTGATCGCCGATTCCATCGAAGTAATGGCAAAAGCTCACGCCTTTGACGCCCTTGTATTAATTACGAACTGCGACAAGGTTGTGCCGGGCATGCTGATGGCGGCGGCCAGGTTGAACCTTCCGGCCCTGATCATCAGCGGCGGCCCCATGCTGGCCGGAAGGCTGAACGGTCGCGACATTGATCTCAATACCGTTTTCGAGGGCGTTGGCGCCTGCCGGGCCAACAAAATAACGGTCGATGAACTCTCCGATCTGGAAGATCAGGCCTGTCCCGGCTGCGGGTCCTGTGCTGGAATGTTTACCGCCAATACCATGAACTGTCTGTCCGAGGCCCTGGGCCTGGCCCTGCCGGGGAACGGAACGATTCCCGCCGTCTCCGCCGCACGGATCAGGCTTGCCAAGGAGGCCGGCAGGCAGGTTATGGAGTTGTTAAAAAACAATATCCGGCCGCGGGATATCCTGACGGAAAAGGCCTTTCTGAACGCCCTGGCGGTGGATATGGCCCTGGGGGGTTCTACCAATACGGTGCTGCATCTGCCGGCCATTGCCCGTGATGCCGGGTTCAAGCTGGACCTCGACCTGGTTGACAGGATCAGCAGAAACACCCCGAACCTGTGCAAGCTGAGCCCCGCCGGCCATTACCATATCCAGGACCTGAACGAGGCGGGCGGTATCCCGGCAGTGATGAAGGAACTGCTCGACCACGGCCTCCTGCACGGGGATGCCTTAACGGTCACCGGGCGGAGCGTTTCCGAGAATCTGAGCCGTATCAAAAAGATGGAGACAGAAGTTATCAGGAAGGTTGAAGATCCCTACAGCCCCACCGGCGGGCTGGCCATCTTGAGGGGGAACCTGGCGCCGGACGGGGCGGTTGTCAAACAATCCGCCGTTGCACCTGAGATGCTTGTGCACAAAGGGCCGGCAAGGGTCTTCAACAGCGAGGAGGAGGCCTGTGCCGCCATTCTGGGCGGCCGGATCAAACCGGGTGAGGTGATCGTCATCAGGTACGAAGGGCCAAAGGGAGGCCCAGGGATGAGGGAGATGCTCACCCCCACCTCTGCAGTGGCCGGTATGGGACTCGACAGGGAGGTGGCCCTGATTACGGACGGGCGCTTCTCCGGTGCCACCAGGGGGGCTTCCATCGGCCACATTTCTCCGGAGGCCGCCGAAGGAGGACCGCTTGCCCTGGTAGAAGAAGGGGACATCATTCAGATCGATATACCCAACCGGAGGCTTGATGTCCTGGTTGATGAAACGGAGTTGAACAGGAGGCGCCAAAACTGGAAGCAGCCTGAACCAAAGATTAAAACAGGCTATCTGGCCCGTTACGCCGCCCTGGTTACATCGGCAAGCCGGGGTGCGGTGTTGCTCGGGTCATCAGATGAGGAGGTGAGGAGATGAAACTTACCGGAGCTGAGATCATCTGCAAGGCCCTCGAGTATGAAGGGGTCGAGGTGGTTTTTGGTTATCCCGGCGGAGCAGTGCTGCCCCTTTATGACAAGCTGTACGATTCCCCGATCAGGCACATTTTGGTGCGCCACGAACAGGGAGCGGCCCACGCCGCCGATGGTTATGCCCGCGCCACGGGGAGGCCCGGCGTTTGTATCGCCACTTCCGGGCCCGGGGCGACGAATCTGGTTACCGGCATCGCCAACGCCTACATGGATTCGGTGCCTATCATTGCTTTTACAGGACAGGTGAACCTTTCTGCCATCGGGCGCGATTCTTTCCAGGAGGCGGACATCACAGGGATCACCCTCCCGATTGTTAAGCACAGCTATCTTGTCAAGGACGTAAACCAGCTTGCCGCGACCATCCGGGCGGCCTTCCACATTGCCACAACAGGCCGGCCGGGGCCGGTGCTGATCGACCTGCCGAAGGATATCACTATCGCCCAGGCGGAATTTGAGTACCCGCCGCAGGTTACCTTCCGGGGCTACCGGGTTCCCGGTAGATGCGACTCCGCACAGGTTTACCAGGCTGCCAGGGCGATTGGAGAAGCCCGGAAGCCGGTGATCTACGCGGGCGGGGGGGTCATCTCCTCGAACGCCGCCGAGGAGTTGCGGGAGTTTGCCGAAAAAACCCGGATACCCGTTACCAACACACTTCTTGGGAAGGGCTCTTTCCCGGAAACACATCCACTGTCCCTGGGCATGGTGGGGATGCACGGCACGGCTTATGCCAACTATGCCGTTTCCTACAGCGATCTGATTATCGCCATCGGTGCCCGGTTTGACGACAGGGTGACGGGGAGGCTGGACACCTTTGCTCCAAATGCACGGGTGATCCATATCGATATCGATCCTGCAGAAATCGGCAAGAACGTCCGGGTGCACATTCCCCTCGTCGGTGATGTCAAGCCCATTTTAAAGGAGCTTATCCAGCGGGTCGAAGTGCCGGACACCGGGGAATGGCTGAAGCAGATCGAGCAGTGGAAGGCGGAGTACCCGCTCAGGTATACCAATGAAGAGGGTGTTCTCAAACCCCAGTATGTTATAGAGCAGATCTGGGAAATAACCAGGGATAAAAATGCCGTCATCACCACCGAGGTGGGGCAGAACCAGATGTGGGCCGCCCAGTACTACAAGGCATTGCGGCCGCGTACATTTATCTCATCGGGCGGATTGGGGACCATGGGCTTTGGCCTCCCGGCGGCCGTCGGAGCCCAGATCGGCCGGCCGGATGCGGTTGTCTTTGACATCGCCGGGGACGGCAGTATCCAGATGACCGTTCAGGAACTGGCCACTGCTGTACAGTATAACCTTCCGATCAACATCGCCATTCTCAACAACCGTTTCCTGGGGATGGTGCGCCAGTGGCAGGAGTTGTTCAACAACAAGAGGTATTCTCAAACCGAATTCCCCGATCTACCCGACTTTGTCAAGCTGGCCGAGGCTTACGGCGCCGTTGGCATGCGGGTCACCCGTTCTGAAGAGGTGCGTCCCGCCCTGGAGCGGGCGATTGCTACCCCGAAACCGGTCATCATAGATTTCGTGATCGCCCGGGAAGAAAATGTCTTTCCGATGGTTCCGGCAGGGGAATCACTGACAAAGATGGTGGGGTGTTAGGAGATGAGACATACACTGGCGGTCCTGGTGGAAAATCAACCTGGGGTTTTAACCCGTGTCGCCGGGCTGTTCAGCCGGCGCGGTTATAACATTGAGAGCCTGGCAGTCGGTGAGACCCACGAGCCTACCATTTCCAGGATGACCATTGTCGTCGACGGAGATGACCTGGTGATCGAGCAGGTCGGGAAGCAGTTGAATAAGCTCATCGATGTCATTGACGTGCAGGACATAACCCAGGCAGAATACGTTGACCGGGAACTGGTCTTGATCAAAGTCAATGCCGAACCCTCGATCCGCGGCGAAATCATGCAGATCGTGGATATTTTCCGGGCAAGGATTGTGGACATAGGATATCATACCCTGATCATCGAATGCACTGGTGATGAGGGGAAGATCCGGGCAATTGAAAAATCCCTGAAGCCTTTCGGGATTTTAGAGCTGGTGCGCACGGGCAAGATAGCCATGGTGCGCGGCCAGAAATACGAAGAAGACTAAAGAGAGGGAGTGGAAACAGATGAAAGTCTATTATGACCAGGATGCGGATCTCAAGTACCTGAACGGGAAAACGGTTGCAGTGATCGGTTACGGGAGCCAGGGACATGCCCAATCTCAGAACCTGAGGGACAGCGGGGTTAACGTGATTGTGGCCGACGTACCCGGAAGCGAGAACTGGAATAAAGCCGTGGATGCCGGTTTCAAACCCGTTACCGCGGCGGAGGCGGCAGCGGCTGCCGACATCATCCAGATCCTGATACCTGACGAAAAGCAGGCGGCACTGTACCGTACCGACATCGCACCCAACTTAAAACCGGGGAACGCCCTCATGTTTTCACACGGATTTAACATACACTTCGGGCAGATCGTGCCTCCCGGGGAAGTAGACGTATTCATGATCGCCCCTAAGAGCCCCGGTCACCTTGTCAGGAGGATGTACGAGGAAGGTGCCGGGGTGCCGGCGCTGGTCGCAGTCCAGCAGGACTATACAGGGCAGGCCCTGCAGATTGCCCTGGCCTATGCCAAAGGGATCGGCTGCACCCGCGCAGGTGTTATTGAAACCACATTCAAAGAAGAGACCGAGACAGACCTTTTCGGGGAGCAGGCCGTTCTCTGCGGCGGGGTCACCGAACTGGTTAGGGCGGGTTTTGATACCCTGGTGGAAGCCGGGTACCAGCCGGAGATCGCCTACTTTGAATGCCTGCATGAATTGAAGTTGATAGTCGACCTGATGTACGAGGGCGGGATCAGCGCCATGCGCTACTCCATCAGCAACACCGCCGAGTACGGTGACCTCACCAGGGGAAAGCGCATCATAACTGAGGAGACGCGCAAGGAGATGAAGAAACTGCTGAAGGAGATCCAGGACGGCAGTTTTGCCAGGGAGTGGCTCCTGGAAAACCAGGTGGGAAGGCCGGTCTTTAATGCTATCCAAAAGAAGGAAGCAGACCATCTGATCGAGAAAGTCGGGAAGCAGTTGCGCTCGATGATGCCCTGGTTGGGCCAGAACAAGCTTGTGAAATAGCGTCGTGTTTTGTAACAGGAGGTCGTTGCTTTGGCAAGACGGGTTTTTATCTTTGATACAACCCTCCGGGACGGCGAGCAGTCACCCGGAGTAAGCCTGAATGTCAGGGAAAAGTTAGAGATTGCCCTTCAGCTTGCCGCACTTAACGTGGACGTGATCGAAGCCGGTTTTCCGATCGCTTCCCCTGGGGATTTCGCCGCAGTCCGGGAGATTGCCAGGGAGGTGCGGGGGCCCGTAATCGCCGGGCTGGCCCGGGCGAACCGGGAGGACATCGATCGTGCCTGGGAGGCACTGCGGCAGGCTGAAAGGCCGCGGATTCATACCTTCATCGCCACTTCGGATATACATATGAAGTATAAACTTAAGAAAACCAGGGAAGAGGTCCTGGAGCAGGCGGTCGCCGCGGTCAAATACGCCAAGCAGTATACCCCTGATGTGGAGTTCTCCGCCGAGGATGCCTCGCGCAGCGAATTCGACTTTTTGTGCAAGGTAATCGAAGCGGCCATCGAGGCCGGAGCGACAGTGATCAACATCCCGGATACGGTTGGGTATGCCATACCCTTCGAGTTTGGTGAATTCATCACCCGGATCCGGGAGCGGGTTAAGAATATTGATAAGGTTATCTTGAGCGTGCACTGCCACAACGACCTCGGCCTGGCTGTTGCCAATTCCCTGGCCGCGGTGGAAAGCGGCGCCCAACAGGTGGAATGCGCCGTGAACGGCCTCGGTGAGCGGGCCGGAAACGCCGCCCTGGAGGAGATCGTGATGGGCCTCTACACCAGGCGGTCCTATTACGACTGCGAGACCGCCATCAAGTACGATGAGATTTACCGGACCAGCAAGCTGGTAAGTTCCCTGACCGGTATTCCCGTGCAGCCAAACAAAGCCATTGTGGGCAAGAATGCCTTTCTCCACGAATCGGGCATTCACCAGGACGGTGTTTTGAAAGAACGTCAGACTTATGAGATCATGAACCCTCAACTGATCGGGCTGAGCCAGACCAACCTGGTTTTAGGGAAGCATTCCGGGCGCCATGCCCTGAGGGAGAGGCTGGCCGAACTCGGCTACATACTCAAGGACGATGAGCTGGAGAGGGCGTTCGTGAGGTTTAAAAACCTGGCCGATCGCAAAAAGGAAATTACCGATCTGGACCTGGAAGCTATCGTCAAAAATGAGATTAAGATAGCTCCGGAGCTTTACCAGCTTTCTTACCTTCACATATCGAGCGGTACCACGGTTGTCCCCACTGCCACGGTGGGACTGAAGCGGAACGGCGGTACGCTGGAGGATGCGGCCTGCGGGGATGGTCCTGTGGACGCCGCCTTCAAAGCGGTTGACAAGATCGTCGGGATCCAGAACCTGTCTCTGACGGAATACACCTTGAGCGCCATTACCGGTGGCAAGGACGCTCTGGGCGAGGTGGTTGTCAGGGTGGACTACCAGGGGCGGACCTTCGTGGGCCGGGGGGTCAGCACCGATATTATCGAATCCAGCGTCAAGGCCTACCTTAACGCTATCAACAAGGTTATACACGAATATGGCGAGAATGCCGTGTTTCAGGGAGGCGGCGAATCTCAAAAGGAGCAGGAGAAGTAGACTCTAGAGGAGGACTTACCATGGGAATGACCATTACTGAAAAGATTCTGGCGGCCCATGCCGGGAAGGAGCGGGTGATTCCAGGAGAACTGATCAACTGCCGCCTGGATCTCGTTCTTGCCAATGACATCACGGCCCCCGTTGCCATCAACGAGTTCGAGAAACTTGGAATGGATCGCGTTTTTGACCCAACCCGTGTTGTTCTCGTTCCCGACCACTTTACACCGAACAAGGACATCAAATCGGCCGAACAGAGCAAGCTGATGAGGGAGTTCGCCCGAAAATTCGGAATCGTTAACTACTTTGAAGTGGGCAGAATGGGGATCGAGCACTGCCTGCTCCCCGAGCAAGGGCTTGTCGTTCCCGGTGACTGCGTTATCGGGGCAGACTCACACACATGCACATACGGTGCCCTGGGAGCCTTTGCCACAGGGGTCGGCAGTACCGATCTGGCTGCAGGTATGGCCACCGGCGAGTGCTGGTTCAAGGTGCCGGAGAGCATGAAGTTCGTCTTCCACGGGAAATTGCGTCCCTGGGTAACAGGTAAGGACTTAATTCTGCACTGCATCGCGGACATCGGGGTTGACGGGGCCCGCTACCGGTCGATGGAATTTACGGGGGATGCGATCGAGGCCCTCTCCGTCGAGGGAAGGCTGACCATGTGCAACATGGCCATCGAGGCCGGTGCGAAAAACGGTATTGTCCCCCCCGATGAAAAAACGGAAGTCTACATAAAGCGAAGGGCAAAGCGACCTTACCGGTTCTATACCAGCGACCCGGATGCCCACTACGTTGAGGTGCGCGAGTACGATGCATCCCTGATTGAGCCCCAGGTGGCATTTCCCCACCTGCCGGAAAATGCCCGCCCGGTTTCGGAAGCGCAGGGAATCGCCATTGACCAGGTGGTGATCGGCTCCTGCACGAACGGCAGGATAGAGGACCTGCGTATCGCCGCCTACATCCTCAAGGGGCGAAAGGTGCACCCGAACATCCGCCTGATCGTGATTCCGGGAACCCAAGAGATCTATCTACAGGCCATACGTGAGGGGCTCCTGGAGATCTTTGTGGAGGCCGGGGGTGCCGTAAGTACGCCAACCTGTGGGCCCTGCCTGGGTGGTCATATGGGGATTCTGGCAAAAGGTGAGCGGGCCCTTGCGACTACCAACCGGAACTTTGTCGGCCGTATGGGACACCCGGAAAGCGAGGTTTACCTCGCCGGTCCCGCCGTGGCCGCGGCATCTGCAGTAACCGGCTGTATCACCCATCCGAAGGAGGTTGTCGGAAACTATGCAGGTTAAAGGACGTGTTTGGAAATTCGGCAATGACGTGGATACAGACCTGATCATCCCTGCTCGCTACCTGAATACGACCGACCCGGCGGAGCTGGCCGCTCACTGCATGGAAGATGCCGACCCGAGCTTTGCAAAGAAGGTATCTGCCGGGGACATCATTGTAGCAGGAAAGAACTTCGGGTGCGGCTCCTCCCGCGAACATGCCCCGATAGCCATAAAAGGGTCGGGGGTGGCCTGTGTGATCGCAGGCTCCTTTGCCCGGATCTTCTATCGCAACGCCATCAACATCGGGCTTCCGATTCTTGAAGCGCCGGAGGCCGCCGAAGCCTTGCAGGATGGGGATATTGTGGAGATTGATTTAGGGGCGGGGACGATCAAGAACCTGACAAGGCAGGGGCTTTATCAGGCAGCGCCTTTCCCTTCCTTCATGCAGGAAATCATGCAGGCCGGCGGGCTCATCAATTATGTGCGTGAAAGGATGAAGAAACATGCCTAAGATTCTGCTGCTCCCTGGTGATGGTATCGGGCCGGAGATCGTAACCGAAGCAGTAAAGGTTCTGAAGGCGGTAGGCAGGCGTTTTCAGATAGACTTTCATTTTACAGAAGCGCTGGTGGGTGGAGCAGCCTACGACGCGGTCGGCGTGCCGCTTCCCGATCAAACGCTGCAGCTCTGCTACGAGAGTGACGCCATTCTGCTGGGGGCTGTCGGGGGGCCCAAGTGGGATAACCTGCCCATGGCCCTGCGACCGGAAGGTGGGGCTCTACTACCCTTGCGGAAAAAGCTTGGGCTTTATGCAAACCTCCGGCCGGTGGTGCTGTTTCCGGAGCTCGTGGACGCTTCCCCGTTGAAACCGGAAGTTGTGTCCGGGCTTGATTTCGTCATTGTCCGTGAACTGACCGGCGGGCTTTATTTCGGGCCCAAGAAAAGGGAATTCGTGGAAGGGGAAGAGCGCGCTATGGACACCATGATCTACTCCGCCAGCGAGATCGAGCGCATAGGCCGGCTGGCATTCGAGATGGCGCGCAAACGACGCAAGAAAGTCACCTCGGTGGACAAGGCGAATGTGCTGGAAAGCTCTCGGCTCTGGCGCGCGGTAATGGAAAAATTGGGTGAGGAATACCCGGATGTGGAACTCGAGCACATGTACGTAGACAACTGCGCCATGCAGCTCATACGCAGGCCTGTCCAGTTTGACGTGATCCTTACCGAGAACACTTTCGGCGACATCTTGACCGACGAAGCCAGTGTTCTGACCGGATCCATCGGGTTGCTGGCCTCCGCCAGTATCGGCGGTAAGGTTGCCCTGTATGAGCCGGCACACGGCTCGGCCCCGGACATCGCCGGCCGGCAGAAAGCCAATCCGCTGGCCACCATTCTTTCGGCGGCTCTACTGCTCCGTTATTCCTTTAACCTTGAGGATGAGGCCCGGGCCATCGAAGCCGCCGTACGGGAGGTCTTGAGACAGGGTTACCGGACCCCTGATATCATGGAACCGGGCAAGAAACCGGTGACCACTGCCGGGATGGGAGACCTGGTGGCAGGTTTGCTCGGTTAGCATAAAATCTAGCAGATAAGAACAAGAAAGGATGAGAAGTTGTGGGGATTTAGTTCGCATCTACGACACCACCCTTAGGGACGGGACGCAGGGTGAAGGGATCAGCCTGACCGTTCAGGACAAGTTGAAGATAACCCGGAAGCTGGATGAACTCGGTGTGACCTACATCGAGGGGGGCTGGCCCGGCTCCAACCCCAAGGACCTGGAATATTTTATCCAGGTGCGGGAAATTCCCTTAAAACATGCCAGGATCGTGGCCTTTGGAGCCACCCGCAAGGCAGGGATGCCTGTTGCGGAGGATGCCAATATCAGGGCCTTGCTGGCGGCGGACACCCCCTGTGTGGCCATCTTCGGCAAGACATGGGATTTTCACGTCCTGAAGGCTCTTCAGACAACGCTGGAAGAAAACCTTCAGATGATTAAAGATACCGTCGGTTACCTCAAGGAGCAGGGGCGGGAGGTGATCTACGATGCCGAGCACTTCTTCGATGGCTACAAGGCCAACACCGGGTATGCCCTGGCGACGCTTAAGGCGGCCGCTGCGGCAGGGGCCGACTGGATTGTGCTCTGCGACACGAACGGCGGCAGCCTGCCCCACGAAGTGGAACAGATTATCGGGGAGGTGCGGGCGGTTATCGATACGCCGATAGGGATCCACGCCCATAATGACGGGGATCTTGCCGTGGCCAACAGCATTACCGCGGTCAGGTGCGGGGCGCGCCAGGTGCAGGGAACCATAAACGGCTATGGAGAACGCTGCGGCAACGCAAACCTCTGTTCGGTGATTCCCAACCTGCAGTTGAAGGCGGGATTCAGATGCCTCGAGCCTGAAGCACTCCGCCGCCTGACGGAGGTTTCCCGCTATGTCAGCGAGATTGCCAACATGACCCCACTAAGCAACCAGCCCTTTGTCGGTTCGAGCGCCTTTGCCCATAAGGGCGGGATCCATGTCAGTGCCATCCTGAAACACCCGACCACCTACGAACACATGGATCCCGAACTGGTCGGCAACAGGCGGCGCGTCCTGGTCTCGGAACTGGCAGGTTCCAGCAACTTATACTATAAGGCCAGGGAGCTCAACCTGGATCTGCCGCAGGACAGCCCCCAGGCAAAAGAGGTTATCAAGCAGATCAAGGAGATGGAGTACCGCGGCTATCAGTTCGAAGGGGCGGAGGCATCACTGGAACTGTTGCTGCGCAGAGCCTGCGGGCAATACACAGAGTTCTTCACCCTGGAGAGCTTGAGAATACTGATCGACAAGCGTCCTCAAAACGGTGATGGCGACGGCATCACCTCCGAAGCGACCATCAAGATGCGCGTGGGGGACCAGATCATTCACACTGCCGCCGAAGGCGACGGCCCGGTCAGCGCTGTGGATAATGCCCTCAGGAAGGCCCTCGAGGTCTTTTATCCCTTCCTGAAGGAGATGCACCTGATCGACTACAAGGTGCGCGTGCTAGACGGCAAGGACGGTACCGGCGCCAAGGTGCGCGTCCTCATCGAATCGGCGGACGCCACCGGTTCCTGGAGCACCGTCGGGGTTTCCCAGAATATCATCGAGGCCAGCTGGCAGGCCCTGGCGGACAGCATGAACTACGCCCTCCTGCGCCGCCTCGGAGGATTGAATTAATTTCCTTCGCACTCAACCTTATACATAATACATAAATCAAAGCCCGGGATTAACTCGACCCGGGCTTTTGTCTGCCCTTCCCGGGCAGGCTAACCCACATTTTTCCTGCAGTTTTATTCCAATCTGGTATGGAATAACATTTTAATAATAATAACTGGAAAGGAGAGTAGGAATTGAAAAAATCCGCGATCCTTTTAATTGTAATTGCCCTCCTGGTTACCGTACAGCTCTGGGCATGGTCGTCGAAGCACTCACGAAATGCCGCCCTTACCACCGCCGCTGGCTTCAAGGATTATCATTTGGGCACCCATCCCGTAACTGTTAAGCTGCCGCAGACGACACGGGTGGTGGCGGAGACCCCAGGCAGCAACGAGATGATCTTCAGTGCTTTTTTGCGGGACGAAAAACTTGATTTCCAGGGCTACGTACAGCTCTGGAACATAACGGATCTCGAAAAGTTCCTGGCAAGCAGCAGGGAGCACAGCCGGTTCGATTTTAAAGAGTTCAAACAGAAAAAGATAAAACTCAAAACATGCCAGGGGTTTCAAATCGACTGGAGGGCGATCATGCAGGACAAAAAACCGGCTACGGGCAGGGAGTATTTCCTGAAAAAGAATGACAGCTACGAGGTCCTGCGCATTTCAATCTTTACCGGAACAGCCAGCTTCCCCAAAGAGCTGGCCGAAGTGGCGGATATCATAATTTCCTCGATTGAGTGGAACTGAATAACACTTATCACCTGGCTTCCAAGGTGGACGATCTTGACGCAGTAGTACAGAAGCTCAAGGAGAAAGAAGTTCCTCTGTTCCAGCCGGTTCCCCCAGACGGCTTTAGGCGGCAGGAAAGAGAACGTGTTTTTTGCAGGGCTACGGCTGGAGTTGATCCAGTATATTGGATGGCATTTGTTACCATGATATTTTACTCACTGTTTGTTGCTGTCAGGTAGCGAATATCCGGCGGAGACGCCGCAGGCAGTTCCAAATTCTGATGGCGCTTGATTACCGGGTAGACCTTGTAAATAGCCAGGTGGTCAAGCACACCGCCCAGCAGCCGCAGGCCGGATTCCAGCTTTTCCGGATTCCCGATCGCCTTGATGGTGCAGGGGAAGGCAATCTCTCTCCCGTTCATGGTAAGGGAGAGGTTTTGTTTGTTCCAGAAGATGTTCGTCCATGGGGTGACCCGCTGCTCATTGACGGCAATGGCCTCCGCCTGGGAGGCCCAGAGTTCGTTGATGATGTCGACCAGATCAAGGTAAACAATCGGCGAGTCGGTGCTTATTGTTATGGTAATGCCCGGCCCCTGTACGGGAAGCAGCCCAAGGGCGATTTGTTGCCTCTGGTAATCCTGGCGCAGGCCCTTTGTTAGCGTCTCACCGGCGTTGACGTCCGCGTTGAAGGTGCGCTGCTGTTTTTCAAGTTCGGAGAGTTCTTTTGCAAGCTCTCCCCGCTTGTCGTGCAGCTTTTTTAACATCAGGACGAGGTCGTCGGTTTTCTGTAGGGATAGATCACTTAAAAAAATCTGCTGGGTGCGAAACTGCACCGAGAGAAGGAATCCCAGCAGGAGAAAGGTGATAAAGACGGGTATTTGCCACTTCTTAGCATTGTCCATTTTTATTTTCCCTCGCTGCTGCCAGGTGACGTTTCTTGAGCCAACCGGCCAGAACCTCCCGTCTGATGATAGCCAGGTTTTGGAAGAGGCGCACGCCGAAAGCGAAAACAGCCGCAAGATACAGGTCAACCCCTAGCCGGTCTCCCAGGTAGGCAAGCAGGGCGGCCAGCAGTGCGTTGGTGAAAAAGCCGGTGAGAAGTATGGCGCCGTCGAATCTATCTTCGAGAATCGATTTGAGCCCGCCGAATACCGAGTCGAGAGAAGCAAGCACCGCCACCGAAAGATACTTCGCAAAGGCTCCCGGAATCGGGATATACAGCGTAGAACCGATCACAATTCCTATCAAGAGCCCCAAGAGAGGCAGCCACATTCCTTATTCCTCCTTTGGACGAGCATAGGTGAACTGGTAACTCCCCTTGAACGGAGGAATCACAAGTCTGGCACTTTTTTCATACTTTACCGGGTAACCTGCCATTTTAAGAATGTTGTATTCGCTTTCCGGAAGAGCTAGGATCCGGGCCAGGTTGTCCGGGTTTCCGATTGCTTTGATGACGTAAGGCGGCCCAAGCCGGGTGGTGTTTACCAAAATCAGCGGCCCTACGCACCTGATGTCTGAAGAATTGACGATCCGCTGGTCATTGACGGAGATCGCTTCGGCCCCGCCCACCCGCAGCTCATTGACGATATAGAGTATATGTTTATCGTGAATCAAGTAGTCATCCGGCTTAAGACCCGGATTTTTATTCTGAGCGGCCTCATATTCCTTTATATTGTCGTCCAGGGTGATTGTCAATCCCGGACCCTCCACCTCTGTCATGCCGGACAGGGTTTTGAGCTCCTGGAGTTGCTTCTGCAGCTTCTCGAGCTCCTTTTTCCCCAACGAAACATCCCTTTGAAATCGATCGAGAGATGCTCTTTTTGCTTCAATATTATTTTCCAGTATTTTAATCTCAGCCTCTTGGGTTTTGATCATGGCCACAAGTTTTTCGTTTTTCTGGTGCAAGGGAGTGGCGTTGCTGGCCGCCAAAGCGCGCAGAGCTGTCACCAACAAGATACCGGAGATGAATAAGACGAGGGTGATCGGGATCTGCCATTTTTGGTATTTCATCCTGCATAAACCTCCCTGGGTCAACCTTTTATTTCTTCGAGACGTTACAGAAAACTCCTGCTGTAATAATTTTCAATTCATTACCCATATTTCACATTATCCATAGAAGAATGGTGTTGACATATAGCCACAGTTTTATAAAACACTGGGTTGAAACAGTTGCTTTTTATGCGTCCTCGCCTGCCCGCTTTTGGCACCACTCCCAGAACAGGACAACAGCCAGGCTGAGCAGCCCTACCAGAGCGCCCACCGCCAGTCCGGCGGGTGCTCCCCCCACGTGGGCGATGCTTCCGCTGAAAAGGCTTCCCAGGGGCGTTACCCCCAGGAAGACCAGGGAGTACACGCTCATCACCCGCCCCCGCAGGTTGTCAGGAACGTTTAACTGCAGGGTGGTGTTGACGGTAGAAACGAAGGTGATCATCGACCAGCCCATCAGCCCCAGAAACAGCAGGGCGAGCGGGTAAGAGCGGTTGAAGGAAAGGAACAACTGAAAGACGCATAATCCTATGCCACCGCTCAGAAGCAATCCGCGCCGGGGTCCCCGGTGGCTGAGCAAGGCGAGCACGAGAGAACCGGCAAAGGCCCCGATTCCCATCGCCGACATCAGGTAGCCGTAACCCTCCGCCTGCCGTCCCAGGGTGTTGCGGGCCAGCACCGGAATCAGAACGCTGAAATTCATGGAGAAGGTGCTCAAGAGGGCGGTCAGGGTGATGGTACTGAGAATAATAGGGGTCTTCCAGATGTAGTGCAGGCCCTCCCCGATCTTCTTCCACACCATGGTTTCTTCAGGCCTGTCGTAGGCCACGTCAGGGACGTTCATCAGCAGCAGGCCGGCGATCACCGCCAGAAAGCTGGCGGCGTTCAGCAAGAAACAGGTGGCCATGCCCAGTTTCCCGATGGTCAGCCCGGCCAGGGCGGGCCCGATGACCCGGGCGGCGTTAAATGCGGAGGAGTTCAGCACGATGGCGTTCATCAGGTCCTTTTTCCCCACCAGCTCAATCACAAAGGACTGGCGGGCAGGTGTGTCAAAGGCGTTGATGGTACCCAGCAGGCCTGCAAGAATCAGCACGTGCCAGTAACGAACAACTTTAAACAGGGTCAGGAGGCCCAGGATCAGGGCGAGAATCAGCGAGAACCACTGTGTCGCCAGCAGCATGATCCTTTTGGGCGTCCGGTCCGCTGCCACTCCGGCCACCAGTGAAAAGAGGAGCAGGGGCAAAAACTGGACGGCGCTGACCAGCCCCAGGAGGAAGGGGGAATTGGTCAGCTGTAGAACCAGCCAGCCCTGGGCCATGTTCTGCATCCAGGTGCCCATCAGGGAGATCAACTGTCCCGACCAGAACAGCCGGAAGTTGTGGTGTTTGAGAGCGGCAACCGGATTGATGAGGGCGGGGCTTGCAGCCGTATCGGTTCTTTCTTCCACGTGAACGCCTCTTTCCAATTCTGCCTGAGCTTCCCGAGTAATATACTATTCCCGATAATTAATAATAAACTCGTTTACCACCTTTGAACAAACATTTTCTCAAGTTCCATATCTAGCATCTCACTTTTTTTTCGTGTATATTTTTTGGAGAGGTTAATGGCAGGTGAGCGCCGTGTCCAGGATACTGGCCTACAACAATTATTTCGACCTGAGAACCATCATCGATATTCTCCTTGTAGCCTATGTTATTTACAAGTTGTTGATGCTGATCAAGGGAACCCGGGCGGTCCAGCTCCTCAAGGGGCTGGCGGTGCTCGTGATTGCTTCTGCCTTGAGCGATCGGCTTCATCTTTATACCATGAACTGGATCCTGGAAAAAACCTGGACTATGCTGTTTGTGGCCCTACCCATAGTCTTCTGGCCGGAACTGCGCCGCGCCCTTGAGCAGTTGGGCCGGGGAGGCTTTTTCGGCCGTCACTTCTTCCTCGTCGAGGAAGATTCCAGACGGACGGCACGCGAGGTTGCCCGGGCGGTCGAGATCTTTTCCAGGCGGCGTGTTGGCGCGCTGCTCGTCTTTATGGGCGAGACCGGTTTGAAGGAGTACGTTGAGAGCGGGATCGAGCTGGACGCCCTTGTATCCGCCGAGGCTCTCCTGAACATTTTTGAGCCGAACACTCCCCTGCACGACGGGGCGGTGATCATCCGCGGCAACCGGATACTGGCAGCGGCCTGTTACCTTCCCCTGACCCAGGAGAACACCTTGTTAAGCAAGGAGTTCGGAACGAGGCACCGTGCCGCTCTCGGGATCACCGAGCAGAGCGACGCCCTTGCGGTTGTGGTGTCCGAGGAGACGGGAATAATCTCCCTTGTTCAGGGGGGAAAACTGATCAGGGGTTTGACCACCCAGGGCATTGAGACCCGGCTGATCGATTTTATGACTGCAGGCAACAAGGGAACGGGGGGACGGGAAAAATGAACGAAGAACGGGTGAAGTGGTTTGTTCGCTACAATATCGGCTACAGAGCCCTGGCACTGCTTCTGGCCGTCCTGCTCTGGTATTTCGTGGCGGGACAGCGCAACCCGATTGTTGATCGCACCTTCACCAGGCCGGTGGAAACCCGCTCCCTTTCAGCCCAGATGGTGCTGGTTTCACCCCTCCCCGATATCAAGGTCACGGTCAGGGGATTCCGCAGCCTTGTACAAAGCATGTCCGAAGAAGATGTTGACGCTTACGTGGATCTGGGCGGCAGGGAAGATGGGGTTAGCTTTATTCCCGTCAAAGTAAAGGTGCCGTCAGGCGTTCAGCTAGTCAAAGTTGAACCTGACACGATCCGGGTCAGCCTGGATTACCTGGAAGAAAAAAAGGTCCCTGTGCGTGTCCTGGTGACAGGGGAGCCGGCGCCGGGCTTCACGAACCTACACCCGGTGATTACACCGGACCAGGTAGTTATCAAGGGGCCCAGCCGTGTGCTCGGCGGAATCCAGGAGGCGCAGGCCACCCTGGCGGTGAACGGCGCCAGAGACAACGTCAGCCAGAAAGTCCGGGTTAGGGTCGCACAGGAAACGAGCCGGCCGCTGGAAATCCGTCCCGGCACTGTAGACGTCTTGCTTCCCGTGGTATCCCGGGGACCGATTAAAACCGTTTCTGTTGTGGCCGATCTGATTGGAAAACCGAAACCTGATTTTAAAGTGAAAGATGTTCATGTGGATCCTGCAAAGGTCGATGTAACGGGCACCCCTCAGTCTCTAGCCAACCTCTCGCAGGTGCTCACGAAACCGGTGGACATTTCCGGGGCGGACGGCCAGGTGATCAGGGAAACCGAACTGGCTATGCCGCCCGGCATCTATCCTGTTCGCGACGACAAGGTCAAAGTGACCGTTGAGATCAGCAGCACTGAAACAGATCAATTACCAAATGAGTAGAATAATGATATAATGGTTCATGTTATCAGGGAAGAGGAGATGGAACAGCAAATGGGCGTTCTTTTCGGCACCGACGGCGTCAGGGGAATCGCCAACCAGGATCTGACCCCGGAACTGGCATTTCGCCTGGGGAGGGCCGGGGCCTATGTTCTGAACCGGGAGGGCAGGCGCCCCCGCATAGTTGTGGGAAAGGATACCCGGATCTCCGGCGACCTGCTGGAGGCCGCCCTTACCGCAGGTATTCTGTCCGTCGGAGGAGACTGTATAAGGGCCGGGGTAATACCCACACCGGGCCTGGCATATCTCGCCAGGACCCTGGACTGCTGTGCCGGCGCCGTGATTTCCGCCTCCCACAATCCGGTGGAGGACAACGGCATCAAGTTTTTCGCCGGGGACGGCTTCAAGCTCCCCGATGAAATCGAGAACGAGATCGAAGAACTGGTCTTAAGGGAGGATTTTGACTTCCCGAAACCCACCGGAAGAGCCGTTGGCAGGGCCTTTGAGGAAAGGGGCGCGGCCGACAGGTATCTCTCCTTTTTAAAGGAAGTGGGGGACATCGACCTGAGCGGCTTGAAAATTGTGATTGACTGCGCCAATGGCGCATCCTCGTACATTGCCCCGCGCCTGTTTTCCGACCTGGGAGCCGATCTGACTGTGCTCCACGGCGAGCCGAACGGCGTGAACATCAACGAAGAATGCGGCTCCACCCATCCCGAGTCCCTCCAGGAAGCCGTCCGGAACCTGGGGGCGGACCTGGGGCTTGCCTTCGACGGCGACGCCGATCGGCTGATCGCGGTTGACGAGAAGGGGAACCTGGTGGACGGAGACCAGATTATGGTAATCTGCGGGCTGTCCCGCAAGAACAAGGGTGCCCTGGAAGGAAACAAGGTGGTCGTCACGGTCATGAGCAACCTCGGCCTGCGCGAGGCCTTCAAAAAGGCAGGCGTGGAGGTGGCCGAGACCAGGGTGGGCGACCGTTACATAATGGAGGAGATGCTGAAAAACGGCGGAAAGTTCGGAGGTGAACAGTCCGGCCACATCATCTTCCTCGACCGGACAACCACAGGCGACGGGCTGGTCACCGCCCTGGAACTCCTCAAGGTTGTCCGGGAGACAAAGGCTCCCCTATCCCGGCTTGCCGCCCAGATGACCAGGTTCCCCCAGGTCCTGGTGAACGTGCAGGTGGAGAACAAGCAGGGCATTTATGATAATGCCGCCGTAGTCGAGGCGGTGCGGGAGGCCGAGAGGCGTCTCGCCGGCCGCGGCCGGATCCTGGTGCGACCGTCAGGTACCGAACCGCTGGTGCGGGTTATGGGCGAGGCCATGGACGAGGATGAACTCAGGGAGGTGGTCGGTGAGCTTGCGCAGGTTATAAAATCGGCATTAAGCTGATTGAAGCGTCATGCCGCTTGTGCGGCACCATTGGAATGGTGAAAAATGTTATCCTTGCAGACTTAGCGACCTTTTTTCAGAGTACTAATAAAACGGCATTCCCACGCAAATTTAATTGTTGTAGCGCCAGAACCGGTTTTTGCCGGTTGACGAGGAAGGGGTTTATCGAAGTTTTCGGCGGGTGCCCCTCGGTGGCTCACCACCGTAAGGATGCCCTTAAATCCGGAGAGCAATTTCCGGGACAAAGGGGTATCCGGTGAGATGGAACCGCGTGGGGTGCAGAAAGGGAGGATGCACTTAAAATGTGCGGTATTGTCGGTTACCTGGGTAACCGGGACGCGGTTTCCGTATTGCTTAACGGTTTGAAGCGGTTGGAGTACCGCGGCTATGATTCGGCCGGAGTGGCATTTTTAAACGACGGATCTCTAAAGGTTGATAAGAAAAAGGGGAGAATTGCCGTTCTGGAGGAACATCTGAATTCCCGGACCAAGAGGACCACCATCGGCATCGGGCACACCCGCTGGGCAACCCATGGACGCCCCTCGGATCAAAATGCCCATCCCCACTACGACTGCACCCAGAAATTCGCCGTTGTTCACAATGGGATAATTGAAAATTACGCGGAACTGCGGGAGCAACTCCAGGCCCGCGGCCATCAATTTTCCTCTGAGACAGATACGGAAGTCCTGGCACACCTGATCGAGGAGGCCTACCGGGGTGACCTCTGCGCCGCCTTGAGGGAGGCCATCAAACAGGTGCGCGGCTCCTATGCCGTGGTGGTGCTGAGCGAGTACCATCCCGACCGACTGGTGGCGGCCCGCAAGGACAGCCCCCTGGTCGTGGGACTGGGCGACGGAGAATACTTCCTGGCATCGGACATCCCGGCCATTCTGCCTTACACCAGGAACATTTACCTGATCTCTGAGGGTGAAGTGGTAGAGCTCACCCTGGACGGCGTCCGGATCGTGAACAGCAACGGCGAGCCGGTGGCCAAGGAAGTATTTCACGTCAACTGGGATGCGGACGCTGCCGAGCGCGGGGGGTACCCCCACTTCATGCTGAAGGAGATCTTTGAACAGCCCCGGGCCCTGCGGGATACCCTGCGGGGCAGGATCACCCCCGGGGGAGACGATGTTGTTCTCAAGGAAATCAGCCTGTCCCCCGATGATATCCGCAACTTCACAAGGGTTACCATCGTTGCCTGCGGCACCGCCTACCATGCCGGGCTGATCGGAAAGTACGTGATTGAGAAGCTCGCCAGGGTTCCGGTAGAGGTGGATCTGGCCTCGGAATTCCGGTACAGGGACCCACTGCTCGATCCCCGCAACCTGGTGATCGTCATCAGCCAGTCGGGGGAGACTGCCGATACACTGGCAGCCTTGCGGGAAGCCCGGGCAAGAGGGTGCCGGGTGCTGGCCGTGACCAATGTTGTCGGCAGCAGCGTGGCGCGTGAGGCGGACGAGGTAATCTACACCTGGGCGGGGCCGGAGATCGCGGTGGCCTCCACCAAGGCCTACACCACCCAGGTTCTGGTGATGTACCTGCTCGGCCTGCTCTTTGCCAGGCAGCGGGGGGCAAGAACCCCTGCGGAGATCGCCGAAATCGTTGCCGCCCTCCAGAGGCTTCCCGGGCAACTGGAGCAGGTTCTGGAACAGCAGGATCTCATTAAGGACCTGGCGGATCAGTACCATACCTGTGAGGACGTCTTTTTCCTCGGCCGCGGCCTCGACTACGCCGTGGCGATGGAGGGCGCACTTAAGCTGAAGGAGATCTCCTACATCCATGCCGAGGCCTACGCAGCAGGGGAATTGAAACACGGCACCCTTGCACTCATCGTCGAAGGAGTGCCCGTCGTTGCCCTGGCCACCCAGACTGACGTGCTGGAGAAGCTGGTCAGCAACATGAAAGAGGTCAAGGCACGGGAAGGCACGGTGATCGGCGTCTGCCTGGGAGAGAAGGAACTTGTCGACGGCACTTCCGATCACGTTATCAGGCTTCCGGAAGCACCGTCACTGGTGGCGCCAATCCTGTCGGTGGTGCCCCTGCAGCTCTTCGCCTACTACATGGCTGCTGCCCGCGGCTGCGACATCGATAAACCCCGCAACCTGGCCAAGAGCGTGACGGTGGAGTAGAGCATGGGCTATCCCTTTTCTTGTTGTTTTACTCTTTCCAAGAGAAAAAAATATTTTTTCTATAGATGAAATAATGGTTCCGTTTTGGGAAGGGGTAAGGGATAAGGGTTAAGTGACAAGTAAATACGGTAGAAACCTTAAAAGACAAGGGTTGAGAGGGATTTTGAGTTAATCCCATCCTCAATCCTTTATTTTTTACCCTAGACAACCTTTATAACCCGTCAAATCCTTGAATAATAGGGGGTGTAGCGGATTATCCCCCCTTGATCCATGAAACTTAATCTTGCCTTATTTACTCCCACAAAATCCCATGGATGTTTTTAGTGGGGTTTCACCCGACACATTTTTTATTTTGCAGGATTTTGGCTATATATCGATGAAGAGGTATTAACATCTATCCATCAAACAGCTTTAAACAGCATCCTTCGCTATCTTGGAATCTGTTAACAACATGATGGCAAAAGAAAGGCTGTTTTTTTAAGTTAAAATCATATTTTGCTATTAGCCCACATAAGGAAGGATGGTTTTTATAAGTTTTTTGACTAACTCTAATTCTTTCGGCGAACATTTATTGAGCAGACTGATTATCCCTTTATCTTTATTAAAGCCACATGCCTCATAGCTGTTAGTGGCATCACGAACGTAATAAGCAGCCTCGACGGTTTTTCCAAAAATAAGGTAATCTAAAGATACATGCAAACAATTGGCGACTTTAACTAAAACGGGGAGACTCATTTGCCTCTCTCCTCGCTCCAGCTGCCCGATATAGTAGTCCGAAAGCTCGATGATTTCTGCAAACTCTTCCCGCGAAAGTCCGAGCTTTTCCCTTTCTTGGCGTATTCTCTGCCCGATAGCTTTGTTATCTATTTCCACTTTTTTCTCCACTTTTCGCCCACTCCCTGCCTTTAAATACTTTAGCGAACTTTAAACCGCATCTGAATTCGCAATAAGCACATAATTATTGTTTGCAGTGGGCTTATCATTGATGTAAAATTATGCTTGTGGTTATTTTCGGGGGGGAGCAGGGAATGGATAATAAAGATAAAATAGAAATCGCAAGGAATATCCTTCATAATGCGGTCAGTGTAAACATGAGCATGGAAATTCTCCTGGAAATAAGTAAAAAAATTGATAAATATGTTGTCGAATATTACCGAAATTGTAGGGACAAAAAGGATGGTTTGGATGAAGGAGAAAATGTATAAATATGCTCCTGTTCTTTTATTGACAGGCGGTCTTGGCTTGTGGCTTATTACCTTTTTGATAGCTAGATATGACAACTATAAGCAGGGTCTGGCATGGATATCGTTGCTGGTGATTCAGATGGTAATATGCGCAACCTGCGGCATCTTAATCAAAGAATTGCACCAGCAGGTACATACGGATACCCTGACCGGTCTGCGCAACAGGAGATATTTTTGCGAAAAACTGCCGGAGCTGACATCTAAAGCCCCGATTTCATTAATATTAATGGATATTGATAATTTCAAAAGCGTCAACGATACATACGGGCATATGGCAGGAGATCAGGTATTACAGCAATTTGCCGGTATTCTGCAAAGCAATACAAGAAAAAACGATATAATTGCCCGCTTGGGTGGGGAAGAATTTGCCGTAATTCTTCCCCAGACTGATGTCAAAGAGGCTTTTAAAATTGCCAACAGGATTAGAACTGCGGTGGAAAATCACCTTTTTTCTTATGAAAATATCACCTGTAAAATCACCGTGAGCGTAGGTATAGCTTCGGTTAAAGAGTGTACGAATATCAGTATAGATCAATTCCTTAAAATTACCGATGAAGCTCTTTATAAGGCAAAAGAGAAAAAGAATTTCATCGTCACGGTAGCGGAAGGTTAAAGCGAAAGAGCTACTCCGGAAAGCTTCAGGTCAGTAGAGTGAGCAGGACGGTGACCAATCCGGTGGAGCAGGGGCTGCTTAAGCGCCAACCAGCCGGTTTTTGCTGATCTCATGGAAGGGAAAACGATAAGAGAATATCATAATTATTCTTTGCCGGTCAGCAACAACCTGGCGAAGTCCTCCGGCAGACCTTCAGCCAGGATCGCCTCTGCGACGGTATCCGAATCATAAGGGACTTTCGGGAACTCCACTCTGATTTTACTGGCAATGGTTAAAATGCAGTAAATTGCGTTGGGATCCCCGTGCTTCGGCCTTCCGACGCTGCCGGCATTGATCAGGTGATGCCCCTTGAAGAGGCGGTGGAAGGGCTTATGGGTGTGGCCCACCACCAAAATATCCGCACGGCTCGAGTTAAAGATCTCGTGCAGGAGAGCTTCCGGTGCGTCCTCAAACAGATACTCATTTAAAGCCCGGGGGCTGCCGTGTACCATTTGGATCTTTTTATTGCCGATTTCGGTCCAGAGCTCTTTCGGCAAGCCGCGCAGAAAGGCCTTGTTGTCTTCACTGGTATGCGCTTTCGTCCAGGCGAGGGATTGCTCTCCGGCCCGGCGTGCCTCTTCGTTTGGAAAATCGCAGCCGCAAGCCAAACGGTCGAATCCCACCCCGTCGTCGTAGTTTCCCATTAAGGTCGGAATCCTTTCCTTGCGGATGATCTCGATAACCTCGTTGGGAAAAGGGGCGTAACCCACCAGGTCTCCAAGGCAGAAGATCTTGTCGATCCCTTGTCTCTTGATATCGTCAAGAACTGCCCGGAGGGCCAGGTGGTTCCCGTGAATGTCAGCGATGAAGGCCAGTCTTTTCATAATAATCTTCCTTCCTGATGCCGGGCTTTTATTCCGAAAGCCCGGTTTGACCTTTTATGCAAGGATTTTCGCCGCCCTCAGCCCCTATTTTATATTCTTCGCCAATGCAACGCAATAAACTCTTTGTGTTGGAAACCCGTTCCCAAACCTCCGGGGTCAGATCGTTGACAGCCTGGCCGGTCTGCTCCGGCGTATTTGCCCGCCACTAAAGGAATATGTCAACACCCCGTGCATTTACTATTTATAGCCATTCTTTTAAAACGGGGGTAGGATAGATGAGGTGGTTTTTGCGGGTTGTCAAAAACGCTCTGCTGCTTCTGGTCCTGCCGCTGTTCTGGTGGGGCCCTGTGGTTCATCCACATATTAACAGGTTGGCTTTGAGAAAGGCAGAGAAGGAACTGGAGGCAGGGGACCGGACAATCAATGAGGATATGGTCAGGCGTTTGAAAAAGAATGAGGAAGCCTTTTTCTTCGGCGGGAACAGCGCCGACGCTGTTTCCGCCTACCATGTGTTGAGCAACATCTCGATTTACGATTACGCTCATAACGCAATTCCAGACGAGGTTAACGGTATACCCCATTTCGGTTACACCCTGATCGACGAATGGTGGCGGGCATACCAGTGGGCAATGCCCGGTATCCGGTACACGGATCACGATTTCGCCGTTGCCTGCGGCTGGCTTGCCCACCAGCTTGCCGACTGGTACCCGCACTACGCTGCTGTGGATTGTAAGGGCAATTTGGTTGATAACGGTTATGCCGGGGCTGATAACAGGAAGATCTTTTCGGGTTTTTCGAACTCACACCGTGTTTTTGGGGCCGACTACTACCCCGAAATCCTTGCCAGTTACGTAGTGGCCGACCATGCCCTGATTGAGTTCTTTTTCGATTTACTGGTGATGCAGGGCGACAGGGGGTTCTTTGACCGGAATAGAGTCGAACTCTTCGAGACACGAAGCGTTGGCGGCAAGCTTCGGAACCTCCTCACCGCGGCTTCGGAGAGATACTACGGACATGCGGTGCGCATTCCTCCCGAACACATTCCCCAACTTGCGGATACCTTCAACTCTGTAATCAGAGGTATTCAGTTCTTCATTGAGCTGGCCGTTTTCCTCAGACCGTCTCTTGTTTACGCTCTCAAAAACACCATTGATCCCGCCATCACCGGTGGCCCTGACTATATTCAACTCTCGATTGACAGGGTGGTGGACGGCCTGTTCAGGAAGTCCTATGGGGAGATCTCGCAGCTGTCCCGTGAAAGGGTGGTGTTGTACCACACTTTGGAAAGCAGGAGCGGGTTGGCTGTAGTTAAAAGACCGGGTAACATCTTTTTTCCGGTGGTCAGGCAGTTGGGCACGATCATTAACTTGAATCAGGCCATACCTGTGCTCAGGGGTTTTGAACACCTGTCAGTACCCATCAGGGTAGGATTTATTAAGATTAGGATTGACCTCCCGGGGCAACTGGCGAAATTGCTGATTTCATTCATCAAAGACAAAGGTGTGGACAACCTGTTCAAAAGAAATCACGATACCAACGCCCTTATGAGTTTCCTGGAGGAATTGCTGGTGGACGACGGCGCGGATTTATCGGTTCCCCTCCGCAATTTCAAGGCCAGCCTTAAACCCGTGGCCGAACTTGACGGCGATGAGCACCTGACGGAAGCTGAACTTCTCAAGCAAATGATTGAAAGGCGGCAGATCGGGGTGCGGCTTGTCCCGGCCACGTCTCCGGAGCAGCCGGACTACTGTAAATTGCTGAACTCAAGGCGCCTGCTGTTCCGGGTTGACGGCTACGAGGTCAAGGAATACCCCGCTGTTTTCAAATTGAGAGAAAAATGGAACGGAAACGTTCTGGAATTGACCTGCTCCCTTCTCAAGGAACTGAAAGCAGGCGTGCATCACTTATTTGTAGATATCTGGGACAATAGCAATATTCATTCCCGCTACCTGGATCTGGAGGTCTCTCTGGTTGACCGGTAATGGGCCAATGCCTCCGCCCAGCTTTTGCCAAGTTTCTGGAAAAACGGTTAAAGAATCGTGACACCTATTGAGGTGCCTTTCCTAAGGTAAAAAGTCCTTGCAATATAATGCAAAGAATGCAATAATAATAGCAATAATGCATTACGCTACCAGGGCGTGACGATGCATCAATGCAAAGTTACATTACTGAAAAAATACAACTGTTACAATCTGAGCTATTACGGGCTCTTGACCGGAATGATTATCTGGCTGCTTTGAAAATAAGGGCGGCCCAAAAAGAGCTGGAAGAGTTGTTGGATGAAATTGAGAAACAGGAAAATGCAATGCACGATGCAATACGAGATGCGAAGAACTACTATACCAGCCGGGAAGCGGCCAGAATCCTGGGACTCGACCCCAGCAATGTAACGCGCAAAGCTACGGTCTTCCATGCCAGGAAGATCGGCGGCAAATGGTATTTCCCCAAAGATGTGATTGACGAAGAGAGCAACAAAACGGGCAGGAGAGCGAAGCCTGGAAGAAAGCCGAAAAACGTACACCAGTCACCCGTCAAAGGGGGTGATTACAGGTGAGCTCTGCTGAACAGCTGGCGGAAAAATACGTCGGTTTCCCTGTCGCCCCGCCAAAGCCGGTTATAAAAGTAGAAAGGCGTGTGCTGGCCAGGTATGCCATTGCGATTGCGCTGGTTCTGGCATTGACGGGAATGTTCTATACATATGAAAAGACCAGGGCGGTTGTCCTGGGTTATCAGGTCAGCAGCGCCCGTCGGTCCGTTCTCGAACTGCAGAGGAACAACAAGCTCCTGGAGTATAAGATAGCTGAACTCCAGTCCCCCGGCAGGGTTGAAAGGATCGCCAGGTCAAAACTAGGCATGACAGAGCCGGAAACCGTTTTGCCTGAAAACGAGATTTTCAATAAAGGGAAGTAAAGGAGCTCACTCGGTGTAGCCGATCCCATCTTCCAGGGCCTTGAGCATGATCTTTTTGTTTTCCTCCGTTATCCCTCCGTTTAAAGTCCAACCTGCTGCCGGGTAATGCGGCCTGGACTGCAGGTTCTTTTTATGCCTTTCGGCAAAGTTCTGTATCGAGCTGATGACGACGGCCGGGTTTCCGGCCGCCACCACGTTATCCGGGATGTCCCTGGTGACGACGCTACCTGCTCCGATAACCACGTTATCTCCAATTGTGACGCCGGGAAGAACAACACTTCCGGCTCCTATGAAAGTTCTTTTTCCGATGGAAACGCGCCCTACCTTGTAGTATCCCGTGTAGTTCCAGGTGCTGGCGTCATGTGCCAGGATGACGCACTTAGTGGTGATGAAACTATCATCCCCGATGGAGATCAGCCAGGGATAGGACGGGTCTATCAGAGCATCGTTGTCGATGAAAACATTCTTCCCCAACTGCAGTCCCCGTTTGACGAGAATCTCGATTTCAACGCGCCCCAGACTGCGGTAGACGATGTGACGTACCATTCTCTTTAAGAAGTTCATTAACTTCACCTCTCCCCGGTGTTTTCTACGCTACCGGCAGCAACTCCTGTTTTTCGCCATCTTTTCCTCGAAGGTTGGAACCATTTTATACCCGCTGGAGGAGGAATACAGAATCATCTGGTAGAAGGATAAGTTAATATGGGAAGGTCTCTTTTTTGAAGGGTTTCTCGTATGATAAAAAAGCCCATCAGCTTTAATTGCCGTGGGCTTGCGCCATTGGTTCTCATATTTCTTACCGGTCAACTTCCGGTAGCCGCAGGTAGTCCTGGGATGCTTCTTCCACTGCTTCCTTGTCGGCAATATCGAATTCTACCGTTTCAAATTTCGAACTTTTAAGGGCGACTTCGAATGCGCCTTCCCTGAACAAAGGGATCACCTCCTGCTATTAGTTTGGAGCATTTTGAGAATCATAGCCTGGATAATTATGGAGTCATCCCTTGCCGAAATTTTGTTCACGCACATTGAATAGTGTTGGAGGGACTTGTAAATGCGGACAATGCTGCTGAAATTCATTGTTAATATGGTGGGGTTTTATGCCGCCGCTCTCTTTTTCCCAGCAATAAAGTTCGACACTCCGGCAACCGTTCTCTGGGCCGGGGTTGTGCTCGGCGTCGTCAACCTGTTGATTCGGCCGCTGATCATGGTGCTGACCCTACCCCTCAATATCCTGACCTTCGGCCTCTTTACTTTGGTGATCAACACCTGGATGGTGATGTTGACCGGAGCCCTGCTCAAAGGTCTGCATATCCCCGGGTTCTGGCCGGCCTTTATCATATCGATTTTCATATCAATTCTGAATATACTTTTTTTCTAAATAAGCACAGGGGCGGATGGAAGTTTTTGCGTCCCGGGATGTTATGGTATATTGGTCTCAATAACAATGATCTTGTTCAACTTGTAGGGGGAACACTATGAGCGCAATGATTGAAGCAGAGGGGCTCACCAAGACTTTTCCCGGCGGGGTGACCGCCGTGGACGGTGTAACTTTTACAGTGGAAGAGGGGGAGATCTTTGGTTTCCTTGGACCCAACGGAGCGGGCAAGTCCACCACCATTGCCATGCTGACGACCTTGATGAAACCCACCGGCGGCAACGCCAGGGTGGCCGGGATGAGCATCATCCGTCAGGCCTACCAGGTACGCCTGGCGATTGGTTACGTATCCCAGGACCTGGCGGTTGACGATAACCTTACCGGATACGAAAATCTGAGGTTGCAGGCGGGTTTTTACCACATTCCCCGGGCGGAGGTGGAACGGCGGATAACAGAGGTGCTTGAGATGGTTGAACTTTCCGACAGGGCGAACGACCTGGTGGAGACTTACTCCGGGGGGATGCGTAAACGGCTTGACATCGCCTGCGGGCTCATTCACCGGCCGCGGCTGCTCTTCCTGGACGAACCAACCCTGGGACTGGACATCCAGACGAGGCGGGAGATCTGGCAGTACATCCAACACCTCAGGGATGACATCAAAATGACCATCTTCCTTACCACCCACTACATGGATGAGGCCGACGCACTGTGCGATCGCATCGCCATTATCGACTACGGCCGGATCAAGGTCATGGATACCCCCTCCAGACTGAAGAGCACCCTGGGGGACGAGCTTGTGGAATTCCGTTTTGCCACAGGTACGGAAGAGGAGATAGCGGCCGCGGTCGAGACCATTCGCCGGCAGGGTTTTGTCACCGATGTCAGGGAAGCGGGGGAGAGAGGTTATGTGGCGGTGGTGACCAACGGCGAAACCGCTATACCGCGTATTTTTGATGCCATAGCGGGCATGCCTGCCCATATCGGTGCGATCACCCACAAGCGGCCCTCCCTGGATGACGTCTTCCTGCATTACACCGGGCATGAGATGAGGGAGAACGGCGGGAGCCGGGATGAGGCCATGCGGTCACGGATGATTATGAGGAGGGCGCGGGGATGAACATGGGCAGGTTACTTTCCGATGTTTACTGGGTGTTCTGGCGGGAAATGAAGCGGTTCTTTCTGCAGAGGTCCCGCCTGGTCATGGCCGTGGTACAGCCGGTGGTATGGCTGGTGCTGATGGGGAACTCCATGTCCGGTCTGACCCGCAATCCCATTGCCGCGCGCATGCTTGGGACGGGAAACTACCTGGATTTCATGGTTCCCGGTGTGATGATCATGACCGCCCTGTTCGGCGGGGTATTCGGCGGTACTTCGGTGCTCTGGGACCGGCGGCTGGGCTTTCTAAACAAGATGCTGACGGCGCCCATCTACCGGGCGGCCATCCCTCTCGGAAAATTGCTGTCGTTGATGGTCCAGAGCTGGTTCCAGGTGATCATTATCGTGGTGATTGCTGTGATCCTGGGAGTGCACTTTGTCACCGGATTGCCCGGTGTGCTGTTCATGCTTCTCCTTGCGAGCCTGTTCGGGGTGATCATGGGGGGTATTTCCCTTTCTCTTGCCTCCATGCTCAAGTCCATCGAGGCCCTGCATGCAATCATGAATTTCCTGACCCTTCCCCTTATGTTCACCAGCAACGCCATGTTCCCGACCCGGGCGATGCCGGTATGGCTGCGGCGCATCGCCGACGTGAACCCGCTGTCATACGCGGTGGCCCCGATGCGCACCGTTGCCATGAAGGGATGGATCTGGCAGGACCTCTGGGTCGGGTTGGTTGCCCTGACGTTTCTGGCGGCTGTTTCAACGGCAGTTGCCATCAGGCAGTTCCACCGGTCCATAGCGTAAAATATGTGCCCGGCTACAGCCTGAATTTAAGCTGTGGGCCGGGCATTAATTTTTTAACTAAGATCGGCGATCTTCTTTAAAATTCCTTCAATCGCGGTGCAGTCGGTGCACCCGCTCTTGGCTCCACCCTCTTTGCAGGTTTCCAGGCAGTGCTCGAGGGATTTTTTCAAGAGTTCGACTTCTTTTGTTTCCAGGTTCAGGGTTATCATAGTCTCACCTCACTTGTACCGGGATTCTTTTCACCTGGCTCGTAATATAGCGTTCCGCCATAATGCCGGCTGCTGCTCCGTCGGCGGCCGCAGTGACTACCTGCCTGATGGGTTTCGTTCTGACATCTCCGGCGGCAAAAACGCCCTCCACATTCGTTTTTGTGTCTTCTGATGCTACTATATAGCCGTTGTCATCTATCTGTACCTGTCCCTTAAAGATTTCTGTTCTGGGCTGGGTGCCGATGTACACGAACGCCCCCTCTGTCGGTATCTCCCTAATTTCTCCGGTCTTGATGTTTTCTATGGTGACACCGGTCAAGGAATGTTCTTCACCGTGCACCTTGCGGACCTCAGAATCCCAAATGATATCGATCTTGTCATTTTTGAAGGCCTCTTCCTGGGCGGTTTTGGTGGCCTGGAAGTGATCAAACTGGTGGATGATGGTCACATGGGAGGCGTACCTGGTCAGGAAGACTGCCTCTTCCACCGCCGAGTTCCCCCCTCCGATGACCACCACCTTCCTGTTCTGGTACATTGGCCCGTCGCAGGTTGCGCAGTAATGGACGCCCCGTCCCGTGAATTCCTCCGCTCCTTCCGCCGGAAGCGGCTTCGGCTTGCCGCCTGTGGCGATGATGATTGCCTTGCCGTAATACTCCTCGTCTTCCGTACGCACGTATTTTTCCGGGCCCTGCAGTTTTACCTCGAAGATCTCCCTCAGGTCTTCAACCCTCGCGCCGAAGGATTCCGCCTGTTTTCTCATGTTTGCAATGAGTTCCGTGCCACTGATAACCCCTGGTGTTCCGGGGTAATTTGCTATGTGGTAGGTTGATGCCGCCTGCCCTCCCGGCACGCCCTCTTCAAGCAGAATGGTGTTCAACTTCGCCCTTGCCGCATAGATGGCGGCGGATAATCCCGCAGCCCCTCCGCCGAGGATGATCACATCACAATTTTCTTTTTTCAGTTCCGGAGGAGGAAGCACGTCTCCCAGTACGCCCTCGATGGCAGTGCGCACCTGCGGCTTGCTCAAGAAGCCGCTGAGCCGCTTGCCTACTTCCAGGCCGTTCCGGAAAAAAAGAAGGGTGGGGCTGCCGGTCACGCCCAGGCTTTTTGCTAGATCCCGGTTCGCCTGCCGCATTATTTTCACGAACTTGATGCGGTCACCGTATTTTTCGGCCATTTTCTCGTAGATGGGGGCGAGCACCTCACACGGCGGGCAATCCTCGGAGTAAAAGTAGAGGATCGCCGGTTTATCGCTCTTGAGCACTTCCTGTTCAAACCGGTCGGAGTCGATATATAAAATGCTGCCGCTCATGTCGTCACCCTTTCTGACCGTTGGCTTTACGGATACTGTCAGTATTATTTCCGGTTGGAGGGGAATTCTTGCAGCGGGCGATGCTATGATTGAGATTTCTTTCATAATAATTAAAAGTAAGTGAGGTTCGTTTGGATGGACGTGAAAGGACTGCACGACAGGATCAAGGCAAGATACAGCCTAGAAAGCAGTGCTCAAGGGGGCCTGGGCTGCGGTCATAATTTGAGCCTGCTGGCACTAAGATCTGGTGAGAGGGTGCTGGACCTGGGCTGCGGCAGGGGACAGGAGACCCTGGAGGCGGCGAAGCTGGTGGGAGAAGGGGGGCTTGCCGTCGGCCTGGATCTGACTCCGGAAATGGTCCGGGCGGCGGTGGAAAGAGCTGCTGTGGAGGGCTGCGTCAATGTCCGGTTTGTTGTAGGGGATATGGAGCGGCTTCCCTTTCCTCCCGAAAGTTTCGACGCAGTCATGAGCAACTGCGCCATCAACCACGCCAGGGATAAGTCGATGGTTTACCGTGAAGTCCACCGGGTATTAAAAACCGGGGGGAGGTTTGTCATCTCAGATCCGGTCACCAGGTATCCTCTGCCCCACAAGATCAAAAGGGATCCCTACCGGTGGGCGATGTGCTTTGGTGGTGCGGTAACCGAGCAGGAATACCTGCAGTGCATCAGAGAGGCGGGCTTCCGCCGCGTGGAAATCATTAACCGGAGGGAGTACCTGAAGAACGGGTACGAGTTTGCCAGCCTGACCATCAGGGCATTCAAGGAGGGATGAGGGTGAAGAAGGTTACCAGGAAAGGAGACAAAAAGTCTTGCTGCGGTGCGGTTGTGACCGCCCAGTGCTGTTCGAAAAGTGCGAAAATAATTGCCGGGTGCCATGACTGATGCATTACGGCAGGAATAATATAGTGGTTAAGATCCGGGGTGCCGGGGCGTATGCCTATGCTATCTTAAATCCCATAACCGGCAGCTTTGATCTGATGGATGAACGGGAATACCTGCAACTGGAGGAGATCAGAGCAGGTAGCAGGCACAGAGATGACAACGCTGGGTTTATCGATTACCTCTTAGAACGAGGCTATCTATTCCGTTCCAGGGTTGAGGAAGACCGGGCAATACGGCGAGAACTGGTGAGGTTTCAAAGGGAGATTGCCAATTCCCAGGTGCAACTCTTATTGATTCCCACCTATAACTGCAACCTGGCATGCGCCTACTGTTACCAGGAGGGTATCCCTGGAGGCCCTTTGGTCACCCGTGAAGTGGTGGACGCCTTTTTTCACTATGCCGAGGATCTTTTTTCAGGAGCGAAGGTTAGACCATATATCACCTTATTCGGCGGTGAGCCGCTGATCAATTCCCCGCGGCAGCAGGAAATAATCGGCTATATTGTTGAAAAGTGTACCGGTGCCGGGTATGAGCTTGCCGTTGTGACTAATGGATACGATCTGGTGGACTATGCAGCCATTCTCTCCCGGGCACGGATCAAGGAAATCCAGGTCACCCTTGACGGCTACCGGGAAGTTCACGATCAGAGAAGGATGACCAAAGGGGGCGGCGGAACCTTTGATAGAATTATCGCCGGTTTGGATGATGTGATCCGGCGGGGCATGCCTGTCAACCTCAGGACGGTGGTCGACCGGGAAAACATGCCCCACCTGGTGAGACTTGCAGAATTCGCAGGTGAAAAGGGCTGGCTTGATCTCGGCCTCTCCCGGTTTAAAACCCAGATCGGGAGAAACTACGAACTTTTTGTTTGCTACGCCAGGCCCCAGTACCTCCTGTCGCAGGTGGAACTCTGGAGAGAATATGTTGAGCTCAGCCGGGTCTTTCCGGTGCTGAAAAAATTCCACAGGCCGGACTTTAAAGGGATCAGGCATTTGGTGGAGACCGGGAAAATGTACCCCGCCAGCTTCGACACATGCCCCGCGGCAAAGCTGGAGTGGGTTTTTGATCCGCATGGCCACATTTACGGCTGCACCGCAAGCTGCGGCCGAAAGGAGTACAGGTTAGGGATCTTTTATCCCGATTTTAGACTGGACGAGCAAGCGGTCAGCCGGTGGCAGCGGCGCAGCGTGCGAACCATTCCCGGGTGCCGTGACTGCCGGTACAATGTCATCTGCGGCGGTGGATGTGGGGTGGTTGCCGCCAACAGGACAGGAGAGATCCTGGCGCCGGACTGCCGGCCGGTTCAGGATCTGATTGAACTCGGCGTCAATTACTATCTTGATGAGATTTTAGCCTTAAGCGAAGCCGCCGGCTGATCCTTGCTATGTTGCGAGGGCTTAAGCTTTTTTACGATCCTGATAGTACCTGCATATGTCGGGCAGGACGCAGTGTTCGCAGTCCGGCTTTTTGGCCCGGCAGGCCTGCCGGCCCTGAAAGATCAGCAGGTGGTGGGCCTTTCCCCACTCCTGCTCGGGAATGATCTCCTTTAGCTGCTTCTCTGTACAGGCGGGATCTTTCGATGCAGCCAGGCCTACCCGGTTGGCCACGCGGTGGACATGGGTATCTACCCCCAGGCCGGGCTTGCCAAAGGCTCCGGCCAACAGGACGTTGGCGGTCTTCCGCCCGACTCCCGGCAATTTCATGAGTTCCTCAAGGCTGTCGGGGATCTGTCCCCCGTACTCCCCGGTTATTATCTTCGCCGCGGCCACCAGGTTGGCGGCCTTCGAGTGGTACAACCCCACCGTCTTGATGATGCCTGCAACATCTTCTACATCCGCCTGGGCAAGGGATGCAATGTCGGGATACCTGGCGAAAACTCCCGGCGTTACCCTGTTTACCTGCTCGTCCGTGGTCTGGGCCGAAAGCATGACGGCCACCAGGGCCTGATAGGGATTCGAGTACCTCAAAAGTGGCCCCGCTTCTGGATATCTTGCTTTCAGTCGGGACAGGACTTTGTTTGCCAGTTCCTTCTGTTTTGCGAGTTCGTGGATGCCGTCCATGACGCTCCCTCCCCGGTCATTATGCCATATTTAAGGTCATCTTAAGAATAAACGATTCCCGGCTTGAGTAAAAAATAATGTAATCACGTCCCTAAGAAAGGAAGCGGTGTGGTGAAGAACCGAACCAAGACTGTTGCCCTGGGAGCCTTGATAATCCTCATGCTCGGCGTTCCTGCCGGCTTGCCGCCCAAAGGCGCTACCGGGGCTCTAGAGTCTGTACTGCCGGAAATGCGCAGGCCCGATTTCTGGATCGCCAGGCTGCCCGAACCGGATAGAGTAATCATGAGCCCCGGCGAAATCGCTGCCTTCAACAAGGAAATTATAGCAAAGCTTCCGGACACGGTGTACGATCTGACCCTTTACCCATCCTCGTTGACAGGCGGAAAACTGGAGCGGCTGATTACCGAGCGGGCGTTTCCCCAAAAGGATCTTTACCATGACGGGCGCAGACTCGACTCCGCCTACTTTGAGAACCTGCGCCATGAGATGAATTTGCCGGGAATCAAACAAGAGAACCCTGTGGGCTATGGCTTTACTGTGAAGAGAACGGATATCCGGACATTTCCCACCGCTGATATGGTGACAGGTAAGCCAACGGACCATGAGTTTGATCTGTTCCAGGAAACGGCGGTTGATCCGGCGGAACCTGTCCTTGTGCTGCACACATCCTCCGGCGGCGAATGGTATTTTGTCCAGATCTACAATTACCGGGGGTGGATGCCTGCAAGCCATGTTGCCGTAGCCGCCGGCCGGAAAGAATGGATGGATTACCTGAGGGCGACTTCATTCCTGGTGGTTTTAGGGAGCAAGCTCCGGCTCGGTTACAATCCCTTTTCACCTGAACTGTCCGAACTGGAATTCGCCATGGGGGCGAAAATCCCGCTGGTTGACAAGAGGGAGATACCTGAAACGGTTGACAACCAGTCTTCCCAGGGGAATTACGTGGTGAAGCTGCCTGTGCGCCGCCCGGACGGCGGTTTGGCTTTTAAGCCGGCCCTCATCCCTCTGGGCAGTGACGTTTCCACAGGCTATCTCCCCTACACCAGGGCGAATATCATCAGGCAGGCTTTTAAGATGCAGGGAGAACGCTACGGCTGGGGAGGCATGTTCAAGAGCCGGGACTGTTCGGCCTTTGTGCTTGATACGTACCGCAGCTTCGGCTTCAAGCTGCCGCGCAACGCCGGCGAGCAGGAGGCTTCGGCGGGGAGAACGGTTTCCTTCCAGGGGGAGGGGGCGAAGCAGCGCGGCCAACTGCTTAAGGGGCTGGTACCCGGGACGATCCTGCACTTGCCAGGACACGTGATGCTGTACTTGGGGGAATCTAAAGGGCGCTACTACGTGATCCACGCCATCTCCGCTTACGGAGATCCAAAAAAGAAAAACGCCGACGGCTCCCTGCGGCGCATCCCTTTGAACGGCGTAGTGGTAACAGACCTCTCCCTGCACCGTGTATCAGACGGGAAGACGCTGCTCGAGTCGCTGACCGTGGCCAAGCAGGTTGAAAAATGAGAAACAGCGTCGCGCCGCCCGTCAACTGCTCTTTTCAATCACATAGGCATCGAGTATGGTTCCGTCCATTTTTTTGCAGATCACCCGGAGGCTCCCCTCGGTGAACTTCAATGCCGTATAGGTGGGTTGGTCCACAGGATTGTAGAAGTATTGCGCCCACCTTTTTTGACTTAAATCGGTATATGTCTTCTCGCCGCTGCGCCCGGCAATCAGGTAAACAGTTCCCTTCGACTGGGCTACAATCCTGCCGCCCGCAATGGGATATGTCCGCATCACCGCGTGGTCGTGGCCATTGATGACAAGATCCGCATGGTTTTCTTCGAGAATGGGACAGAACGCATCCTTCACATCGTCATTAGGGCGATTTGTTTTGGCGTAGTAGGGGGGCCTGTGGAAGATGACGATCTTCCACTTTTTTTTCGTCCTCTTAAGGTCTTCCTTCAGCCAGTTCTGCTGGAGTTTAAGGAGTGGCGAGTTGTTGCCGACCTGGCTGTCCAGAATCACAAAATGTGCGTCACCGTAGTCAAAGGAATAGACCAACTCCTTTAAGCCGGGAGGCCCGTTTTCCGGAAGGCTGAACTGGGCCAGGAAAGATTGCGGAAACCTGTTCCCGAAGTATGACGGAAATTCATGGTTACCGCCCACTGGCATTTCGGGTAGGCCTTCCAGTATGCCTCTGCCGGCGGCAAACCAGGCTTCCCACTGCTTCTGGTCGCTCCCGTTATCCACCAGGTCCCCGGCATTAATAATGAAGCGGGGCTTTTCCCGCTTCACCGCTGCCAGCAGAGTTCCCTGCCATACCTTGTAATTCTCCAGGCTGCACTGGGAGTCGCCGAAGACAACCGCGGTGAATTGCCCGGTGTTCCTGGCTTCGGTTGTGAAGGAGTAAACCTTGCTCCACCTGGTTCCGTCCCCGACCCTATACAGGTAGATGACGCCCGGCCTCAAATTTGTGAGCGTGGCGGTGTGGATATGATAATTACCCAGATTGGTTTTCAGTGTGGTAACTCTTCCCCTGGCAAGGCTAGAACCGGTGGGGAAGTGATTGTCATTTAGGCGAGGGGCGTATTGGACCAGGCTCTTGTGTACGCCCGGGTTTGTGCGCCAGGTGATGGTTACCGTCGTGGCAGGGTCGGCGGTCCAGCTGAGGACAATATGATCGGGAGAACGGCCCCAATCGGGTTCTTTATCTGTTCCCAGTTGATGAAGCCCTACCGTGACAAGCAAAGCAGCGATGGCCAAAATTAACAGCACTTTGAAAATATTACGTCTCGACATCATAATGATTTAATCCTTTCTCTTATGCTCAGCCTGAGTAAATAATGGAATGGTTCTCTCGTATGAGTGGATATTTTCAATGGGATGAAAATCTATCCCAATTATAAATTATATGTGGTGAAGTGAACGAAAAATTGTCGGTTTTTGCCATCCTGATATGGGCAAAATCGGGCATCCGGGCGTTACGTCAGACATTTTTGAGAATGTTGAGAAAAATTAAGCGGCATGACCTGGGAAGCTGCGGTTCAGGAGGTAGGCGGTGAGGCGCGTGATCAGTATGGCAGCAGCGATCCTGGGCACCAACAGATAGGCGACACTTGCCCCGATGGCTGCCAGGAGGATGGTGTCCTCGATCAAACCGTGGCAGATGCTGAGGAAGACATTGAGTAGAGTGTTTTCTCTCTCGGAGAGCCTTCCTTCCTCGACGTACTGGATGATCAACCCCGAGCCGTAAACCAGGCCGAAGGTTACTCCTACCAGCAGGGGGAATGTGGCGGCAGCGGAAAGGCCAAGCCCTTTCATGGC
>CADDZA010000002.1 GCA_902812435.1 Clostridia bacterium
CACCAAGGTGCAGGGGGTACTCTACACGATCCGAAAGAATACGATATGCCTCGATCATCATGAGAACATCTGGGGCTTTCACTGATATTTTAATGTTATAATAATTTTCTTTTTCAAGGAGCTTCACGTGTGACAGGGCGCTCTCAACCAAACCGATGGCCGTCCTCCCGTATTTGTTCAGAATATCGGTAGCGAGCGAGCCGCTGTTAACCCCAATACGAATAGGAATGCCTCTTTCCGAAGCTGCTCTGACGACCGTACGTATCCGTTTTTGATTTCCAATATTACCGGGATTGATCCTGAGCCCATCTACCCCATTCTTAACAGCCAGGAGAGCAAGCCGGTAATCGAAATGGATATCCGCCACAAGTGGAATAGAGATCTGCTTTTTTATTTCTTTAAGTGCTTCGGCCGCCTCTTCATCGGGAACCGCAACACGGATTATATCGCAGCCCAATTCCTGAAGTTCATGGATCTGACTTACAGTTGCATAAACGTCCCGGGTATCGGTTTTTGTCATCGTCTGGACCGAAATCGGAGCACCGCCACCGACCGGTACGTCTCCCAACATAAGTTGTTTTGTTAACCGCCGCCTTATACTCATTCTAACCACCGGCCAGTATCCGAACGAGATCATTATAAGTAATGAGTAGGAATAAAACCATTAGCAATGCAAAACCAATCAGGTGGATGAAATTTTCTTTTTCGGGATCAATTGGTTTACCTCGGATTCCCTCGATGCAGAGAAACATCAACCTGCTCCCATCCAGCGCAGGAATTGGAAGCAGGTTAACCAGGGCTAAATTAATTCCCAAGATTGCGGTAAAGCTCAACAAATACCCCAGTCCCCCGCGGGCGGCGTCACCGATCATCTGGGTAATACCTACCGGGCCTGCAATCTCGCTGGGGGGAACAGTTCCGGTTATCATCCCTAGAATTCCCACAAGAATCAATTTGGAAAAGCCTAAGGCGCGATCCAAACCCAACCTGACTGCCTGAATGAAACCCTGTCTTTCCCATGTAATACCCTGCCGGATACCGATCTGGCTGATCTGCATTTTTGGATCAAACTGGGGAGTAACGTAAAATGTGTAGGTGCGCCCACTGCGTTCAATCACAAGCCTTACTTTTTGCCCATCGCTTTTATGTATGTTATTGGCAATATCACTCCATCTTGGCGTGTTGACATCATTTACTTTTATTATCCTGTCACCGGTTTTTAATCCCGCCCGGTCGGCGGGGCTGCCGGAAATAATATCGCCAATTATATTGGCGTTGGAAGGGGTAGGAATACCAATCAGGCTAAAAACGATTATGAATAGCACTATCGCCACAAGAAAGTTTGTCAGGGATCCAGCTGAAATAACCGCAAATCGATCTTTCAGGGGCTTTTTATTGAAGCCATTGATGTGATCATCGTTTGGTTCCATTCCTGCCATTTTAACGTAACCCCCCAGCGGCAAGAGGCGAAAGGAATACCTTGTCTGATCCCGCTGAGATTTGACACTCAATAATTTAGGTCCAAAGCCGATACTGAATTCGTCCACCTGAATTCCAACCACCTTGGCAACCACAAAATGGCCGAGTTCGTGAACTACAATCAGGAATCCTAGCACCAATAGAGATATGATGATAAACACTGTAATCCTCCTCAAGATCTTGTATTAATGATTTGTTCTGCATATTGGCGCGCCCACCGGTCTGCGGCCAAAATATCATCAAGTTCGGTGACTTGTTTTCGATCGTGCCGGGACATAACATCCGAGATAATGTCAGGAATGTCTAAAAATTTAATCCTTCCATTGAGGAAAGCGTTGACGGCTATTTCATTAGCCGCATTCAATACAACAGGCATTGTACCGCCTGCCTTTCCCGCTTCACGTGCTAAACTCAAACTTGGGAAGTTTTCAAGATCAGGAGGTTCGAAGGTTAGCTGGCCTGCTTTGACGAGGTCCAGCGGCTCTAAGTTATTGCCTTTTCGCACCGGATAAAGAAGTGCATATTGAATTGGCAAGCGCATATCCGGCCAGCCAAGCTGGGCAAGCATCATTCCGTCCTTGTATCTCACAAGGCTGTGAATAATGCTTTGAGGATGAATCACGACGTCTATTTGATCATAATCAACACCAAACAACCATTTGGCCTCAATCACTTCGAGCCCCTTATTCATCAAGGTTGCCGAGTCGATGGTGATTTTCGGCCCCATTTTCCAGGTTGGGTGCTTTAGGGCCATTTCCGGCCTTACATGCTTCAACTGTTCCCTGGTGAACTTCCGGAAAGGCCCCCCTGAACCGGTTATTATCAATTCTGCCACGTCTTCTATTTTATCTAAGCACTGGAAAATTGCCGAGTGCTCACTGTCCACCGGCAAAATTTGTACTCCGTTGCGACGAACTGCATCCATTATAAGATTTCCGCCCGCCACCAGGGTTTCTTTATTGGCAAGGGCAATATTTTTTTTATGTTTGATTGCTTCAAATGTCGGTTTCAGCCCAACAACACCGGCTACTGCAACCAGGATAAGTTCTGCTTCGGGTAGCCTTACAAGTTCTAAAATGCCCTCAGACCCTTTAAGACATTTGCATTTAGTTCCAGACAGGCGATACTGCAAAATTTCAGCAGCTTGATCATCCATTACAGCCACGTAAGGTACATCAAAGAACCTGATCTGTTCTTCTAGTAAATCAATGCTGCGGTTGGCAGCAAGTCCTACTATTCTAAAGTCTTCCGGGAACCGGCTGATTACTTCTAGAGACTGTTTTCCAATGGAACCGGTGGAACCGAGGATGACAACGTTTTTTTTCATTTCTAAGTTCCTGCCTTTTGTTCATCGAAAAATGCCTTGTAAGCTATAACTATAGCGGGGCCCAGGATAATACCCCAAAACCCAAAAAGTGAGAGTCCAAAATAGAGTGCCATTAGTGTAGTAAGAGGATGAAGCCCAATACTTTGGCCAACTATCTTTGGTTCCAGGAGTTGCCTTACCACTACGATTATACCATATAGAACCAGGAGACCAATCCCCAGGCGCAGGTTTCCCGAAATGAACAGCCAAATACTCCAGGGAATGTATAGGGAGCCGGGTCCCAAAACGGGTAAAAGGTCAAACAAAGCTATTACAACTGCCAGAATATGCGCGTAACTGACACCGAGGATTGTCAATCCTATTAAACTAATAAAACCTGATATGCTGATTAAAACCAGCACCGCTTTCAAGTAGCCGAACATAGCCTTGTTTAGGCTTGCTACCATCCTGATGAAATTGGGCTGCCACTTAACAGGTATGAATTTTATTGTACTCTTTTTGATGAGATCGAAATCGCGTGCGAAAAAGAAACTTGCAATTATTGTAATAATTAAGAGAATAAAGTAGTTTGGTAGTGATGTTACAATATGAAGGAGTTGAGTCAAGAACATTTTGGTTAAATTCTTGATTACATCGAAAACCTGCCAAACGTTCCCGACAGTATTCTGCACAATATCCGGGGGAAGGTGCAGGTTGATCAATAAAATGCGGAACCTTTCCAACAGCAGGTTAATGTTTAGGTTTCCGATATTTTCAGAAAGTGTACCAAGAACCGCTGAAAGCTGGATCAGTTCACGGATAAGGTTGGAAACGAGAAGATATAATAAACCTCCAATTATGGATAGGAAAACGACCAGAGAAAACAGTGCTCCCCAGGTGCGGGAAAGATGAACTTTTTTTTGTAATAAGATTATCATCGGGTTAAGTAGTGTTCCGAAGAGGTAAGCAACAAAAAAAGGAAGAGCAACTTTGATCCCGGCCGTGAGCGAGTGCTCAAAAAGCGGCCAGAAATATTTCACGAAAAAGTACAGCCCCGCAACAGCCAGGATTGTGATTACGATTTTTAAGAGCCATAAGAGCATCTTCTCTATAGCTTGTTGAGACATGCTTCCACTCCTCAAGGGCTATAAAAAGAACTTTAAGTAAAAGTATGCCGCAGGTGCGCTAAAAAGAAGGCTGTCAAAACGGTCCAGGATTCCTCCATGACCGGGAATCAAGTCTCCGGAATTTTTTACTTTGCCCAATCTTTTAAATGCTGATTCTACCAGGTCACCTATCTGGACAACGCTCCCTATCAGAATGCCAAGAATCAGTGCATCAAATAGGGAGAACAGCCTGGGATATCTTGTTTGCAATAAAATGGCCGATCCTATACAAAGGATTAAGCCTCCAATTGAACCCTCGAGGGTTTTATGAGGACTTAACCTGGGCCACAGCGGTTGGCGTCCCAGCAACCGCCCTGAGAAATAGGCGCCGATGTCACACGCCCATGTTAAAATCAGGACAATGAGTACATATTGAAATCCGTAGGGAACCATCTTTCTGATGAGAATAATGTAACTTAAAAGTATTCCGATATAACAACTTCCCAGATAAGAAGAGGCTAAATCGCCTACCGAATACTTTGGGAAAGTAATCATCAAAATTATCAGATGAATCAATAAAATTAATGTAAGCCCGATGTAAAAGACCCCGTGGTATTTTTCTATTGAAGAGAAGTAGGCCAGAAGAGGAAAGACCATGCCGCTCCCATATAACAGAAAGGGTGATATCTTCAGGTTCATGCGCAACAAAATACGGCGCAACTCGAAAAGGCCGGTAACCGTTAGAAAAATCACCCCGCTAAGAAAGAGCAGTCTTCCTTCATAAACAAGGTAAATAATAATTGGTATACCTATCACTGCACTTAAAATTCTTTTTAATAACAAAGGACTGATGCCTCCCTCAAAGCCCGCCAAAGCGACGTTCTCGCTTCTGAAAATCCACCAATGCTTGTAAAAAATGTTTGGGTCGGAAATCCGGCCAATAGACGGAGGTACCCCAAAACTCCGTATAGGCTGTCTGCCAGAGCAAAAAGTTGCTGATTCTAAGTTCTCCCGCCGGCCTGATTAAAAGGTCGGGATCGGGGAGGTCTGCGGTATAAAGGTATTGTTTAAAAAGGGATTCGTCTATGTCGAGGGGATGGAGCTCACCCTGCTTGACCCGCATTGCAAGCTTGCGGGCGGCATCCACAATTTCCAGCCGTCCGCCATAATTTAAGGCAATGTTCAGGATCAGCTTTTCGTTATTAACTGTCAGCTTTTGAGCTTTTTCCAGTTCTCTTTGGGCAGGTAGAGGGAGCTCGTCTATGTGTCCAATTGCCCTAATCTGTACGTTGTTCTCGTGAAGTTCATTAAGTTCCTTTTGAATATATTCGCATAATAAATTCATTAATATATTGACTTCTTCTTGTGGTCTTTTCCAGTTTTCTGTGGAAAAAGCATAAACAGTCAAAACCTTGATGCCGAGTTCTAAACAGACGGATACAATGTCTTTGAGGGATTCCACACCTGCACGATGGCCGAGTCCCCGTGGGAGTCCTTTTGCCTGGGCCCATCTCCCGTTTCCATCCATGATAATAGCGACATGACGGGGAAGGCGCGCTGGATCAAGCATATTTCGTAAACGATCGGTATTTAAGTTATTTGTATTTCTTTCATGCCTTATTTTTTTAAAAAAGCCAATGAGGTGCTGAAGCAAACCGTACTCTCCCATATCCTTTAATTAAGAAAAACCCCCTCCTTGAGGGGGAAGAGAACTAACCTCTTTTACTCTTCAGAGATCGCTTCGTTCGGGCAGACATCAAGGCAGCTTCCGCAATCCTCGCACTTATCAGGATTAATCCTGTACTTGCCGTCTACCTCTTCAATGGCCTCATTCGGGCATTCATCCATGCAGCTGCCACATGCTTCACATTTATCTGTAATCTTGTAAGGCATTCTTTTTCACCTCCTTTTCCATAAGACTTGGATCATCATATATTTCACTTGCTAAGGTTAATTCGACTGTTTTTTCCCCAACCGTCCGCTGGCGTATAACTCTAAGCTGTCCCTTTAAAGGCAATCCTCTCGGGTTAAGTTGCACCCGGTAACCTGCTTCTACTAACATGCGCTGTGCTTCTTTATAAAGATAACCTACTGTGTTTGGTATCGGTCCGGTCATCTGCCTCACGTTTCACCAAATTATAACTCCATTATTTCTTTTTCTTTCGCTTCAGCTATTTGATCTATCTTTTTAATATATTTGTCGGTCACTTTCTGTATTTCATCTAAAGCTCTCTTAACCTCGTCTTCGGAAATCTTTCCGTTCTTTTCTTCGGTTTTAACCTGTTCGTTGCCATCCCGTCTCAGGTTACGGATCGCAACACGGGTTTCTTCCGCTTTTTTGTGAATTACCTTAACAAGATCCTTTCTCTTCTCCTGAGTTAATGAAGGTATGGCAAGCCGGATTATACTTCCGTCGCTATTGGGAGTTATTCCGAGATCTGATTTCAGGATGGCCTTTTCAATTAGAGGTACAAGGCTCTTATCCCAGGGTTGGATGACCAGAAGACGCGGTTCCGGAACAGAAATGGTGGCAACTTGGTTAACAGGCGTAGGTGTTCCGTAATAATCAACAAAGATTTTCTCGAGTAGCGCAGGTGTTGCACGACCGGCGCGTAACGTGCTATATTCTTTAACCAGCAGGTCAACAGTTTTTTTCATTTTTTCTTCCAATTGTTGAAGGGCTGATTTATCCATTATTTTCCCTCCCTACAATGGTACCAATCTTATCTCCCATTACGGTTCTTAAGATATTACCTCTCTCATTAACATTAAAAACTATAATGGGTATTTTATTTTCCATACAAAGGGATGTTGCCGTTGAATCCATAACTGCAAGTCCTTTATTCAGAACATCCAGGTACTCCAATTTGGTAAACATCCGGGCTTCAGGGTTGACGCGGGGATCCGAATCATAGACTCCGTCAACATCTTTTTTGGCCATTAATATAACTTCAGCTTCAATCTCAGCCGCCCTCAGTGCCGCTGTTGTATCAGTTGAAAAATATGGATTACCGGTTCCGCCAGCGAAAATTACTACCCGCCCCTTTTCAAGGTGGCGAATTGCTCGGCGGCGGATATAGGGTTCCGCCACTTCTTTCATTTCTATTGCGGTTAATACACGGGTGTCTACATTTTGTTTTTCTAGAGCATCCTGTAGAGCCAGGGCATTGATAACGGTAGCAAGCATTCCCATATAATCAGCTGTAGCCCGATCCATTCCTTTTGAACTGCCTGCTACCCCTCGCCAGATGTTGCCCCCTCCTACAACAATACCTACCTCCACATTTTCTTCTTTGACCTCTTTCACTTCAGAGGCGATTGCCTTCACGATGTCATGATCAATTCCGTACCCCTGTTTACCCGCCAGCGCTTCACCACTTAATTTTAAAATGATCCTTTTATATCGTGGAGTTCCCATAAGAAACCTCCAGTTACCTCATATGTTCTACGGAACCTACTGAATTCCTTTTTAGATTTAAAGGATTTATGCATTTTCTCCCAGACGAAACCTGGTGAAACGACGGACAACAATATTTTCTCCAAGTTTTGCGATATATTCGTTTATTAATTCTTTGACTGTTTTCTCCGCATCCCTAATATAAGGCTGTTCCAGGAGACAAACATCTTGATAAAACTTTTCCAACCTCCCGGCAACAATCTTTTCCACAACCTTTTCCGGTTTACCTTCTGCAAGAGCCTGGTTACGGAGAATGGTCGCTTCCTTTTCCACCTGCTCCTGAGGAACATCTTCCCTGCTAACGTAACTGGGACTGGCGGCTGCGACTTGCATAGCAAGTTCACGGCAAAGATGCTTATAATCTTCGGTATTTGCAACAAAATCTGTTTCGCAATTAACCTCAATAAGCACTCCCAGTTTTGCACCAGGGTGAATATAGGCTTCAATCCTGCCTTCTTTGGTGGTTCTTCCGGCCTTTTTAGCGGCAGCCGCAAGACCGTGTTCCCGCAGGTAGACAATTGCCTTTTCCATGTCACCGCCGGTTTCTGTAAGGGCCTTTTTACAGTCCATTATACCGGCCCCAGTTCTCTCTCTTAGCTCCTTTACAAGCTCGGCCTTAATCAAAAATATCCCCTCCGTCTTCTGTGCACGGTCACAATTATTCCTCAGCCTGTTCTTGTGGCTGTAGCTGTTCCTGTTGTTGTTCCCCTTGCTTCGCTTCAAGCACCGCATCCGCCATCTTGGATGTAAGCAAGCGCACTGCCCTGATAGCGTCATCATTTCCAGGTATCACGTAATCAATCTCGTCAGGGTCACAATTAGTATCAACAATTCCAACTGTAGGTATTCCCAGTTTACGGGCTTCTAAAACAGCAATTCGTTCTTTGCGGGAATCAACAATAAAAAGGGCACCCGGCAACTCTTTCATATCCTTAATTCCCCGCAGGAACCTCAGCAATTTTTCCTTTTCGGCCCTTAACTTAGTTACTTCTTTCTTCGGAAGCAGATCAAAGTGGCCTGATTCCTCCATGTGTTCAAGTTCACAGAGGCGATCCACCCGCTTGCGGATTGTTGCAAAGTTAGTTAGCATTCCGCCAAGCCAGCGTTCATTAACATAAAACATGCCGCATCTTTCCGCTTCTTCACGCACTGATTCCTGAGCCTGCCTCTTGGTACCAACAAACAAAACACTTTTTCCTTCCTGTACCACGTCCTTGATAAAAGCGTAAGCCTCGTCAATCTTTTTTACTGTTTTCTGCAGATCAATGATGTAAATGCCATTCCGCTCAGTAAAGATATAGGGCGCCATTTTAGGATTCCACCGTCTGGTTTGGTGACCAAAATGAACGCCAGCCTCGAGCAACTGCTTCATGGAAATTACTGACATAAAAAAGTTCCTCCTTAAGGTTTTTCCTCCGCTACTTCATCAACAGCCAGAACCCTTAAAGGGACCTCCTGGCGTCTTCAGCAGCGTGTGTTTTTTACGCCATCGGTTAGTATATCATAAAAAGCAAACAACTGGCAATAAAAAGGCACCTGCTTTTTAAACAGGGCCTTATTCCATGCTAAGAAAGCTTTTTCCCCTTTAATTCCAGCACGAGTTCTACCTCATCATGGCCTAAATTTAATTTCTGGGCAATTTCCTGGGTGTTTAAGCCTTTTTCAGCCATTTCATAGATTCGTGCATATTTTTCCCCATCATTGATTTTTATAACCTCACCTGTTTTCTGCGATTGATGTTTTGTATCCCGGCTGCCTCGGGATTTTCCTTTTCCCTGAATTTTGTGGTTTCTCTCCCGTTCTCTGCCTGTTTCTTTTTTATCACCGCTCAAGCTAACAAGTGGGAGACGCTGCTCGATATGAATCAAGGTGTTCTTTATCTGTTTGATCTGCCCTTCTAGCTGTGAAATAGCGGTGTCGGTGTATCTTTTTGCACTATCAAGCATCTTATCAAGTTCCTGCTTGTTTTGATAGAAATCATTCAAAATTTCTTCAACCCGATTGATTTCTCTGGCGATTTGTTTTAGCTTCAATTCCCGTCTGTCCCGCCAAACAACAAGAGAAACCAATGCAATAATACCGATCGTAAGCAGTCCTAAAACAATAATTAATACTTCCATTTATTTTACTCCTCTAAACTAAATTTTTAGATCAATATGTCGCCCTAAGTTTGCATTTTCGGTCTTTTCTATAGTTTCCTCGGGCGTTTCAGATGGCGCTTTTTTCTTTTCAAAGGATTTTTCCTGTTGGTATTGGAACGACCGTTGATGTTTGCGTTCTTCCTCCTTAATCCTCGCTTCCTTGGTCTGAGAAGGATTTTGCACGGTTCTTTGAGCTATTTCCGCATCATGTGCAAGATGTGCGGCGAAACATTGCTGCTGAGTCTGTTCATTTGTCTGTTGGATGTGCTGAATCCTGCTAACATCCTGAGCTCTTGGAAGAAGCACCTGGAGATCAACCGCCTGAGTCATGGTACCCCCCCACGTGGTATGTGCTTCCTAGGAACAAGGCATAGCCTTAATTTCTCCCTCCTGTATGGCAAATACCACACATTTCATTTCATCACGCACACAATAAGTTAGATTACCTATTCTAATAATAACACCAGGATGGATAGTGTTGTTAACTTTTACTTTTCCTTTTCCGATCAAACTAAGGCTTTTAAATAGGTTCTCTTCTGCTTGCAGAACCTCTTCAAATATTAATTATATTAATTTAAGTTCCCCTCGAGTATGCTCCAACTGGCTTAAAAGTGCTTTCTTCTCCGGCGGCAAAGTCTTTCCTTCTTCCACAAATTCTTTCAGCAAGTGCAGTGTTTTCTCTACTTTATCCAGTTTTTTTTCAATTTCCTTTCGTTTCTCAACAATCTTGTTATAAGCCACCCTTTGTTCTGGATGTACTCCCACTTCCAGTTCCGTAGCCGTCGCCATGTTTGAACCAATTGTTTTCGCTTCAATCTCTTGGTTGGCCCTGCAAATTCCGCCAACGAGGAATCCCTTTCTGCCGTCAACAATGATCTTGCCTCCGGCACTTACATTGCTGTGCATGATTGACTCTCTTACTATGACATTTTCCCCTGCCTGCACCTTTGCATTTTCAAAGAACTTTGCAAACACGGAGCCCTTAGCGACTACACTCCCCTTTCCTAGACCGCGAATCCCCTCCTTTGCTATAACGTTGCCCCCGGCGATAATGGAACCCCCTTCGATGGTTTCTCCTACTTCCACATTCTCCATCGGCTTTCACCGTAAAACCGGATTTAATGCTCCCAACGATTCGAACACTGCCAACGTATTCGATATTGCCGGTCGAGAAATCCACATCACCGGGTATTATATATGTTGTATAAACATTAATCCTGCCATCCTGTATCACTACATGACCGTTTGTTGTTGCCTTGAGGCTCATGCCGTCAGCGGCCAGTTGGGTATTTTTACCCGCTCTAATCAGCAAGTCTCTCCCGGCGCGTGGCAAGAGCTTTTTCCCTTTGACCGTATAACCTGTTTCTCCCTGGGTTGCCGGGGTTTTTGTAGCCAGAACCTGGCCTTCCTTTATATTATGAACTAGGTTTAAATTATAGTAGTCAACCCTGCCGTTTTCCAACTCAGCAGGTTTAAGAGGCATTCTTTCAAGGGGAAAGCAATAATTTATCTCCGCATCTTTCCCATCTACGGCCGGTTTTCCGCGAGCGACAACAACTCTAACATTTGGATTGGCTTCTTGGATAGCCTCGTCCAATTTAGTATGGTCGATTCCGAAAACAACTCCTTCTTTCTCCAGGGCTTTTAGAGCTACTTCTCTAGTAACCGGGTTTCCGTTAATGGGTGGTAAAACGGTGAGATAGGCTTCCATTTCATCCTGGCTGATACCAACAATAACTTGTCCATCTCTTTTTGAAACTTCCTGGGGTGGCGCGATGAGCCGCCGGGTTGATCTTTCCTGCAACGCTTGGTTTACAGAATTCCAATCTACACCCGTTACAGAAAGGGTGTTAAGCTCATGTTCCAGATCCGAAAACTTCAACGTACTCGAGGGGTACACGGTTAAATATACACCCTCCGGGGTAAATTCCAAGTTACGGAATAGATTTGTGTTTTTATACTCCCGTTCATTGAAGCCGGACATTTCCGTTCCCCTTGTGTACCCATTGTTCTGTAAATATAACTTCTCCTTTTCCGAGCCTTTTCCTGCTCTTGTTCCCTCGAAGAGGAACCACATCATACAAACAGGCTCTTTTTTTTCCTGCTTAGGCGCCCTCTTAACCGTAAAATTGCTTTTGTGTGCAACTGTGAAACACGTGATTCTGAAAGCCCCACTACCTGACCAATTTCCTTCAGAGTTAAGCCTTCATAATAGTACAAAGCAATTACCAGCTTTTCTTTTTCTGGAAGTTTCTCAATAGCATCAGCAAGGGTTTGTTTAATTTCTTCAAATTCAAGGTGTGCCAGGGGATCATCTGCGTTGGGGTCTGGTATCAGTTCTTCCGGAGACAATCCTTCACTATCCAAATCAGGTGAACGCCAGCATTCCTCAAGAGACACCAGTGTTAGGGGGGTAACTTCATGTAAAAGCTGGTTCAAGCTTTTTAAATCGAGACCAAGGTATTCCGCCAGTTCTGGCTCTTCGGGGGGGCGTCCCAGTTTCTGTTCCAGATCGGCAAAGGCGTTTTCCAGTTTTCTAGCCTTGGCGCGCACCGATTGTGGTATCCAGTTGAGTGAGCGTAGCCAGTCAAGGATTGCACCTTTTACCCGAGCCAGTGCGAATGTTTCAAACTTGATACCTTTATCAGGATCAAAGCGATCAACCGCATTGATCAAACCATATACCCCCGCGCTGATCAGATCGTCAATCTCTAAATACCCTTTAAGTCCGATTGCCATCCTTCCCACCAGATATTTTACAAGAGAAATATAATGCAGAATCAACTGTTCACGGGCTTCCAGATCTCTTTTGTTTTTATATTTATACCAAAGTAATGTTATTTCCTGTTCCCGAGTATTTAACTCCCTCAATGAGTTAACCTCCGGCAAAATTGATTTCTTGTGCATCATGGAATAACATACGGCGGACTCGTTAACCTGAAAAAATCATATAAACTTTTCCCCATGCTCGATGGTTCGAATATATAACTTCCCGGTCGTTGTACACAGTTCAATGGTGCGTCCGTAATTGCCTCCAGTATCCTGAGCGGTCAAAGGAATTCTTTCCTCGGCTAATGCTTTCTTTGTTGCATCGACATTGCGTTCTCCAATCCGCATGAAGTCTGATGCGCCGGGGAAAACAAACATTTGGGCACCCCCGGCAATTTTTGCTATAATTCTTTCTTTCACTGCACCAAGTTTCAGCATCTCAGTAACCAGAAAAGGGACGGCGGTATTGGCAAACTTTGCTTTATTGGTGGTATTTCTGGCTTGGTTTGAATCGGGTAGCATGATGTGCGCCAGTCCCCCAATTCTTGCACGAGGATCATAAAGGCAGATTCCGACGCATGAACCAAGTCCTGCACTAGAAAGGTTTACGGGGGCTTTAGCTACCTTAAGTTCAGCAATTCCGACTTTTAATACTTCCCCCACTAACTGTTCACCCCAAGCGTGTTCAAAATCGTTTCAAGGGATTCAGCCTCAGGCAGAAAAAAAAGATATCCCCCGACATGCTTGTTTGCTTGGAAACGGAGATCTGTTTTAATGTACAGAACGTGATCACCCATTATTCCAAGATCATGGAGAACAGCGCCCAGTATGGCCCCGGCCATATCGGCACAGAAACCAGGTACGTATGGTATGTATTTCAGCGAAGTCATGGTGGCCAGGGCATTTAAAAAGGAACCCGCCAAAATATTTCCCAATTCCATCAGGGCGGAACATTCGAGCTGATCAAAAGCTTGTCGGGATAGGATGGAATGCTCCTTTAAAAGGATATAAAGCAATTGTTTGGCATCTTCAACCGGAAACAATAACAATATTTCACCAGGCGCCGAACCTGATATTTTTATATAAATGCCGGCAACGAAGCTTTCCGGCCCCCCTACGATTTCAGGGACTTCAGAGAAATGGCGAACATCAATATGGGGAACTCCCATATCTACCCTCTCACCAATGAGCTCGGAAAGAGCAGTTGCAGCATTTCCCGCTCCAATATTGCCTATCTCTCGCAGAGCATCGAGTTGAAAGTTGGTCAGTGATTGAAAATCTTTTACCATCGTTGTATCCCCTTTAATAACGTAAATATTCATCATTGGTATAGTTAAGGGATGCTATCTGGTAAAGAGAAGCCTTACTCTCATTGCATACTGCACAGTATAACTTCATACTTTCCGAGGGAAAAAGCATTTAGGACGCCATAAAGATCGCTAAAGAAGCAACACTGTTCATTTAACAAGCGTATTTTTTTAGAAGCCTTATGAAACTGCTTCAGCTTCATTGAGGTAAAGCAGTGATTCCAGATCCAGCAGCAGGATCAGGCGTTCATGGAGTTTACCTATTCCCTTTATAAAGGCCGCATCGTTTACACTGCCTGCAGATGCGGGTGGTTCCAGTGCGCTGCGGGATAAATAAAGCACTTCCAACACTTGATCAACGATAAGTCCAACGGAAATTCCCTGTACTTCAGTAATAATGATCCGGGTTTGATCAGTATCTTTACGCTGCTCCAATCCTAACCGATAGTGCAGGTTTACAACCGGAATTACATTTCCACGGAGGTTGATTACTCCTTCAATAAAAGCAGCGGCTCGCGGTACTCGCGTAATCGGCAGGAGCCTGATAATCTCTTGAACCTGGCTTACTTCAAGCCCGTACTCTTCGGTGCCTACCGAGAAAACTACTAACTGCACCTCGTCTTTTGATTTTGTTTTTTCTTCTGACATTTCCCACACCGTCCCTCATTAAACTAAACTGTTAACATCAAGGATAAGGGAAACCTGCCCGTTTCCCAAAATGGTGGCTCCGGCAATGCCGCGGATTCCGGTCAACAACTGCCCAAGCGACTTGATAACAATTTCTTGCTGGCCTACCAACAGGTCAACCACAAGCCCGACGCGACGCTCTCCCTTTCTTACAACCACAACGAACAGTTCTCCATTACCTTTATTATCAGAAGGAATGTCGAGCAGCCGGTCAAGCCTCAGAAGTGGTAAGACTGTTCCCCGTAAGACCATAACTTCCTGATTCTTTACGGTCTTGATCTGCTCGGGAAGAATGAAAGTTGTCTCATCAATGGAACTCAAGGGAATTGCGTACTGCTCGCCACCGACGCCGACCAGCAGTGCCTCGATAATTGCCAAAGTCAAAGGAAGACTGATGATCACCTTCGTACCTGCGTTCCGCTTTGTTTCAATTGCAATGTTTCCATTCAACGACTCGATTTTAGATCTTACAACATCCATACCGACGCCGCGGCCGGATACGTCGGTAACCGCCTCCGCGGTGCTGAAACCGGGCTGAAAGATAACCTTTAGAATCTCGCTTTCATCGGTATACTCCCCTTCTTTTCCAGTTAGCAATCCTTTTTCAATTGCTTTCCTGCGGATCTTCTCAATATCAATACCCCGTCCATCATCTTCAACCACAATAATCACATTATTGCCATCATGACGGGCGGCAAGCCGCAGTAAGGCCGTTTTCTCTTTGCCTGCCTTAATCCTCTCTTCCGGCTGTTCAATGCCGTGATCAAGGGCGTTTCTGATCAAATGAATCAGGGGATCGCCGATCTCGTCAATCACGGTCCTGTCAAGCTCCGTCTCCTGCCCTTCCATGACAAACCGGACATCTTTATTCAATTCCCGGGCAAGGTCCCGCACCATGCGGGGGAACCTGTTAAAGACCTGCTTGATAGGGACCATCCTTACTTTCATCACCAGGTTCTGAAGATCGGTGGTCAACCGGCCCATTTGTTCGATCGCCTCGAGGAGATCCGTGATGCGGTGGTTCAATCCGATCTGCTCAAGCCGGGTTTTATTGATCACCAGTTCACCTACAAGGTTCATCAAATTATCAAGGCGTCCGATATCCACCCGAACAGTTCTGATCGCCGCTCCCCCGGCTGAGTCGTGCTGGGCAGCCCCCTGACTTGCAGGCTTTTCCGGCATTTCGGTTTTTTCCGGGTGTGCTGCTTCTATCCGGTTGCTGTCATCTCCTCCAAGCCGGTCGGCATCAATCGGCTGTAAGGACAGCACGGAAACCTCGGCGATTTTCTCCAGGCTCTGGTATATTTTTGCGGCGGGTTCCTGGGTAAGAAACACGATTTCGAAACTGTCGTCAAACTTTTCCTCTTCCAAATCCTGAGCAGGCGGCTGGCATTTTATGATCTGGCCGTAATCCTCAAGGGCTCGAAACACCATAAAAGCCCGCACCGATTTCATAACCGTTCCCGGAGCCAGTCCTATCTTAATGTAATAAGAGGAATACCGGCTTTTTGCAGCAGCATGCATTACTGATATTTCATATTCGTTAAACTCCATTGGCTGGTCCTGCCGTGCTTCCCCCTGTTGCTCTCCCTGCTGCGGGTAAGCCGGGGGTTGTTCACCTCTCATATTGTCGAGCTTTCGCAGGTCCTCAAGCAGTGGTTGGTAATTATAACTCTGTTCACCCTGTTCAGTTATGTTTTCTATCATCATGTCCAATGTATCCAGGCACCTAAAGAGGACATCCACGACTTCCGGGGTAACCGACACCTTACCCTCCTTCAAAAGCATCAAAGCGCTTTCGATTTCGTGGGTTAACTCGGTAATTCCTTCAAAACCCATGGTCGCGGCCATCCCTTTTAATGTATGAGCAGAACGGAATATTTCATTTAAGACCCTCATATCGCCTGGTTCCTTTTCCAAAGCAAGGAGATTCTCATTAAGAGAATCAAGGTGCTCTTTGGCTTCCGCTAGGAACAGATCCATGTATTGAGACACATCCATGATCTCAACCTCCTTAATTCTTTTGGGGGTCCAACAGGCGGACAATCTCTTGCGCTATTAGAGGAAGCGGGACAATATGATCGGCTAAATTTGCTTCTATGACAGCTTTTGGCATCCCATATACAACAGCGGTCTTTTCATCTTCAGCGATTATTTTGGCTTGCTTTTCCTTTAAAGCACGAACACCTTCTCTCCCGTCATGACCCATTCCTGTCATAATAACCCCTATAAAATCACAGCAGTCAATCCGTGCTGCTGATTTCATCATCACATCCACGGAAGGTCGGTGTCCGTTTACCGGTGCATCCTTGTTCAAACGCAGTAGCAGTTCCGTTTTTTTCGTGGATGAACATTCCAGAACCAGGTGATAATCACCGGGAGCGATGTAAGCCGTTCCTGCAACGACCCGCTCATTATCTTCCGCTTCCTTTACATTGATCTCCGAGATTTGATCAAGCCGCTCGGCAAGGGATCTGGTAAAGCCGGGTGGCATATGCTGTACAATAACAATTGCAGCCGGTATCTTTTTGGGCAGTTTTGATAGGACAGTATGCAATGCCTGCGGCCCTCCGGTCGAGGTACCAATCAAGACCAACTTATTTGTCTCCTGTACTTTCTTGGTTGTAACAAAACTTTTTGTAAGGCTCTCAGATAGATCACAGTTTGCCACAGGCTCACGCTTGAGCGCCTTGCTTACCTTTACAGTTGCGGCGACCTTGACCTTGCTCACAAGTTCTTCCTTTACACTTGCCAGATCGAGTGATATAGTACCGGAAGGCTTGGCGACAAAATCCACAGCACCCTTTTGCAGAGCTTTAATAGTAATCTCGGCTCCCGCCCGGGTCAGGCTACTCAGCATGATCACCGGTACAGGAGTTTCCTGCATAATCTTTTCCAAAGTGGTTAAGCCGTCCATAATCGGCATTTCAACATCAAGTGTCACAACATCGGGATGCATCTCGGCTATTTTTTTTAGAGCATCAATCCCATTGCGAGCCGTCCCAATTACTTTGATTGACGGATCCGAATTCAACAGATCGGTGATCACCCTTCTCATAAAAGCGGAATCGTCAACCACAAGCACATTGATCTGCTTATTAATGTCCCGCAACTCCCTTCTAAATCAGTCCTTTTCTTCTCATTTCCCTTTGTAACTCAAAGACATATTGAATAATCTTCTCCCGGTCTGCTTTATCGATCACCGAAAAATCCACCCCGATCAAATATCTTGGCCCGTATTCGCTTTTCTTCTTTTCCACCCGCGCCACTCTTCCCATAATTCGAATGGTGCCTCTACGGGGTAGATCCAATTCGATATCCAAAGAGTCATCCCTGGAAAGCTTGACAGGAGATATGATCAGCGCTCCTCCACCACTGATGTCGAGCGTTTCAGTAGAGTAAAGATCCGAACCGGCAGGCTGCTGCTGATCATCCAATACGAGAAAACGGACAGGTATGCTGGCAGGTATTCGTATATAATTTCTCCTCTGTATTTTGGTAACTTTTTGAGGCTTTTGTACTGCAATAAGGGGGAGCTTCTGATAACTGGCGCCGATCACTTTTGTGGTAAAACTGTAGCCCGCCGTCCGGCCATAATAACTTACCGTGATGGTATCGCCGGCTCTTAAAGGTACAATCACGCCTCTCTTTAAAGGGGCTGCCAGAACTATGGTATCAGACAGGATCTCTTCAACCCTGCTGGAATATATGCCGGCGTAATATGGGTCCTGAATCCTGATTTCCACTCTATCATTTATTTTAAGCTCTTCTGCTGCCAAGGCCCCTCTTCACCTCCTGGGTTCTCCCCCTCCCCCTGCAAAAATGAAACAATTTGTCTGATAAAGCCCTGAATGCCATGTGCGGCTTCCTGCGGCGGAAAACCGCCCAGTGCAGAGGCGATTTTGATTATGTTCAGCGAGGCCGGAGCACGGGGAAAGGCGGTTATAAAGGATTGGTTTCTCCGGACAGCTTCCTCGACTGCGCGATCGGAGGGAATATAACCTACAACATCAATCTCAAACTTCAGGAATTGAGCGACGACTTTTACAAGTTTTTGGGCGACTTCCCGTCCCTCCTGCTCGCTTCTGACCATGTTGACGATTAACCTCAGGCGACCTTTACCATGCCGCTTTTTGAACACTTTAATCAGGCCATAAGCATCCGCAATGGAGGTCGGTTCCGGGGTGGTGACCAGCAAAATATCCTCCGCCGCCAGAGTAAAGGCCATTACCTGACTGGATATCCCGGCACCGGTATCGATTATAAGATAATCAAAGTTTTGCTCAAGCGTGGCAACCTCCTCCAGGAGCCTGCTCAATCCCCTTGAATCCAGATTCGCCAGTTCTTCAACCCCTGAGCTGCCAGGAATTATTTTGAGACCTCCGGGGCCCTCATGAATAATCTCCCTGATCGTCTTTTCTCCACTGACAACATGAGAAAGATTATGCTCAGGTACAACCCCCAGAATTACATCAACATTGGCCAGTCCCATGTCCGCATCCAGCAGGATCACGCGATACTTCTGATTTGTCAGAGCCAGAGACAGCGCCAGTGCGAGGTTGGTCTTGCCAACCCCTCCCTTTCCACTTGTTACCGTGATCACACGGCAGGGCGCAGGGGGACTGAATATTTGCTTTCGGATTTTCTCCTGAAGGGACTTCGCAAGCAATCTTAATTTTTCGGCCTGATCGTTCATCACTCGCTCACCTGGAGGATCATTCTGGCAATTTTATCTGGGTCCGGCACCTCAATATCATCAGGCACATTTTGCCCCGTTGTGATATATGCCACCGCCTTGCGTGTTTTGTTGACAATGTTCAAGATGGCGCCGCAATGCCGGGTCTCGTCAAGTTTCGTAAAAACCAGCTGCTTGATCGGGAGCTGGTTGAAGCGCATTACGGTTTCCAACAGATCGGCATACTTCGTCGTTGCCCCAAGAACGAGAAATATTTCCACGTCCTGGCATGGTTCCAGGAACGCTTTAAGTTCGGTCATTTGCAACTCATTCAGGGGGCTCCTCCCCGCCGTGTCAATCAGGATCAGGTCCTTATCCTGGTGCTTCCTTAAGGCATCCTCCAGCTCGCCTGGTGTATAAGCAACTTCGAGAGGCACCGAAATAATGTCCGCATAGGTTTTTAACTGATCAACCGCAGCAATGCGATAGGTGTCGACGGTTGCAAGGGCAACGCTCTTTTTTTCCAGGATCGCAAAGATTGCCGCGAGTTTTGCGATCGTTGTGGTCTTACCAACACCGGTGGGGCCGACAAGCACTATTCTTCTTTTTTCGTCCGTCTTTTTAAAAACTATCGGTTTGGCACGGAAGCGCTCCACGATCAGTCTGGCAACCGTATGGCATATCTCGTCATAGTCCTGCCAAAGAGAAGGGTTTATCGATTCAAGGGCGTCAGAAATGATTTTACGGGCAAGCTTTTCCTCCACTTCGTTGTCTATCAGGGTCCTGTAGATACGCTGAAAGTGCTTCGGATATGTCATGGTTGCAGCCTTACTGCTTTCCAGGTCGTCGAGCATCTCCCCAAGCAGTGCTTTCAGTTCACTGATCTCCTTTTTCACATCCAGCTCCACCCCTGTTTTTGACGCACCTGAAGCGACGGTGTCGGCAGGTGGAGCCGACGGATTGGTTCGATGTTTCGGATGACGATCCTCCTCGTCAACAGCTGCCGTAACTTCAACCCTGTTACGCCCGAACAAGCCCAGCAAACCGCCCTCGCGGAATCTCCGGGTTTGCAGGATAATGGCATCGTTGCCCATCATAGACTTGACTTTTGCCAGGGCCTCCTGCATATCGTTAGCAACAAAGCGCCTAATCTTCAAACATGCTCACCGTCCCAAGGGATTCCACCTGTATATTCGGCTGCAGTTCATTAAAGGAAAGAACCACGAGACCTGGTAGGATTCTTTCAGTTAATCGTTTAAGGTGCAACCTTAATACTGGTGCGCACAAAATGATAGGTTGATGCCCCGCTTCCATCATCCGTTGCGCGCTTTCTTTTAATTTTCCTAGAAGACGTTGTGCCTTTTGCGGTTCCAGCACAAGGTACGAACCCTGTTCACCCTTCTGTATCCCTTCCTTTAAAAACTGTTCTATTTCAGGGTCCAGTGTTAATACGTAGAGCTTGTTATCTTCTAAATACTGGTTGACAATTTGTCTTCCAAGGGCTTGACGTATATATTCGGTAAGGAGATCCAGATCCCTTGTCAAGCGTGCATAATCCACCAGTGTTTCCAGGATGGTAACCAGATCCCGGATCGAAACCCTCTCCCGCAGGAGGTTGGCAAGGACTTTCTGAATTTCTCCCAGGCTGATCAGATCAGGTGAAAGCTCGTTTACCACCGCCGGGTTGGTCTTTTTAATGTGGTCGAGGAAATTCTGGACATCCTGCCTGCTGAGCAACTCATGGGCATATTTTTTAATCACCTCCGTGAGATGAGTGGCAACCACAGATGTCGGGTCAACGACAGTAAATCCGGCAAGTTCCGCCTCATCCCTGCCGTGCGCCGGGATCCAGAGGGCGGGCAAACCAAAGGTGGGTTCGCGCGTCGGAATCCCTTCGAGCTTTTCCTGAACATCCGGGCCGAGCGCCAGGAGGTGATCCAACATGAGATCACTGCGAGCAACTTCCACTCCCTTTACCTTTATCACATAGGAATTGGGATTCAACTGCATATTATCCCTCAAACGCACCGGAGGAACAATAAATCCCAGTTCGAGGGCACACTGGCGCCTGATCATCACCACCCGGTCCAGCAGATCCCCACCCTGTTTTGCGTCAACCAGCGGGATTAAATTATATCCCAGCTCCACCTCAAGGGGGTCCACCTGGACGAGGGACAAGACATGCTCCGGTTTCTTTGATTCTTCAAATTCCTGTGCCCGCCTTTTTTCTTCTTCCTTAAGTTTGTTCTCTTTAGAGGAACGGTTCAGGGAATAGGCCAGACCGCCGAGCAGGCCGGACATGATAATAATGGGCACGGGCGGGAGGCCGAGCAAAGCGAGCAGCAAAAGGATGCCGCCTGCCACGCCGAGGGCTTTTGGATAGCCCAGCAATTGCCTGGAAAGATCAAAACCGAAGCTGGATTCCGAAGCGGCCCGGGTTACGATGATCCCCGCCGAGGTGGAGATCAGCAGAGCCGGTATCTGGGTGACGAGTCCATCCCCCACGGTAAGCAGCGTGTAGGTCTGAAGCGCCTCCTGAAATGACATGCCCTTCTGGACGAGACCGATCAAAAATCCGCCCAGAATGTTGATAACAATAATTACCAGAGCGGCTATGGCATCCCCCCGGACAAACTTGCTGGCACCGTCCATGGCACCGTAAAAATCAGCCTCTTGCTGGATCTTTTTCCGTCTTTTCCTTGCTTCCGCTTCTGTGATAATACCGGCGTTGAGATCCGCATCGATACTCATCTGCTTGCCAGGCATGGCGTCCAGGGTGAAGCGTGCGGCAACCTCCGAAACCCGCTCCGCGCCCCTGGTGATTACGATAAACTGGATCACGACTAAGATTAAGAAAATAACAAAGCCGACAGCAGGGTTTCCTCCGATAACAAACCCGCCGAATTTCTGGACAACTTCACCTGCATAGGCATACAGGAGGATCAGCCGGGCCGTGGAGATATTCAGGCAGAGCCTGAATAATGTCATAATCAGAAGCAGCGAGGGAAACACGGAAAACTCCAGGGCCTCCTGGGTAAAAAGTGAAACCAGCAGGATAAGAAGCGATAAAGTGATATTCAGAATTAGAAGAAAACTCAGCAACCCGGCCGGAACCGGAACAATCATCATCACAACCGACAGGATGACGGCAACCGCAACGGTGATATCGCTGTATCTGAAAAATTTTCCGCTAGCCTGTATGCCGGCCAACTCAACTCACCCCCCTTCTCCAGAAGTAACCCGGGCGGAGCCTGTAGACAAAGGCCAGTACATGCGCCACTGCTTCATAAAGCTCCGGAGGAATCATCTGTCCGATCTCGACGGTTTTATACAGGGTCTGGGCAAGAGGCGGGTCTTCGAAGATGGTTATGTTGTTTTCCCTGGCAACATCCCTGATCCGCAACGCCAGCTCGTCCACTCCTTTGGCAACGACAGCAGGAGCTTTCATTTCGTCGGGCACATACCTGATCGCCACAGCGTAATGGGTCGGGTTTGTAATCACAACATCGGCTTTGGGAAGCTCCTGCATCATCCGGTGAATCGAAATCTGTCTCTGGAGTTGCCTGATTTTAGCCTTTACCTGGGGATCCCCCTCGTACTGTCGGTACTCTTCCTTCAACTCCTGTTTTGTCATTCTGATAGACTTTTCATATTCCCAGTATTGAAAGGCGTAGTCAATAATTGCAAGAACCAGGAGAAGGATGCCGATCCTCAAGATAATGTTGCTGCTTAACTTCCCGATCTCCCCGACGGCCCGAGCTACACTCATATCCAGCAGATCGGGAAATAAGGCCAGGTTGGCCCTCACAGCCGTGTAGGCGAAATATCCAACTATCCATACTTTGACAACCGCTTTAACGAGCTCCAGCATGGCGCGACGGGAGAAAGTCCTTTTAAAACCCTCAACCGGGTTCAGGCGGTCCAACCTCGGCACAAGCGGCTGTCCGGTGAACAGCACCCCCACCTGCAGGTAGTTCGCCGCCAGACCTGCACCCAGGGCGATACCCATAATGGGGAGGCAGATCTGAAAGAACACAATGGAAGCAAACAGGATGATGCCGTAAAGGTTTTCCATTCCGAGCTCCCGCCTGCCCAGCTCGCTAAGAATTTGCGTGGTGAAATTTCCTATCTGAATCCCCAGCCAGGGGCTGAATGTTTTCAAGAAGAAAAAGGTGCACAAGAGGAGCACGGCCGAATTGATTTCCATGCTGCGCACTACCTGTCCTCTTTTACGCGCCTCCTCCCGCCGGCGGGGAGTTGCTTTTTCTGTGCGATCCTCCGCAAAGAGCTGCAGGTCCAGCTTTTCAAAACCCTCTACCATAAAATGTCACCTTCTCAAGATGAGCAGCAGTCTGTTCAAATCATCGAACAGCCCACCGAAGATCCCGTAGAATATCCAGATAAACAGCGGCATCATGAGCATCAACATTCCCAAACCGACGCCGATCTTGAGCGGCAATCCCACCAGGAACACATTCATCTGGGGCACCGTCCGGGCGATGATAGCCATCGCCAGATCGGCTATAAAGAGAGCCCCGAGGACCGGAAGCGCTATTTTGAAGGCGGAATTGAACATCTCTCCCGCCAGTGAAAAAATAAAGGAGTAAAAGCTTCCGGTGATGTGGATATTGCCGATCGGCAGGAAGTGGTAGCTTCGTTCAAGGGCCAGCAGAAGATATTGATGCCCGTTAATCGCGAGAAAAAAGAGCAGGGCAAGCAGGTTTTTAAAATTTCCCAGGACGGGTACCTGAATCCCGTTCTGAGGATCGATCACATTTACTACGCCGAATCCGATCTGCATATCCATCAACTGCCCGGCAAACTGGAAGACAGCAAATGTGAACTGGGTAAGAAACCCGATGATTGCTCCTGTTAAAAATTCCCCGCCGAACTGCAGCAGATAGCCGATTAAATCCCCGGAAACCAAGGTTACGCCGCGTGGGTAAACCATGAAGATAAGATAACTGAACAGGGCGGCCAGCCATATTTTCGCCTGTAGCAAGAAATTCCTGCTGCTGAAAGGAACTGCCGTCAGGAAGAACCCGGCAACCCTCCCGAACACCAGAAAAAAGAGATCGATATGCTGAAACACATAGTTCACGAAATCCATCTGTCATCCTACCAGCCGGGGAAGATTCAGGTAAAGGTTTTTCGTAAAAGAAACCAGGATCTTCAACATCCAGGGCGCGAAGATCACGGCAGTCACAAGCACCGCAATGATCTTGGGTACAAAGCTCAACGTCTGCTCCTGGATCTGGGTGGTCGCCTGAAAAATGCTGATGAGCAGGCCGATCAGCAGGCTCGCTCCCAGCAACGGTGCTGAGACAAGCAACACTGCGTACAGGGCATCACGGCCCAATGTTATAATATACTGCTCAGTCATTTCCCGGCTCCTTTCAATGAAAACTCATCACTAAAGAATGAACAAGCAGGTTCCAGCCGTCCACCATGATAAATAAAAGAATCTTTAAAGGCAGGGAGATCATCATGGGGGGCAGCATCAGCATACCCATTGACATCAAAGTGCTGGCAACGATCATATCGATAACCAGAAAAGGAATGAAAAGCACAAATCCTATCTGAAAGGCCGTTTTTAACTCACTTATCGAAAACGCCGGGATTAAGACATAGTTGGGAATATCATTATAGTTGTGCGGCCGGGGAATATGCGCCAGGGAGACAAAAAGGGCCAGATCCTTTTCCCTGGTCTGTTTGAACATAAACGACCTGATAGGCTCCATCCCGCGCCGGAAGGCCTCCTCCTGTGTTATCTGGCCTTGTAAGTAGGGTTGCAATGCCTCACGGTTGACCGTCTGCCAGGTAGGCGCCATCACGAAAAAGGTGAGAAATAAAGCCAGCCCGATCAGTACCTGGTTGGGGGGCATTTGCTGGGTTGCAAGGGCGCTCCGCATAAATGACAGGACGACAATGATGCGCGTGAAGGATGTCATCATGATCAGGATCGCGGGAGCAAGAGACAGCAATGTAATAAGCAGAAGTATTTGCAGGCTCTGAGAGACCTCTGCCGGATTCCGAGCGGTGTCAATGCCGATATTCAAGCGCGGGACGGGAACAGGCTGCGCGCTGGAATGCCGGATGAAAATGAAATAGCAGGCAAAGCCCAGCAATACGGTGACGGTGATCAGGATGCCGACAGCCTTCTTCCTCTCCCTCATCTTTTATTCTCCTTCTCTGCATCAAAAGTGCCCTCTTTCTCTGCATTGAATACCTGCTGGAAGGGTTTCCCCCAGAATTTGTACAAAAACCCGCCTTTCCACGGGTAGACACCGGCTTCCAGGCTTTCTTCCAGAATTGCCGCCACCTGCGAAGTATCTTCAATTTCCAGGAGCTTGGAGATACCGTGATCGGTGACTCCCAGCACATAGATCCTTCCCGCGATCTCGGACAGAAGCAAGGCCTTGTTGGGGCCAATACCAACCTGATCAATGATTCTGATCCAGCGTCCGGTTTGGGTGACGAAGGCACGTTTCTGCAAAAATTTGATAACGATGACAGCCAGACCGAGCACAACAACCAGACTGACCACCAAGCGGAACAGAAGGGCCCCGACATTCAACTGCGGGTCAGCTTGCGGTTCCTGGTATTCCAGATTTGCCAGAGGAGCGGCCCACGCCGGGGGTGCGACAATGAGAAATATCAGGGATGTTGAGGCGGTTTTTAAAAGGTTTCTTACTGTCGAAGCGGCCATGTCCAGGTGACCCCCGGTTATCCCAATACCTTGGCCACTGCTTCCAGCACCCTGTCCGGTTGAAAGGGCTTAACAACAAAATCCTTGGCACCCGCCTGGATTGAGTCGATCACCATCGCCTGCTGGCCCATTGCGCTGCACATGATGATCTTGGCGTTGGAATCTATGGCGCGGATCTCCTTCACAGCCGTGATTCCATCCATCTCCGGCATGGTGATGTCCATTGTCACCAGATCGGGGCGCAATTCCTTGAACTTTTCCACCGCAACTGCACCGTTTTCAGCTTCACCGGCCACGATGTAGCCGTTCTTGGTAAGGATGTCTTTCAGCATCATACGCATAAAAGCTGCATCATCAACGATCAGAACACGCTTTCCCAATATGTCTCCCTCCCGTAATTGCTACTGAAGTTTATCGAGTCGCTCCGCAGAGCTTAAAATTTCGGTTATGCGCACTCCATAATTCTCGTCGATTACCACAACCTCCCCCTTGGCGATAGGTTTACCGTTCACCAGGACATCGACCGGTTCCCCGGCAAGCTTTTCCAGTTCAACGATCGACCCCGGCCCCAGTTCGAGTATTTCCTTTATGGTCTTGTGCGTCCTGCCCAGTTCGACAGAAAACTGCAGCGATACGTCCAGGATCAGCGTCAGGTTCGCAGTCTCTTTCGGTTGAGTCGGAATCGTATCGAACGGGACAAACTGAACCGGCTGGACCGGAACTCCTCCACCACCGCGCACCGGTTGAGCTCTATCCTGAAGAGGACGGCTCTCCAGGGCCTCCCCCGGTACCTCCGCATTTGCAGGGGCAGGGCTTTCGTCCAGCTGGCCGAGCAACCCGCGGCTGATCTCCTTCGCAAACTTCACCGGCAGAATTTGCATCATCTCGCTGTCAACCAGATCCTCGATGAACATTTTAAAGTTTACCTGGATCAGTTTTTCATCCCCATCTTCCAGATCGTCAATCTGTTCTTCGGCAAAGTTGACCAGTCTCAACGACGGTGGAGAGATGTTGACGGTTTTATTGAAAATCGTCGACATAGATGTTGAAGCGGATCCCATCATCTGGTTCATCGCTTCACTGATTGCGCTGAGATGCAGCTCATTCAACTCTTCGGGAAGGTTGCTCCCGTCCCCCCCCATCATCAGGTCTACGATCACCGCAGCGTCACGCTCTTTAATGACGAAAAGATTTTCTCCTATCAAACCGGCGGTATACCGGACATTTACGACAACGTACGGCATGGGATAATCCATCTGGAGCTGGTTGCGTGTTGTAAGCTTGACACGAGGCGTGGTTATCTCGACCTTCTTCCCGATTAAATTGGAAAGAGTCGTGGCAGCCGTCCCCATTGAGATGTTACAGATTTCTCCGATAGCATCTTTTTCCAGGTCCGAGATCACTGTCGTGTCTTGCGGCTTGCTGCTCTCCCCTTTAAGCAGAAGGTCGATTTCTTCCTGGGACAAAATGTTCTCACTCAGGCCAGGTCTCCTCCTTTCTTTTGAAAGCCGGTGATTTGAACCGCCAGGTGCTTATTTTGAATGCCTGGTTTCGCATAAAATTTCTGGGAATTTCCTATCAGCACATCCAGGTCCTGTTCGACCCTCCTGTCCAAAGGAACAACATCACCAACCTGTAGTTCAAGAAGCTCCCTTACGGTGATGGTCGTGGTTCCCAGCAGCACGTGCAGGGGTATCTGCGCCGTTTCGATCCGCCGCTGCAAAGCAAGCCGGTTGGACGGGTTTTGTTCGCTCGACGTCCTGGCAAACCAGAAGTGCAGGCTCAGCTTGTTGATAACGGGCTCAAGCACGATATAGGGGAGGCAGAAGTTGATTATCCCTTCAGTCTCCCCGATCCTGGTCTCCAGGGAAATCAAAATGATCATCTCCATCGGCGAGACTATTTGAACGAACTGGGGGTTGGATTCAATAAATTCCACCCTTGGATTGAGGCTGATGATGTTCTCCCAGGCCTCGCGCAGCAGATCCAGCATCCGCTGGCTCATCCGCTCGATAATGGCCCGCTCTATTTCCGTCAGGGCACGTGTCTGGTTCGGCGCCCCCCCCGAACCGCCGAAAAGCCGGTCGATCATCACAAAGGCGAGAGGCAGCTGAATCTCGCAGATCCCGTTCCCCTCCAGGGGATTCATGTTGAAGATGACAATTATCGAGGGGTCGGGGAGTGAGCGGATGAATTCGTCGTACGTCAGTTGCTCGACCGACAGCACGGACATCTGGACATTGTTTCTCAACTGCGCGGACAGAAAGGTGGCCAAGGTCCTGGCGTAGTTTTCGTAAATAATCTGCATGCTGTTCATCTGTTCCTTGGAGAACTTGTTCGGCCTCCGGAAGTCGTATGTTCTGACCTTTTTGGTTTTTTCCTCTTCTTTTAATTCATCAGGGTTTACCTCTCCCGACGTAAGAGCGGCAAGCAATGCGTCGATTTCCGACTGGGATAAAATATCTGTCATCATAACCACTCCCGCTGGAACTTACTGCATGACCAGATCCGGGAAATAGATGTTTTTAATCTTCCCCTTTGTCAGATAGCGGTTAAGGTCATCCAGGATTTCGGTTTTCAATGCAGTGCGCCGGTCCGCAGCCAGTTCATCGCTTGTCTTGCTGTTTAAAAAGTAGAGCATCCGGTCCTGCAGCACCGGTAATTTTTCCGTGATTTCCTTTTCCAAAGACTTGTCGCTTAACTCAAAAACAATTTTGATCTTGATGAATTTTTTTTCCCCGCCCGGCGCCAGATTTGTTGCATACTCGCCGGTATCGAAAAGAGGGCCTACTTGGGAAATTTCGCTTTTAGCAGTTCCCGAACCGCGCGCAGCCGCAGCATTGTTTGAATTCCTGACAACAAGCAAAGCCACTAAAAGCGCTGCCACGGCGCAGATGACAATTGCCGCGACTCCCACCACCAGAATCCTTTGATCAATGACAATACCTTGTTTGAGCTGCTTTTGGTTTTCTACGCCGGATGCTTCCGGAGCCATGAGCTCTACCTCCCGTCAACCAAAGAGTTGTTTCCCATCAATAATTGGGCAAATCCCCGGCCTCCGCCTCCTGCCCGCTTTCCCCGCCTTTTCTGCACGGCCCCTGCGCAATTGACCGGCGAAAATCAATGATGCGCCTGATTATCTCCGCAACATCTTCCTTCACCACGATCTTTTTGCTGGTGGTGAGCGAGAGGACTGTATCGGGCGTTTCCTCGATGAATTCAATTAGATCAGAGTTGACGTAAAACCCTTCTCCGTTTAACCGGGTAACTTTAATCATTTTTTCTCACCCGCTTTCCTATAGGGTGGGGGCGGGCCCGCTCCCCGGCGGGCCGTATCCCCAAACTCTAACCATTCACATTAGCGCTTCAGATTAACAAGGTCCTGAAGCATTTCATCAGAAGCCGTGATCACCCGGGAGTTCGCCTGGAATCCCCGCTGGGTGACGATCATGTCGGTGAACTCCTGGGCCAGGTCGACGTTGGACATCTCCAGGGAGCCGGGCTTGATGGTGCCCAGACCCCCTTTACCGGCGGGGCCGATATTCGCCCCACCAGAGTTGCTTGACTCCGAGAAGAGGTTGTTTCCCTCTTTAAAGAGCCCGCCCGGGTTATTGAACGAAGCCAGAGCTACCTGGGCCAGCGCCCGGGTGATCCCGTTGGAAAAGACTCCGCTCAAGGTGCCGGTGGTGTCAAAGCTGACGCCCTGCAAGCTCCCCGCCGGGTAGCCGTCCTGGCTGGCAGTTGCGGTGGTCTCCCCATCAAATTGGGTCATTTGCGAAAAATCAGGAGCAAAGGACACTTGATCAGCACCGTTGTTTGGGGTGAAAGAAAAATTAACATTAGAAGGAGAAGAAGTATCAAATGTACCATCACCCTTAAAAGTTAGAGTTGGGGTTGGAGTTGGAGTTATATCACTACCATCCACCTTGCAGTACACGCTCCAGGTATTAGAATTAGTATCGCTCTTCGTGAATGTGAACTCAGCAGTGTGCTTACATCCCAGGCTGTCATAGACGGCCTGGGTGATTATTATAGATTGACCGTTGCTTATTTTGGCATCCAGATTGCCGCTAAAATAAATCTTTTCAGTTTGCTTTGCTTTTTCCGTCGTGTTCAAATCAATTTTAATATTAACCATGCTATTAGGGCTGGTGTTGATGACGCCATTTTCATCTGCCTTCCACCCCATGACGTGCATTCCGTTGGCGTTGACCAGGTATCCATCCCGGTCGAAGTCGAAGGCTCCCGCCCGGGTGTAGTAGTTCCGGCTGCCGTCGGAAACCACAAAGAATCCATCCCCATCAATGGCCAGATCGGTGTTTTTCCCGGTGTCCTGGGGGCTGCTGCCGGTCATGATGGTATCGATGCTGCCTGTACTCACCCCCAGGCCTACCTGCATCGGGTTTGTTCCGCCGCGGCCGCCATCCACCGGGCGGCTTGCCCCCCTGATGGTCTGGTTGAGCATGTCCTGAAAGGTGACCCGGCTCTTCTTGAAGCCCGGAGTATTCACGTTGGCAATGTTGTTGCCGATCACATCCATCCGCTGCTGGTGGGCCTTCAGGCCCGAAACGGCGGAAAAAAGAGAACGCATCATCTTGCATAGACCTCCTTCTTTTGGGTGGTTTACTTCGATCGGTCTGTAAACCGGGGCCCCCTCGGAGAGGTCCGGCCCTATCACCCATTTAAATGATCACAGCACTGTCGATATTGGTAAAGACGTTTCCCCGCAAATCCGTCCCATCCAGGGCAGTGACCACGGTGCGGTTCTTGACGCTCACCACAAAGGCGAGATTGTCCACCAGGATCAGGGAATCCCGCGCCCCTTTGGCCGCCGCCTTATCCACCGCCTCCTGGATGCGCTGCAGCCGCCCTGAATCCAGGGGGATCCCCCGCCGGGCGATTCTCTCCTGGGCGTGCCGGGAAAACTTCAGCGACTGCCGGGAGAGGATCTCTGCAAAGGATATTTCCTTATTTGCTTCCTTCTGCTTCCCGGCCTGGACAACCTGCGCAGGAGGCAGGATCGGCTGCGGGAAATAAACCCGTTCGGTCATCACGCACCACCCTGCCCGCCGAATACCGCCGTCCTGTAAACCCAATCGAGGGGAAACTCATGCTCCGCGCAACTCAGCCAGATCTCCCCGTCCTTCTGGTAATACCCCTTGACCAGATCCCTGTACGTTTCATTCGTTTCCGGGTTCCTGGCCTCGACTTCCCGTCCTAGCAAGCTCGCTGCATAGAGCAGGTCCTGCCTGCCCTTATTCTGCTCCTGGAGCTCAACCAGTTGATTTATATTTTTGTTTAGCTCTTGCAGCTGTTCGAGGGATGTCAGCTGGGCCATCTGGGCGATAAATTCCGTATTTTGCACCGGCGACAGGGGATCCTGCTGTTTCAGCTGTGTTATCAAAAGCTTCAGGAATTCATCCTTGCCTAATGATTTCTGGGATGCAACCGCTGCTTGCTGAGTTATCGAACCGGTTACCATACCAACCGTTGTCATTTTTCCACCTCCTAAACAAGATAATCGACAGCTCCCTTATCCCTGGGATAACTTGCTACCATTGGTTCTCCCGGCCCGGCCTGCCCGGAGGAGTTGCCGGAAAAGGCGTAAGGGTTCGGCTGCGGCGAGCCCCTTCCTTCGTATTGGGAATGGGCAAATCCCCCGGAATGGGCCTGGGCATCCACCGAGACGCTTACCTGGTGCCAGGAAATCCCTCTTTCCGCCAGTGTATGCTGCAGCTCCGGGAGACGAGCTTCAATCAGGTTTGCCACGGCGGTGTTTTCAGCCGTAAACCTGGCGTGCACCAGACCGTGCTCGACGCTGATTGAAAGCTTTAAATTTCCCAGGAATTCCGGCTTCAGCTGCAGCTTGAGAGATGCCACGTTCCTGCCCACGATGAGGTGCGCCTTATCCACCACCTGTTTGATTATTTCCCTTGCAGCGACTTCTTCCGACCGCGCATCTTCCGGCTGCGGGGAAAAAGTACCGGCCTGCGGCGAGGACTCACGAAGTGTGACCTGCACTGCACCGCTCCCGGCGTCATTCCCCTCAACCTTCAACGGCAAGCGATTATCCGCCTCCGGAGCCTGCGGCTCAGCCGCTCCCCCCCTTGGCGCTGCTTTTTCCGGCTGCCACTGCAATCCAACCTGTTGACCTTGTGCAAGGTCCGCTTTTTCCCCTCGAGCAGCAGCCGCCGGAGGGCTTCCTGTCCGCGGCTCCCCAGGTTGAGATCCGGCAGTTTTGATATCGCCGGCCATCCGGCCCTCTCCTGCTTGAACCGGCAGGTCCGGGGAGGGGATGCTACCCGCCACCGGCAGCTCTATGCCCACCACCGCCTTGCCGGCTCCGGCATCGGCTCCCGTTAAACCGGGGATTTCCGGGAGGCTCGGGCGATTCCCGGCCAAGGGTTTAACGGTTCCCGGGACTTCAGCGACAGCAGGGCTGCCACCCCGGCTCAAGGGCTGCCCGATCTTTTCCTCCAGGCCGGGGACGTATCCAGCATCTTGCGGCACCGGTCCAGCCACGGTTGCCTGTAACGGATCTGAGGGCTGAAAGCTTTGTGCATTCGCCGGGCGGAGTACTTGGACGGGGGGCTCAGCCCCCTGCAGGGGAAGGCTCGGGGAACAGCTCCGGCCGGGGGAAATCAAAACGCCAAAGGTGCCCGCATCCCGGGCGGATGTTTCCGACACCGCCAGCGGCTGAAAAAGCGCTGCCGGGACCGCCGGCTGGTCGATCAGATGTGTATTCAGGGCGGATAAGTCGCCGCTTTTTTCTTTTTGCTCTGGGTTCTGCCCCGGATCGGGAAAATCTCCGGGGGATGCAGCTGCCGGCTGCGGTCCGGACAAACCGGTCACGCCACCCGCATTAACAGCTTCAACCCGGCTCTCCAGGTTCGCCAGCAGGCTAAGGAACAAGCCGATAAAAGGCGTGCTTTCAGCAGCGTCTTGAACGGCGTTGTCCCCGACAGGAGCGTTTGCGGTGTTACCGGGCGGCAGCGGGGAAACTACAGGCACGCTGTTCAAAATCGTTCACCTCCTTTCCTGAAGCCTGATGATCACTGGCCACCGGCTGTGTTTGTACTGCTTGTACTGGTGGCAATCAGTTCTATCAGTCTGGCTGCCTGGGCCGGATCCATGGCTGCCAGGATCTGACCTGCCTCTTCCTTGTCCATTACCTTTAAAATATCCGCCACCAGCTGGGGATCTAGGTTTTTCAGGATGGCAACCGCAGCCGCTGGCTTCATGCCGGAATAGTAGGCGGCAAGGTCACGGTAAAGTTTCGTTTTATCCTCAGGTTTAACCGTCGCCCCTGCAGGAGCGGTATTCAACGTTCCCTGTCTCAGCTCCGTTTCCAGCACCGCCACTTGTTTTTTCAGTTGCTGGTTTTCTTTTCTCAAGGACGCCACGTCCGCAGGGGAATTGCCAGCCTGTTTCTTCTGGCTGGTCTTGCCGATAAACCTGTTTACAACCGGAATCTTGGCCGCCATGCTCTTTGGATCAATCCACCCGGTGGTGGATGCGGCCACAATTCCACCGATTAAGATAATTATCAGGCTGACAGCAACTATTTTCCAAGAACCGGGAGCCGCCTTCATTTCAAACTGTTTCCTCCTGCTGTCTGAAAAAACGGATTAGCCCCACTTCATCGAGGTTTTTTTGTTCTTCACGAAGAAATTCCCGGTAGTAGGCCGACCACAGCCTCTCATACAAGCGCTCCAACAATTTCCTCTCTTTTTGCGCCCTGACCAGCTCCTGCTGTCGCAGCAGGACCTGAGCCCTCGCTTCCTCAAGAACCGCCGCCTGCCGGGCCTGCTCTTCCTTCCGTACTTGCAGGTAGCGCTCGCCCATCGTGATCAGATCGAGGTCGAGCCCGCCTTGCCGCGCTTCCCTCATTTGAACCAGCGCATTTTCCAGCTCTTTTTGAACAGACCGCATGGTGTCTTCCTGTTTCTGGTAATACTGCCGCGCCCTGGCCAAATTGATAAGCCGTATGCTTTCTTCCTGTTGTTTTAAATTCAGGTATTTCTGCAGCCGGAAACGAAACCGCTTCAGGGAAACCACCACCACTCCTCTTAACAGCAGGTGGAGAGCCGTTCCACCGTTTCTGCAAAACTGCAGCATTCATGGATGTCCTGCCGGAGAAAGGCCCGGCACCCTTCAATCAAATTGATTGCCTCGTCTATACCGGGATTTGACCCGGTTTTGTAAGCCCCGATTTCAATCAGATCCCTGGCTTCCCTGTAAGTGGCAAGAATGCTTCTAAAACGGGCGGCTTTGGCCTGATGCTCCGGGGTGACGATATCCAGCATCACCCGGCTGACCGAATTGAGCACATCAATGGCCGGGTAATGGTTTTGGGCGGCCAGTTCCCGGGATAGGACAATGTGACCGTCCAGCGTGCCCCGAACGGCATCTGTGATCGGCTCGTTGAGATCGTCGCCGTCGACCAGCACGGTATAGAGGCCTGTGATCGTCCCTCTTTTTGAAGTGCCGGCCCGTTCGAGCAGTTTGGGCAACAGAGCAAAGACCGACGGCGTATAGCCCCGCGTGGCGGGTGGCTCGCCAACGGCCAGACCCACCTCACGCTGGGCCATGGCAAACCTTGTCACCGAATCCATCATCAACAAGACATCTTTCCCCTGATCCCGAAAATACTCCGCGATTGTCGTCGCCACCAGGGCACCTTTTAAACGCACCAGGGCGGGCTGGTCCGAGGTGGCGGCTACTACAACGGAGCGCTGCAGCCCTTCTGTGCCCAGGTCCTTTTCAATAAATTCCCTGACCTCACGCCCGCGCTCGCCGATCAGGGCGATCACATTGATGTCCGCCTTTGTGTTGCGGGCGATCATACCCAGCAGCACGCTTTTCCCCACCCCGCTCCCTGCAAAGATCCCGAGGCGTTGCCCTTTTCCACAGGTAAGGAGCCCGTCTATTGCCTTGATTCCTAAGGGTAATACCTCCTGGATCCTTTTTCTCTCGAGGGGGTTGCGGGCTTCCGCGGTTACGGGGATCCATTCGGTAAACTCAACCGGGCCTTTACCGTCCATGGGTTTCCCCAGCCCGTCGAGGACCCGCCCAACCAGCCCAGAGCCAACTCCGATTTTAAAGACATCACCCGATGCCACCACCCGGCAGCCCGGTCCCACACTTCGGATCTCACCCAGCGGCATGAGAATCGTCCGCCTTTCCCGGAAACCGACGATTTCGGCTCTGATGCGACCCGCCGTAGTGATCAGGTAGCAGAGCTCACCGATGTTTCCTCGGGGACCTTCGGATTCGATGGTCAGACCGATAATCTGCCCCACCCTGCCCCAATATTTGATGGGTTCATTTCCCCTCAACCGCCGGTAATACTTTTCCAGGTCAATCATTGAGAGAGCACCTCTAAGAGTTCATGGGCAACCTCCTTCAGCTGGCCGTCCACCGTCCCGTCAACGGTCCCATACGGGGTTTCGGCAACACAGCCCCTCTGGATGCTGTTGTCGACCTCCACCTGAACCTTTCTTTGCCCGGCTTCTTCCAGCATAGCGACGATTTCATCATAATCACTGGGGTGCACTTTCAGGATCACATCACCCGTTTCCAAAGCCTTGTCAAGGGTGGCCCGGACGAGATTCCTGATCTGTCCGGGGGAAAGGTTCAATTCTGCGTGAACGATCTGCCTGGCGATATAGATGGCCAGCTGCAGCAGCTTCGGCTCCATCTCCTTGATTAAATTTCGCCTTTCCTCATCCAGCGCGGCGCGGGCCGCAGCCACCTCCCGCAGCAACTCTTCCCTCTCTCCGGCAAGGGCCTGTTGCCCTGCAGCAAACCCTTCTTCGTAGCCCGCCCTTTCTGATTCCCGCTTTAAACGCTCGAGCTCGGCGCGCCCTGCTTCCACAAGCCTGTCCGCCTCCCGGCGGGCATCGCTGATGATAGTCTCCGCTTTCGATCTGGCCTCGTTCAGAAGGCTGCTCACCATGACCTCCGTCTCTGCCAGGATCTCCCTGGCATCAGCGGCGTCAAGGCCGCATTTTTTTCCCTCGCCGCTGTCTTGCTCAAGTTCTCTGCCCGGGATGTTATTGAGATAGCTGATCGTCCGCGGTAACGACATTACCAGACTGGTCGCCTTGATCACCTTAGACAATGATCTCGTCCCTCCCGCCTCTGGTAATAAAGATCTGGCCCTGCTCCTCCAGCTTCCTGATCACCGCCACGATCCTCTGTTGGGCATCCTCGACGTCACGCAGGCGGACCGGTCCCATGTACTCGATGTCCTCTTTCAGCATCTGGGCCGCCCGCTTGGAGATGTTGTTTTCGATCTTCTTCATCACCTGTTCCCCCGCGCCCTTCAGGGCGAGGGCCAGGTCATGGGAGTCGACTTCCCTGAGTACCAGCTGTACCGCGCGATCATCCAGCTGCACAATGTCCTCGAAGACAAACATCAGTTTCTTGATTTCTTCTGCCAGTTCGGGGTCCTGCACCTCAAGCGTTTCAATGATTGTTTTCTCAGTGGCCCGGTCCACCCGGTTTAAAACCTCAACCAGGGATTTAACCCCTCCCGCGCTTGTGTAGTCCTGAGTCACCACAGACGAGAGTTTCCTCTCCAGAACCTTCTCAACCTCCCGCAATATTTCAGGTGACGTACGGTCCATCAAAGCCAGCCGACGTGCCACCTCGGTCTGGCTTTCCGGCGGCAGGGCCGAGATCACTGAGGCGGCCTGTTCCGGTTCCATATACGCCAGAATCAGGGCAATTGTTTGCGGGTGTTCGCCCTGGAGAAAATTGAGCAGCTGGGAGGGATCTGTCTTTCTTATAAAATCAAAGGGACGCACCTGCAGGGATGCCGTGAGGCGGTCAATAATTTCCGCTGCCTTCTGGGCGCCCAGGGCCTTCTCCAGCAGTTCCCGGGCATAGTTGATCCCCCCCTGGCTGATATACTCGTTTGCCAGGCACATCTGGTAAAATTCCTGGTAGACCTCATCCCTTTTCTCCGGAGGCACCTTTCTGATATTGGCTATTTCCAGGGTTAACTGCTCTATTTCCTCCTCTTGCAAATACTTGAAGATTTGGGCAGATATTTCAGGACCTAAAGAGATTAACAGAATCGCGGCTTTTTGTTTTCCTGTCAGTTCTTTCATTTCTCTTTCACCTCGATTCTTCACCCAGCCAGGTCTTCAACAACTGGGCAACCTCTTTCGGACTCTGTCGTACCAGATTCTGGATATGCTCAACCATCCGGGCCCTTTCTTTTTCCTCCGGCGATAATTCGGTCTCCTTCGTTGCCAGCACTTCATCAAGGGACATGGCGGGGCCGGCGATATAATCGATCTCCTCCTCCGCCCGGCGACGCCTCTTGAGGACAAACCACAGGGCCAGACCGAAGCTGATGATGACTGCGGCGGTCACCCCGAATTTAAGCAACTGTTCTCTGCGCCGGGCTGCTGCCATTTCTTTTGCCATTTGCTGAGACCAGGTCGTGTTAAAGGGCATGCTGGTTACCGTCAGGTTGTCCCCCCGGCTCTGGTTGATCCCCGCCGCTGCCGTGACCAGATTTTCAATTTCCCGTTGCTTCAGGAGATCCAGCTGGCCGTCAACCACCACGGCCACGGAAAGCTGCTTGACCTGCCCGGGCGCCACAATTCTGTGCTCGCTGTTTTTATCCACCTCGTAATTCGTAGTCTTTTCCGTCTTCTGGTACTGGCCGCCGGTTTGCGTGCCCGGCTGGGCATATGTCGGAATGTTGCTGGGCGTGCCGGCCACTCCCTGGGGATTAGCGTTTCCGCTGGAAATCTCCTCGGTTTGCTGCTGGCTCCTGATCTGCTTGTCCCCGTACACTTCATTATTTATCTCCACCTGGTCGAAATTAAGGGTGGCATTGGCTCGGACGACCACCTTCCCCTGTCCGACAACCCTTTCCAGCATCGACTGGATGGACTTCTCCAGCTGCTTTTCGTATTCCTGCACCAACTGCATCTGGTTCGCCGTTAGCTTCGAAGTTTGTGAAGTCCCCTGGCCGCCCACACCCTCCGATAAAACATTTCCCTGCGTATCCACCACCGTGACGTTCTCCGGCTTAAGCCCCTCGACCCCGGCGGCAACAATGCGCATGATACCTTCCACCTGTTGATCTTGCAGGCTGCGGCCGGGTTTCAGCTTGACGAGCACGGCAGCGGTGGCATCCTTCGTCTGATCGATGAAAAGAGACGGTTCGGGGGCTACGATATGCACCCGCACATCATCCACCGCATCAAGCCTGCGGATGGTTCTCTCCAACTCACCCTGCAGGGCTATTAAATACCTGGCCTTTCTCTCGCTTTCCGTCTCCCCGAAACGGGTCTGATTTAAGGTTTCAAAACCGACGCTGCCGCCTTTGGGAAGCCCCTGGTTTGCCAGTTCCAGGCGGAGCTCATATTTTTGCGATTCCGGGACGAGCACGGTGCTTCCGTCATCGCTCAAACGATAAGCGACCTTTTTCCCCTTCAACTGTTCGACAATCGCCGCAGCATCCTGCTGATCGAGGTTGGTATAGAGGGGCACAAATTTCGGCTTGCTGGCAATTATTATCAGGTACACCGTTACCAGCAAAATCAGCAGGACCCCACCGGCAAACAAGATACGTTGTTTCGAATCCAGCTTGTTCCAGCGCTCAAGCAGGGTCTCCCTACATTTAAGCAAGAATTCTTTTACCAATTCCGTCTAACCCCGGTCACCTAAAGTTGGATGCGCATAATTTCCTGATATGCGTCAACCAGTTTGTTCTGAATCTGCGTGAGCAGCTGTAAGGCCAGCGATGCCTTTTCCGTGGCTATGATTATTTCATGGAAACTGCCTGCGTTGCCCAGAGTCATCTCCCTGATCTTTTGTTCGGCCTCTTGCTGGAGATTGTTCACGTCCCTGATGGCTTGTGTCAAAAAATCCTTGAACGGTATTTCCGCTCCTTTCTGCTTCTCCGGCCGGGCAACTTCATTCCCTCCGGGGAACCTCAGCGGCGTAAGCAATGTTCCGGCTAAAATGTCCACCGTCACAACCCCCCTTCAAAGTTTCCGTCTTCTATCCCCGCCCGATATCCAGCGCCCGGGTGCACATCTCCTTTGAGGCGTTCAATGCAGTAACATTGGCGTCGTAGGCCCTGCTGGCGCTGATCAGATCCACCATTTCCTGCAACACATTAACATTGGGCATCAGGACATAACCCTGTGGGTTTGCATCCGGGTGATCAGGATTGTAAACAAGCGGAAAAGGACTCTGGTCCTCCACGATTTCCTTGACCCTGACACCTCCCCAGCTGTTTGCGACACCCCTCATAACCGCACCAAAGTCGGCATTGTTTGCCTCAAAAACAACCCGCTTGCACCGGTAAGGAATGGGACGCCCATTCTGATCAACCTGGCCGGATCTGGTCGTTTCCGCATTTGCAATATTGTTCGCAATTACATCCAGCCGCAGGCGCTGAGCGGTCAGACCGCTCCCACTGATTTCAATCCCGGTAAAAAGACCCACCGTTTAACGCCTCCCCTCGGTGATTGCCGTGCGCAGCATTCCCAGTTGATCGGATACCAACCTGGTCAGTAGATTGTATTGCAAAACGGTTGCCGCCTGGATTGCCATTTCATACTCCAAGTCGACGTTGTTACCGTCATTTCTCATGCTTGTTTTTTCAGGTTGGACCAAAGCCGGCTTCATCATTTCTGTTGTTTTTACATTAATATGACGTGGATTTGTCTGAGCCAGAGAAATGTTAGAACTTTCTTTCAATTTCTGAGTAAAGATAACATCCCATCTTTTGTATTGGGGAGTGTCGACATTTGCAATATTATTGGCAATAACCTGCTGGCGCAGCCAGTTGGCGTTCAACATACCCTGGAGAACAGGGAGGATTGGTTCACCCAGTTGCTCCCACATTTTCCGTGCACCCGCTTTCAAAACATTTATTTAATAATCACTCCATATTATATCAAACCCAGTAATTCTAGGTCCCCCTATGAAATTCCTTCTAATTTCGACAAAAAAGAGAAGCGACTGGCAGAATTTTCTCCAGTAATATTTGCCATCGCTTCTCGATGCTCTTTAAAAAACTAATATAAAAGTCATATACAAAGTCCTATACCCTTGTTTTAACGGATCTTTTTGTTCCACCGCACTTTTTTCAATTCATCAAGCAGGTTGTCATTCAGGATCCGGATAAAAGTCCCTTTCATCCCAAGGGACTTTGCCTCGATAACACCTGCACTTTCCAATTTACGCAAGGCATTGACAATTACAGAACGTGTGATTCCTACTCTGTCCGCTATCCGGCTTGCCACCAGCAAACCTTCCGAGCCGCCTAATTCAGAGAAAATATGTCCTGCCGCTTCCATCTCAGAGAATGAAAGTGTTCCGAGCGCAATCTGGACTGCGGCCTTTTTTTTCGTATCTGACTCAACCCGCTCATTTTTAATGCGCAGAATCTCAATTCCCACCACAATTGCTCCGTGTTCCGCGAGCACCAAATCACCTGCTCCCAGGTCGGCCCCGGCTTTGGTCAATATCATGCTTCCCAGACGATCACCGCCACCGTAGATGGGAATAATCGTTTTTCTCTTGTCAACTATCTGGCATTTTTCGTTAGCGTTAAAAATGCAGTAGTCGGCATTCTGCCTGATATTCTCCTGTGTTTCTGTAACCATTAACAACTGCTGATTGTAACTCTCAGGGAAACATTCACTGTGTAAAAGAATGTCCGACATGATTGGACAGGTGAACCCTTCAACAAAATGATACCCGAGTATCTTTCCCCGTCGTCCCACGAGATATATGTTAGCTCCGATATTTTCACTCAAAACCTGAGCCATTAATTTATAATCAATGCCCCCCTGAGCATTTTGCATCAACTTGTTAATGGTACGGGTCTTTTCCAGCAGGGCCTCCATCTCGCATCCCCCCATTACTAAAGAATATACCTGCTTAAGTCCTCGTCCCTAACAATATCATTTAGCCGCAAGGATACATACTCCTTATCAATTATGATTTTTTTCTGGGAGATTTCCGGTGCGTGAAAGGATATATCCTCAACAACCTTTTCCATTACGGTGTGCAGGCGGCGTGCCCCAATATTTTCAGTACGTGCATTCACGAGATAGGCAATTTCCGCGAGCTCCGCAAGAGCGTCCGGTGTAAATTCAACTTCAAGCCCTTCAGTACGTAACAGTTCAGTATACTGCTTTATTAAGGAATTATCAGGCTCGGTTAAAATCCTCAAAAAATCATCTTTGCTCAAAGGCTCCAGTTCTACTCTGATTGGGAAACGCCCTTGCAGTTCCGGAATCAAATCAGATGGTTTTGCGAAATGAAAGGCTCCTGCTGCAATAAACAGAATGTAATCTGTTTTTACCGGCCCATACTTCGTAATCACTGTCGATCCTTCTATGATGGGTAGGAAGTCGCGTTGTACACCGCCGCGCGAGACGTCGGGACCGCAGCTATTTTCTCTCGTTGCTATCTTATCAATCTCGTCAAGGAAGATGATCCCGCTTTGTTCAGCACGTTCAATGGCCTCAGAGATCACTTCATCCATATCTATCAACTTTTGAGCCTCTTCTTGAGCCAGGATGCGCCGCGCCTCGCTGATTTTGACCCGCCGCTTTTTTTTTCTTCTGGGCAAAATATTCCCCAATATATCCTGGAGGTTAAGTCCCATCTCCTCCATCCCGCTAAGGGAGAAAATCTCAAGCATCTGAGGGTTTTTTTCCTCGACCTCGATTTCAACGTAAGCATCTTCTAGTTCCCGGTTTTTCAGCTTTTCTGCAAGGACCTGGCGCTGTTGAATTTTTTCGCTCATTTCATTGTCGTGTTCTATTGGAGCTGGCAGGCTGACCCCCATCTCTTCAAATAATAAATCAAAAGGTGTTTTCTGGGATTTCTTGCGACGGGATGTGGGATAGAGAAGATCCAGTATGCGCTCTTCCGCCAGCTTCGCTGCCTTTTCAGCAACCGAAGAAATCTTTTCGTTTTTTACCATCCTGATTGAAACTTCCACCAAATCCCGCACGACCGATTCCACATCGCGCCCCACATACCCTACTTCTGTAAATTTAGTAGCCTCTACTTTTATAAACGGGGCGTTCACGAGTTTGGCCAGCCGCCTGGCGATCTCTGTTTTTCCTACACCTGTGGGGCCAATCATAATAATATTTTTCGGTACAATCTCATCCTTCAATTCAGGCGGCAAAAGACGCCTCCTGTACCTATTTCTTAAGGCAATTGCCACTGCTTTTTTGGCCGCTTGCTGGCCGACAATATAACGATCCAACTCGGCAACAATCTGCTGTGGTGTTAATTCTTCCATGTTTCTCTCCCTTATAATTTTTCTACTGTAATAAAGTTATTTGTATAAACACAGATTGATGCTGCAATTTCTAAAGCTGACTGTACTATTTGTGCTGCTTCGAGTGACGTGTGCCGGGTCAAGGCCCGCGCCGCCGCTAGAGCATATGGCCCTCCGGATCCCACAGCCGCGATACCATCATCGGGTTCAATGACTTCACCGCTTCCGGATATGATCAAAAGATGCTCTTTGTCCATTGCAATGAGCAGGGCCTCCAGGCGCCGCAAATAGCGGTCAAGACGCCAGTCGCGGGCCAACTCCACCGCCGCCCGCAAGAGGTTGCCCCGGTATTCTTCAAGCTTACGTTCAAATTTGTCAAAAAGTGTAAGAGAGTCTGCCACAGAACCTGCAAACCCCGCCAATACCTGGTTGTTATATAATCTTCGCACTTTACACGCATGTTCCTTCATAATTGTATTGTTACCAAATGTTACCTGGCCATCTCCACCCAACGCAGCCTGCCCCTTGCATCTAACTCCAATGATTGTTGTTCCCGTAAACAACGCAAAGACTCCCTTCTTAATCTTTCTTTGAGGTTTTCGCCCTTGGATGTGCTTTATCATAAATTATTTTAATCTTTTCAACGGAAACGTGAGTATAGATCTGGGTGCTGGACATTCTGGCATGACCTAAAAGTTCCTGAACAGACCGCAGGTCTGCCCCACCATCCAAAAGGTGGGTGGCAAAGGTATGGCGCAAGGCGTGTGGTGATAGATTCCTGGTGGGAGCGATTTCTTTCAAATACTTTGTGACAATTCCATAAACGCCCCGTGTAGTCAATCGCTGCCCTCTCCAGTTAACAAAAAACGGTTCATTTATATCAGGCTTCGGCCTGCCCGTGATAAGGGGCCTTGCCTTGACGTAATAAAGGTTTAAGGCCTCCGCCGCCCGTTTGCCGAAAGGCACCATCCTCTCTTTTTTACCCTTTCCTTTGACCAAGAGACACCGTAAGGAAAAGTCAAGATCGCCGATATTAATTTGGACGATTTCTCCGATTCTCAAGCCCGAACTATAAAATAATTCTAACATGGCCATGTCTCGTATGCCTAACAAATCATTTCGATCCTGTGTTTTCAAAAGTGTATTTACTTCGTGAGGATAAAGAAACTGTGGCAAGCGTCTCGAACCCTTGGGTGTACGAACCAGTGTCAAAGGATTTGTTTTTACCGCTTTCAATTGGTAAAGATACCTGAAAAAAGCGCGCAAACAGACCAGATGCCTGGCAATTGTGCTTCGGGCGTAACCTGAGGAGTACAGTTGAGAGAGGTATTCACGCAAATGCTTTGTTTCTATTTGATTGAGATCAAAGATTTGTGTGGATGATTTTAAGAATGTGAAAAAGTGGTCCAGATCGGCAGAGTAGTTGATTATAGATTTTTCGCTCAGGTTTTTCTGATTCTTTAGATAATTAATAAAAAGTTGACGATATTCCTCTATTTTTTCCATTTTGATCCTCTGATAGAATGCTAGCACACAATGACTATTTCGGCAAGTTACTGTTATCTAAATTTTCAAGAAATTTAGACCAGCTCTTGAGGGCGTTATCGGCTAGGACTTTGGTCTTATTGCGACGGGAGGTACGATATGATGGCTCGGGGAAAAGGCCAAAATTTATATTCATGGGCTGGAAATTTAAACTTGGCGATGTTGCAACATACCAACAAAGGGCGCCATGTGCTGTTTCCGGTGGTGGCGTCAATAGTTGTTTGTTTTGGACATAGCGTGCACTGTTGATACCGGCGATGAATCCACTTGCCGCGGATTCCACATATCCCTCAACACCGGTAAACTGCCCTGCACAGAAGATACCTGGGTCTGAACGCATTTGCAAGGTTGGAAGTAAAACCTTGGGCCCGTTGATAAAGGTGTTTTTATGCATTACCCCGAAGCGAACAAATTCTGCGTTTTCCAAACCCGGTATCATGCGAAAGACACGCTTTTGCTCCCCCCATTTCAACTGGGTTTGGAAACCGACCATGTTGTATATGGTGCCGGCCCGGTTATCCTGCCGCAATTGGACTACTGCATAGGGTTCTTTACCTGTACGGGGATCTATCAGGCCTACAGGTTTAAGGGGGCCATAGCGCATGGTATCAGGGCCCCTTCTCGCCATAACTTCAATGGGCAAACACCCCTCGAAGAAAATGTTCTTCTCAAAGGCATGCGGCTCGTGGACATCCGCGGTGACCAGAGCCTGCCAGAATCGCCGGTACTGCTCCTTATCCATCGGAGCATTAAGGTACGCAGGTTCTCCTTTCCCGTAGCGGGAGCCCGCAAACAATTTCTCCATGTTAAGTGATTCTCTAGTTACCAGGGGTGCCGCCGCATCATAAAATGAGAGATATTCCTCACCCGTAAGGGAGGCGATACTCCGAGCCAGGGCTGGGGAAGTAAGTGGGCCGGTTGCAATAACCAGGGGTCTCTCTTCAGGTAGTTCCCTCACCTCTTTCCTGATCAATGTTATTCGCGGGTTATTAGTGATAGCCTCTGTCACTGCCTCCGCAAATGCAGTCCTGTCCACGGCAAGAGCACCACCAGCAGGTACTGCCGTCTTAGCTGCACATTCGATGATCAAAGAATGTGCCATTCGCATTTCTTCTTTCAGCAATCCCACGGCGTTCTGCAGGGATTGGGCGCGCAGGGAATTGCTGCAGACAAGTTCCGCAAGCAGGTCGGTGTGATGAGCGGGGGTTTGCTTCACAGGTCGCATTTCGTATAGTATTACTTCAACACCGAGCCGGCTTGCCTGCCAGGCAGCTTCGGAACCGGCCAAACCCCCACCGATAACGATAACTGATGCCATCATTTCACCTCGGCTGTCCGGGCAAATTGTTTTCGTCATATGTTTTGCTGCAGATGGGGCATGTAAGCTTCTTTTTCACACGCCCGTGATAAGTCAGAAAATGACCGCATTCTGGGCATAAGTGCTGTGACGGTTCATTCCATGATGTAAAATCGCATTCGGGGTAGTTGATACAACCATAAAATTTTTTGCCACGGCGCGTCTTGCGTACCACTATTTTCCCACCACAGCGAGGGCATGGGATTCCCGTATTCTCGTAATATGGTTGCGTATAACGGCATTCGGGGAATCCCGGGCAAGCAAGGAATTTACCGTATTTCCCCTGTTTTATCGCCAGGTTACGTCCGCAATTGGGGCATTTCTCCTCACTCAGTTCTTCCTCCACTTCGATCACACCGATCTCGGTTTCGGCGTGTTCAAGGTCCTGCTTGAACGGCCGGTAAAATTCCGCGACAACCTCTTGCCAGGGGGTTTGCCCCTCTTCGATCTGATCGAGCTTTTCCTCCATCCCGGCTGTAAACTCGGTATCGATTATTTTCGGGAAGTATTCTTTCAACAGGTCAACAACGATACAACCCAATTCCGTCGGGTAGAGATACTTGTCTTCCTTCACGACATAGCCGCGGCTTTGAATAGTGGCGATAATCGGGGCATATGTGCTCGGCCGGCCGATGCCGTTTTCTTCGAGCGTTTTAACCAAACTGGCCTCGGTATAACGCGGAGGCGGCTGGGTGAAATGCTGCTTGGGCAGCAATTCCTGAAGAATAAGTTTTTCTCCCTCAACGAGAGCAGGTAAAGTCGACTCCTCTTCATCAGTTTCCGTATAAACTTTCATGAAACCGGGAAAGCGAACGACAGAACCGGTGGCCCGGAAAAGATATGAACCAGCCTCTATGTCCACCGTAGTAGCCTCAAAAACTGCGGGACTCATCTGGCTGGCAATAAAACGGTCCCATATGAGCTTATATAATCTGTACTGATCACGGGTAAGCAAAGACTTGACTTTCTCGGGAACCCTTTCGGTCACTGTTGGACGAATAGCCTCATGTGCCTCCTGGGCCCTGCGCCCTGTTTTGTATTGTGGAGCCTTTTCAGGGACATATTCGGAACCAAAGGTGTTCTTAATATATTCCCGAGCAGAGTTTTGCGCATCTTCAGAGAGCCTTGTGGAATCGGTTCGCATATATGTGATCAAACCGACAATCCCTTCTTCGCCCAAATCAAGACCCTCATACAACTGCTGGGCAATCAGCATCGTCTTTTTCACAGGAAAATTAAGTTTCCGGCTGGCCTCTTGCTGCAGCGTGCTGGTGGTGAATGGCGGCAAGGGATTTCGCTTCCGGTCGCGTTTATTTATCTTAACTACGATAAAGTCAACTGTTTTTAGCTCCTCAATTATTCTCTTAACATCTTCCTCTTTTGCGAGGTTGACCTTCTGCTCCCCTTTACGAAACAGGTTAGCCTCAAATAGGCTTTCCTGCGCCTTTAAACGAGCGGTGAGTGTCCAATATTCTTCCGGTTTGAAATTTTTGATTTCATCTTCCCGGTCGCAAATCAAACGGACGGCAACCGATTGGACACGACCTGCGCTTAAACCCCTTCTGATTTTCCGCCAAAGCAAAGGGCTCAAATTATAACCCACCAGCCGGTCAAGAACGCGCCTGGCCTGCTGGGCGTCAACCCGGTTTAAATTGATCAGGTGCGGCCGTCTCACCGCCTCTTCTAGTGCTTTTTTGGTGATCTCATGGAACTCAATCCGGCATGGTGTATCCGGCGGTATGTCCAGAATATTGCCCAGGTGCCATGCAATGGCTTCTCCTTCACGATCGGGGTCGGGACCCAGCAGTACTCGATCCGCCTTTTTCGCGGATTCCTTTAAATCCTTGATCAGCTCGCCCTTTCCTCGAATAGTAATATACTTAGGTTGAAAGGATCCTTCTATGTCAACACCGATCTGGCTTTTAGGAAGGTCACGGACATGTCCCAAGGAAGCCTTGACAAGATATTTTCTTCCTAACAGTTTAGAGATAGCACGTGCCTTTGCAGGGGATTCCACAATTACAAGGACCTTGGCCATTTATTTCACCCTTTTTAAGGAATATCGCTCAACGCCGGGGAAGATCCGCACAGATATAATAATCTCCATTCAATCTCTTTGCAAGCCCCTTGAGTTCCAGCATCGTCAGAATGCTGCCGATTATCGAAACAGGCATACCTGTAAGTTCCGCCAGTTGATCTATATGAGCCGGTTCCAAATTTAAATACTTGTAAACCGCGGCCTCCTCTGGCGGTAGTTTTGTTCCCTTTGCCGGGCACTCCCTTGAGACCGGCGAAGCAAAACTTAAATAAGGGTACTCCGCAATCACATCCTCTGCGCTTTCCACAAGCTTTGCACCCTGTTTTATTAAATTGTTAGTACCGCGGCTCCAAGTGCTTGTAACGCTTCCGGGGACAGCAAAGACATCCCTCCCCTGTTCAAGGGCAAAGTTGGCAGTTATCAACGCACCACTCCGCTCACCCGCCTCCACCACAAGCGTCCCCAGGGAACAACCACTGATGATACGGTTTCTTATAGGAAAGTTCTTCGGCTGGGGACCTGTACCAGGTGGAAATTCACTCAAGAGGCATCCCTTTTCCGCTATCTTATCATAAAGCTTTTGATTTTCTCGGGGATAGCAAACATCCACACCGCACCCGAAAACGGCCAGGGTGTAACCGTTCCCGGCTATTGCACCCTCATGGGCAGCAGTATCGATTCCTCTCGCCATTCCACTGACAACACCCCAACCGAGACTTGTTAAATCTTCAGCCAGCTTCTTCGCCATAACCCTTCCGTAGGGGGTTGCCTTTCGTGCTCCCACTATGGCTATCAAAGGCATTTCATGTCCAGGCAGCCTGCCTCTGCTGTAAATCACCACAGGAGGATCAGGGATTTCTGCAAGAAGCTTTGGGTAATCCGGGTCTCCCAGTACTGTGACCTTGATGTTGTTTGATATAAGTTCCTGAGCGGTTTTTTCAGGGATAAGAGAATCCCGGGAAGCAATAATTTTTTCAACAATTTGAGGGGAAAGCAAGGGGATATTCCGGAATTCACGGGGATCCGCCTCGAAGACTGCTTTCCCCGAACCAAAATACCGGTAAAGATATAGCAGAATGCGCGGTCCCAACTCCATACTTATATGTAGTGTAGCCCAATAATAACAATCTTGCATAGAAACTTCTCCCTTTGCGGTGCTTCCCATTTTATTTCTTTTTTCTTTGTTCTGATTTGATTTGCAGAATCCTCCTTCTGTTATTATTTTTTACCACAATTGGCTCAGAAACTGGAGGCAAGATTCATTTTACAGAGACAACCCACCTCTTTTTTCTCTGCGGCGCCCCCTTTCCCCTTTTTTCTCTTTCGTAGCCTCCAGGCTTGCTTTAAGGGCTTCAACAAGATCAAGCACCTTTGGTGCGGGAGCGGTTGGAGGAACTGCAATTTCCTGTCCCGCTATCTTTGCATCGATTATCTTCTTGAGGGAGATGCGATACTCATCCTCGTATTTTTCCGGACGAAAATCTCCTGCCAGGTTTTCAATGAGATTTATAGCCATTTTGATTTCATTCTCGTGGAGTTTAACATTTTTCCGGAGTTCAGGGATTTCATCTAAAGATCGTATTTCATCGTGATAATACATTATAGCCATCAGCAAGCAATCATTGTAAACCCGTAAAGCCACAAGAGATTCCTTGTTGCGGAGTCTTGCCTTGGCAATGGCGACCCGTTGTGTGTTGCGCATGGCATGGAGCAACAACTGATAGGCTTTCTCCCCGCCTTCATTGGGAGCGAGGTAATAAGGCTTTGCGAAATAAATCGGGTCTATTTCTACCAATTTAACAAAATCCAAGATTTCAATGCTGTGCAGGTTTTCACCCGGGGTGGTCAGGAGTTCCTCCTCGACGATTATAAACCTACCCTTTACATACTCATAGGCCCTTTCAATGTCATCCTGTGAGACAACCGTCTCACAGTTGGGACACTTTCTCTCGTAAACCAGTGGCGTATGACACTTCTTATGCAGGAAACGGAATTTGTAGTCATGCTCCTCCACGGCGGAGTAAAGCCTGATAGGTATGTTTACCAAACCGAAACTGATTGTCCCCCGCCAAAGGGGCCGCATTAACATCCCCCCTTCATTTTCTGTTAGCCTTAGTCTGCCCTGAAAATGTTCAGGTCTATCCTTGCGCTTGCTCCCGGACTCCGGTTTAACTCGCCCTAAGACTTGTCGCAGACGGCAGCCGACCGGCTCCTATGACGCCATCCATGGCGCATAGTCGCCTAGCTCAACCTCCTGTTTCGCTTCGGCTGCAGTTAGCTGCTCCTTCGTCAAGGGCGAGTAACAACCTCCGTAGGTCGCTGCGCCTGCAAGGATAAACCACTATTTTCATTCTTTTGATGGTGCCGCTTGGGCGGCATGAGCGTCTGCCACGGATCAACAGGATAATACAATCAATCAAGTAATCGAAGACACCCACAACTTATGCACTCTTATTGAAGCGCTAAAAGCAGGAACAGCATTTTTAATAAAGAATAGATATTAGGTAAGAAGACAGTAAGAGAGGGAATAGACATTGTTGGGAATTATCAACAGTTGTTGCTGTTTGGGAATGGACACCAATTTAGTAAGGGTCGAAGTGGATGTTTCACCCGGGCTCCCTTCTTTTACAATCGTAGGTCTCCCGGATCCTGCCGTTCGCGAGTCAACCGAGAGGGTACGGGGCGCAATTAGAAACGCCGGTTTTGAATTCCCTCTCAAAAGAATCACGGTCAATTTGGCTCCGGCTGATCTGAGAAAAGAGGGTTCCCTTTTTGACCTCCCGATAGCGGTGGGAATTCTTGCTGCTACAGAGCAGGTTTCACGGGAAAAAGTCGCCCAATACATTTTTGTCGGCGAGTTATCCCTTGATGGGACTGTTTGTCCGGTACCGGGCATTCTTCTGATGGCAGGTAACATAGTGAGGGAAAGTGCCGGTTCAACCCTTATCGTACCTCTCAGCAACCTGGAAGAGGCTTCTTTGGTACAGAATATTTCAGTTCTCGGAGGAAGTAATTTAGGTGAGATCATTAGCTTTTTAAGAGGTGAAGGTTCCCTCCATGAAGGAATTTCGGATTTTGCTGTAGAAAAAATGAATACATTAGCTAAGACAGTATCCAATGGATATCCCGATTTCGCGGACGTGAAGGGGCAAGAAAAGGTGAAGCGCGCCCTTGAAATCGCAGCGGCGGGAGGTCACAATGTGCTGTTAATCGGCCCCCCAGGAACCGGAAAAACGCTGCTGGCAAGGCGGCTTCCATCCATCATGCCTCCCTTGACATGGGAAGAGGCTCTGGAGGTAACGAAAATCTATAGCGTTGCGGGTCTGCTACCAAAAGACAGCCCCTTAATAACGACACGACCTTTTCGTGCACCCCATCATACCGCCTCTGTAGCGAGTATTATTGGAGGGGGGAGAATACCCCATCCCGGTGAGGTCAGCTTTGCATCCCACGGCATTCTTTTTCTGGACGAATTACCGGAATTCAACCGGGATGTACTTGAAGCGCTGCGTCAGCCTCTTGAAGAGAAAGTTGTTACAGTATCCCGGGCTGCTGGTTCCTTTACCTATCCCGCCAACTTTACATTTGTGGGAGCGATGAACCCCTGTCCGTGCGGGTATTTAGGCGATCCCAAAAGAGAATGTACCTGTACGCCTCACCAGGCCCAGCGCTACCGCAACCGTATCTCCGGCCCTATTCTCGACCGCATTGACCTGCATGTGGAAGTGCCCCGAATGGAATTGAAGGAACTTGCACAAAGCAAACAAGGGGAGCCCTCTTCAGAAATAAGAAAAAGGGTGATAAAAGCCAGGGAGATACAGCGGGAACGCTATCAAGATGAGGGGATTACTCAAAACTCGGATATGCATAACAAGCAGATAAAAAAATATTGTAAATTGAACAAGGAATCTCAAGACCTGTTATATAATGTTTTTCATAAATTAAATCTCAGCATGAGAGCCTTTGACCGCATCCTGAAAGTAGCGAGAACAATTGCCGACCTGGATGCATCAGAGCAGATCAAGTCTATACATCTCGCGGAAGCCGTCCAGTACCGGCTTTTCGATCGCCCGCTTGATACCGGAGCTTAACCTAAATTGATTTGGAAGGAGGTAGCAAAGTGATTCCAGTTCAGGTGAAGGAGATTGCCTTTGATCTTACATTAAGTCCTGTTGTCCTGTTATTGGATGAAACCAAAAAGCGTGTCCTTCCTATCTGGGTAGGGCCCTTTGAGGCTCAGGCAATTGCAATGGCCTTACACGGTACTCCTGCACCTCGCCCGATGACCCATGATCTTATGAAATCGGTTTGTGAACACCTTGGTGTATCAGTACGACGGGTGATCATCAATGATGTCCGAGAAAGTACTTACTATGCGGAAATATATTTACAAACCACAACCGGCGAAGTCATTGTTGATTCCCGTCCGAGTGATGCCATTGCCATCGCCTTGCGAACAGGAGCAAAGATGTTTATTTCCGAGAAGGTTGCAGACTACACCCTTGCAGTGGATGAACTGATAGATGAAGAGCAACAAGAAGAATTAAGACACATCCTGGGCCTGGCAAGTCCTGATGAATACAAAAAATCGTTGCATTAAGTATTGAAGGGGATCTCCTAGGAGAATCCCCTTTCTTGCAATGTGAAAGAATTATCTTATAACTCCTGGTTATTTAACGGCTGATGCGGTAGCTCCAGTTCAGGCCGTTATTATTATCCCAGTTATTGGCGCTGTCTTTAAAGCAGAAGTTGAACTGGCCTTCACGGGTGATTTCTACCGTTTGTTCCCACTCGTTTCCGATTTTTTTCATCGGGTAATCGTAGATGTTCTGCCACGGTCCTTGACCGTAACCGGTATGAAGCCACACCTGGTCGGCGCCTGCTCCTGCCAAGAGTCCGTGGTAACTGATCTTCACCTTGTCTCCGACACGGCTCGGAGTTGGTGAAATAGAAAAAGCCGGATGTAAATTGTACATTTTGAAAACCCCTCCTTGATCTTTTAGCTATAGTATTGAAAAAGAAAAGGGGTTTTATTCTTTTACCTAACTGCCTTACACAAGCGCCTGGTCACATTGGCTCCCAAAACGTACAAAGCGGCCGTTGAAAGATAGTTCGGGGCGACAGAATCAAAAACCATGTTAGCCTTTGCTGAAAACTCCTCATTCCCAACCCATAAAAAAATCGCCACTGTGATATGAGGAAAAACCGGAATAACAACGCCCACATCGCCGATTTTCAGTTCAGTGGCTCCAAGAGTTTGCGCCACGTCGAGGAGTTTGCCCGGCTGCCCCCCGAATATTTCGGCAAGGGGTTGTACTGCCTCGACCTTAAAAGGGGCGTCATGTAGCATTCCGTTAGGAAGTTCCGAAAAGGAAACCCACTTTCCGCTCAACGGTTGCCCGGTTGCCTGGCTGAGGTATTGTAACACGAGTGCTTTCTCGTCTATAGTGAGAGGTGTGGATTGACCTGCTTCAAGAAAATCCCCGTCGGGAAAAGATATCTGATAGATTTCATTCAAGTACGTGATGCTGATCATTTTCTCATCCGGATGGTACCTGCCGCCGCTCAATTCCGCCATTTGCTCCGGTGAACGACTTGTGAATTCTTTCTTGGCCTCAAGCAGGACATCAAGATACAAAACCCGGTTACCTCCTATCACACGTGTAGCGTCGGTATATGTCATGCTGAGGAGTTCCGTCAGGTGCAGTACCTGCACTTTGGAGTTATTTACGGCAAGGTTGTAACTCGAGCATGGTAGAAAGCTCCTTGGCTAAAGTGCCCCCTCAAATCTCCAGTTCACCGTTGATAAAAGCCATAGTTCGTCCTTCTCCGTTTATTGTCAGATAAGGAACCTGTCTTGCTTCCGCTAATAGGGCCGATGAAAAGGCAATCTCGTTCAGTTCCAGTGTGTTTTTAATCACAACAATCCTTACATCTTCAGGGCTCCAGACTCCCAGGCTATCGAGTGCCTTTTTAATGGTAATTTCTTCGGTGGGGAAATGCATGGGTATCATGGCGCGCTGGGTAAAGGTGGTGGTCAGGACATTCAGATATGTGGCTTCCCAATCAACCTTTGCCAGGAGCCTGTCGGTAGTAAAGTCTGCCAGTCCTATGCCGGCAGCATTCCCCTCCGATCCATCCGCCAGGTCGAGCACGGCGATCCGCTTGATCCTGGGTTGATCAGGCTCTTCCTCCCCCTGGATGCGCAGCCTACCGATGACGTTGGTATCCATTCCGGTTCCGCTGAAGCATTTGCCCATTTCCCTGACAACCAGCAGGTCTATGTCCTGAAAAGGAAGATGCGGCATCAGCGAACGGGCTTTCTCGAGAAGATCCTTTTCCTTTTCATAAAACTCCTGGGGTTCCAATCCCTCGATCAGAGCGGTCTTATCGCATGCATTCTCTATAATGGCAATGCCATATAGAACAGGCAGTTTTCTAATGATATGGTCGGCTACCAGGGGAATATTATTGCGCAGGCCGGAAGGCCCGAATTTATGCAGAGTGTCAGCACCCTGAGGATTCCCCAGGCCGACTGCGAGCATTTTCATAAGTCCGCTTTCAATGGGCCCATGAAAGGAAGTGTGTGGTTTGACCCGGTTGATTACGATAATGCCGTTGCAGTCTAGAGCAACGCGGTTGCAATAAACCGGGATTTCAGGAGCAACATGACCAATAATAACCGCTTCACCACTGGCTTTTATGGGAACGCCCATAGTCTCCTCGGTTATTCCCAGCCCGGCAAGAACCTTTCGCTGTCCTTCCGCCGTTCCTCCACCGTGTGAGCCCATTGCGGGTATGATAAAAGGACGATACCCCTTTTCTTTTAACATGCTGATAACAGTCCCCAGAACCGGAACTATGTCAGAAATGCCACGGCTCCCTACTGCAACCGCAATGCTGGCGCCACTTTGCATCCGGTTCCAGAAAGCAGCCTTGCTAAAAACCTTACATACCCGCGCACGGACATCCTGAACGACAGGTCCGGAAAATTCCAATAACCCTCGGTACATCAAAGGCAATTCCATTAAAATCCCTACCTTACCTATATAAAACCGTGCCCTTGTCTTAAAGCACGAGCAACTTGCTCTTATTCCATATTAGCATAAGCAAACCAATTAGAAAAAGAAATAAAAAGAAACAATCTCCTTGCTTGTATACAACTATTCACGAGAGTGGATCAAAAAACACCTTTTAAATGCTCAATGTTAAAATCACCTGTTTTCAAACACAATACAGCGATCACGTCAAAACGGATAGGCTTCTCTTCCAATCCTCTGGAAAGCAAAAAGTTTTGAGCAAGCCGCCTAATCTTTGCCCGCTTTGACCAGCCGACTGCCTCCTGTGGTAACCCAAAAAGGTAACTGCTCCTCGTTTTCACTTCTATAAAAACTACAGTATTGCCATCCTCGACGATCAGATCTATTTCCCCGAAACGACATCGGTAATTTTTCTCGAGCAGGCGATATCCTTGTTCCAACAGGTAAGATAGCGCCATCTCTTCACCCGCTGTACCAAGGCGTCTGCGATAGAGACTCATGATACCTTATCCTTTCCTTGAGAACTGGTGCTTCCCGTTGACAGCCGGTTTAGATTTATTACTCTTGTGATGAAGAATGTGGGATTTTCCATGAGATCCATTACCCCTCTCCCTGATACCGCTCATGGTGTTCATACGATATTAAGGCAGTATTTATGCCGATTTCAGGTTCTTGACAGAGGAGGTGGAAGCCATGTAGGATGTTTGCTGACAATTTCGAGCTCCTTTTTACTTTATATAAACATTCTCGGCGAGTTTCATCCCCGGTTTTTCGTAAACAATAGAAATTCGCACAGGGGTTCCAGGCTTCCTTCACTTAACTGAAGGATTGATGCTTTTTATCGAGCCTGTAAATGAAAACAAGCACCTCTGCCACCGCACGATACAGTTCAGGAGGTATTTCTGCATTCAACGGCAGGCGCATAAGCAGGTCCACCAGATCATGATCCTCATAAAGCGGTATCCCATGCCTGGCAGCTTCTTCGATGATACGCCGGGCAATTTCACCCCGTCCGGCAGCAACCACGCGAGGAGCACGATCTTTATTTTTTCGGTATCTCAAGGCAACCGCTTGTTTTTCTTTACCTGACATTTAGTATCATGCATCCCTCTCCTAAACGATAAGATCCAGTGTTTTATGGACTTTGCCGTCAAAGCACCCCTTTTGTAAATCACGGAAGAAAGACTTGACTATACCCACTTTACACCCCGACCAAATCAACCTGTATTTAAGTTCTTTTAGAACCTCAGCCAGTTGAGGCCAGGATTTGTCAATCAGTAGTTTTGCAGTCTGTTGCTCAACAAGCATCCCTATTTTCAGCAGACTGTCCTGTAAGGTCAACTCCACCTGGATCCATCCCAGGTAACAGGTGGCAAGGTTCAGCAGAAAACGCGTGCCGGTGGCTCCCTTTTGTTTCGATAACTCAGGATAAATAAATATTTCACCATTGTGGAAATCCTCACCCTTGAAAAGCGCAAAGAGCGGAATGTAATAAAACGGTTTCTGCTCTTTTACATTCCACTGCCCATAGGCGAAAAGCTGTCCCCCCACCAGGAGCTTTCTCTCATCCTTTTCTCCGTTGCATAAATGCTGCAGTACCTCTTGCGGGTTGGAGTTGGATTTGACAAAACGACAAAGCATTTCCCGAAGCGTATCGACGGTCTCTTTCAACCGAAAACCAAGGATAGCAGGTCTGTCACCCTCTCCATCCAGCCCTGGTAGCTTTTCCCTGTTATCATCCATGCTGCTTCCATCTCTATCTTTTTTCAAGGATGCAGCAGTTACAGTAAAATTTTCAACGAAAGGTGTAAGTATTTGCAACAGGAGTTCGAAAGAAATACCGAGTTTAAGGGATGTGATGGCAACCATCAGATTTGCGGGCGTAAATCCACCTGACTTTTCCATTAGGCGCTGGATTTTTTGAAGGTTTTCTCCGGTGATAGGAAGTCCCGATTTACTTAAAGTATTTATAATAGAATTGTTTTCCGGACACTCAGGGAGACCAAATCTCTTCAGGACTGACTGTTGGGGGGACTCCGCAATCTCCCTTAGCAAATGCCAGGTTACCGTTTCACCATCCTTTTGCCCCTGCCTCACTAAAAACACCTGTCCGGGCACAAGAGCGACCCGGGATGTAACTTCCAGGCAGTACCCGTTTACCGAGACAACCACTGTTTCCCCTTTGACTTCAATTACTTTAATAGTGAAAGTATCCTGGATCATACCCCGGTCCCAGCTATTCAATTTTGAGGTGTTAACCTGCTCAAAAAGAGTAATCAACCTGACGTTCACTATCCATTACTCCTTTACGCCCCTAAAAGTACGGCGGTGCAAAAAACAGGGCCCGTACCTGGCAATAGCTTCCAGGTGATCAGGGGTTGGATATCCTTTGTTCTGTTCAAATCCATATTTTGGGAAGAGCAGTCCGTAGTATGACATTATGGCATCCCTGGTTGTTTTTGCCAGGATCGAAGCAGCAGCTATAACGGCGCTCTGAGTATCCCCTTTAACAATGGTAGTTTGAGAAACCGGGATATCTTTAATAGGCCAACACCCGTCTATAAGGATATGATCAGGTTTTACTTTAAGTTGTTCCAAGGCCTTTTTCATGGCCAGAATCGACGCTTCGTGAATGTTGTATTTTTCAATCCAACCGACCGGTACTATTCCTACAGCCCAACCTGCCGCCTTCCGCTTGATTTCCCGGGATAAAGCAGCGCGAAGCGCAGGATTTACAAGCTTGCTGTCGTTTAAACCAGGAAGCAAGAGTTCCTCCTTTATAACAACCGCGGCTGCTACTACAGGTCCTGCAAGCGGACCACGCCCGGCTTCATCAACACCGGCAATCAACGCGGTACCATTTTTCCATAGTTTTTGCTCGAATAGATGTATTTTCATCAAGCGATCATATTCTTCTTCATCTAAAATGCGAGTTTTTCCTCTACTCAACTTGCCATGCATCCCTTTTCTTCTTTATATTACATTTTCTATACCACAAATCCTGCCAGGATAACAAGAACGCCCTTGAGATAGGGGTCTCTGCTTTATTCTGAATACGCCGCTAATATGATCCAGATCCCGGACTGGGTTGAAATCACCCAAAGCCTCGAGTCAACCGGCTCCGGTGAATTATCTGCGTCTATCATGATATGGAGAGCCGAGCGACGTGAACTTCGTTTCGTTATCCTACCTATGCTCAGGTCAAGACATCGAAGCTGGTTCTGAAGAAACCTCCCGGATGACTTCTTCAACCGAGATATGATGGATTAAAGATCCATGTTCATACGCATTGTTAGAGTCAGAGATCTCCGTTACATGCAGATAGCTCACAACTACTATGTTAGCGGAGGGTATCCCAGACAACAAGT
>CADDZA010000003.1 GCA_902812435.1 Clostridia bacterium
TAGCTTTTTCTATTCGACCGGCACCCCGGATTAACAGTCCGTCGGGCTTCTCTTCTATAGCAACTCCCATTTTTTGCAACTCGCAAGTTATAGCCTTGAGACGATCCGTCTCCTTTACCCTGAGTTCGGAGGCGTCGTTTATTTCGGTAGTCCCCACGGCAACAGAAGCAGCCACTGCGATAACCGGGATCTCATCAATTACCCGGGGAATCAACTCCCCACCGATCCTGATGCCTTTCAACCGGGCCGACTGAACGTGAAGATCCGCAACAGGTTCACCATTCCAACTGCGTTCATTGCAGACATCAATTTTTGCCCCCATCATATCCAGTACCTCAAGGATTCCGGTCCGGGTGGGATTTATTCCCACGTCCTGGATAAGTATGTCGCTGCCCGGAATCACACTCCCGGCTACAAGCAGAAAGGAAGCAGCAGATATATCCCCGGGAACCCTGACTTCCTGCGCCTGCAAGTCTTTGCCTCCTGTAATGCGTACTGTCATGCGATCAACCTCTACATTGGCCCCAAAAGCCTGTAACATCCTTTCCGTGTGGTCCCTGCAGGGAACCGGCTGCGTTACTTCAGTTGTTCCCTGAGCATATAAACCGGCCAAAAGAATAGCTGATTTAACCTGGGCGCTCGCCACAGGAAGGGTATAGGCAATGGAAGTCAGATTGGCAATTCCTTTCACCGCCAGCGGTGCCATGCTGTCATTGGCGCGGCCCCATATTTGTGCTCCCATCTCCTTTAGAGGCTTAATGACTCTCGCCATCGGTCTTCGACGGAGGGAGTCATCTCCGGTTATTACTGTAAAAAAATCATGCCCGGCTAAGATTCCCAGCAGCAACCGTATGGTGGTTCCCGAATTTCCCGCGTCAAGCACCGTCAAAGGTTCTGTTAACCCGCGCAGGCCCTTTCCCACCACGCGAACCGCTTCTGTGCTTTCTTTGATTTCCACGCCAAGGGCTTTAAGACAGCCCAGCGTACTCCGGCAGTCCGCACCCTGCAGAAAATTTACGATATCCGTATTCCCATGCGCAATGGCACCTAGCAATGCCGCCCTGTGCGATATTGATTTATCGCCGGGCACCTTACATACTCCAGCCAGCCCATGACTGGGATAAATTCGCAGTTTCATACTACCACCTTTTTTAACGTCTTTTTGCCACGAAACCCCGAGCACGTAAAACCGCCCGAGCCGAATCCGCTTCCTCGCTCGTTTTGAATGCCAACTTAAGGGTGCCACCTTCCCCCTCCCGGATCCGCACTATCTCAATGTCGATAATGTTTATCCCGGTTGCCGCTATGGCCGCCGTTACGTCGGCGATGCTTCCCGGTTGATCAGGCACCGTAACCATCACCTCATGTACCGAAGGGAGAAAACCTCTTATTTTAAGAGGTATTTTCTCCCGCTCCTGCCGGGCCCTCTGCATTTTTGTTACGATAGCATCAAAATCCTCCTGTTCCAGACTTCTTTCTATCTGCTCCAGATACTTTCGCAACTTCCGACTTACTTCTATGATATTCTTCCGGTTGGTGGCATAAATATCACGCCACATGGAGGATTGACTGGAGGCAACACGGGTGATATCGCGAAAGCCGCCTGCTGCCAGAATTAACGTCTCCGGGTGATCACGAGCAACCTCACAAGCGGTATTCATCAAGGAAACGGCTAAAAGATGCGGCAAATGGCTGACAGCAGCCACCATCAGATCATGTTCCTGCGGCGATACACAAAGGATACGCGCCCCTGTATCCGCTACAACAGTTTTAATGATGTCAAGGGCATCAGGATCCGTACGGGAAGTGGGTGTTAGCACATAAATCGCATTCTCGAAAAGATACTGGTCGGCTCCCTTTATTCCCGTATACTCGGAACCGGTCATGGGGTGCCCCCCCACAAACCGTGAGAAAAATTTCCTTTCCAAAGCCTCAACAACAGTTCGTTTCGTACTCCCGACATCGGTCACAACCGCCCTGGGGGACACATAATCCTCGATTATCACTGCAATTCTCACGATCTCGGTTACGGGCACTGCCAGAAACACAACATCTGTATCCCGGACACCCTTACAAACATCCCCGGTTATCTCAGCAACAGCCCTGGTTTCCAGAGCTACCTGTAGGGTTTCAGCATCCTTGTCGATACCAATCACATGATATTTTCCTGTGGCGTTGAGAGCCATCCCGAGAGAGGCGCCGATCACACCCAAACCAACAATGGCGATCCTCTTCATTACTGGCACTGTCCCTTTGGAACCTCAATTTCAGGGAGGCACCGTCCTACAGCGGAAGCAACATCCTTAATCCCTGCCACAAGGGCACGGAAATTTTCCGGTGTCAAGGACTGTTCTCCGTCTGACAGGGCCTCGCTGGGAGATGGATGCACCTCAACCATGATGCCATCGGCTCCGGCTGCAATAGCCGCCTGGGCCATAGGTCGTACCAGCCACCATTTCCCTGTGCCGTGGCTGGGATCCACCAAAACAGGAAGGTGCGAAAGGTGCTTGACAACAGGAACTGCGTTTAGATCAAGGGTATTGCGTGTAAATGTTTCAAAGGTTCTGATACCCCGTTCACAAAGGATTACCTGATAATTGCCTCCCAGCATAATGTACTCGGCGGCCATCAGCCATTCTTCAATGGTTGCAGATGGTCCTCTCTTTAGCAAAATCGGTTTGTTAACCTTGGCAACTTCCTTTAATAGAAAGAAATTCTGCATGTTCCTTGCTCCAATCTGTAGCACATCGGCATAATCGGCTACTAAAGGCACCTGGCGCGGGTCCATTACTTCAGTTACCACAGCCAGGCCGGTCTTTTCCCGTGCCTCCGCGAGGATTTCCAGCCCGTCCTCTTCAAGCCCCTGGAAAGAGTACGGGGAGGTACGGGGTTTAAAGGCGCCCCCTCTCAAAAAGGTTGCACCCGCCTCTTTCACCGCGAATGCAGTTTCCAACAATTGCTCCCTTGACTCTACAGCACATGGTCCGGCAATTAAATGAATCTCATTTCCACCCAGGGCATGCTTGCCGACTCTAATAACGGTGTCCTCCTGCTGGAATTCCCGACTGGCAAGTTTGAAAGGGTTTATGATTGGAATAACTTTCTCCACTCCCGACATGACTCCCAGTGATAAACTCAGGGCCCGGGTTCTGTCCCCAATAACACCAATAATGGTTCTTGCAACTCCCTCTGAAAGATGGACAGAAAACCCTTCTTGAACTAACTTCGTACGTACCGCTTCGATTTCCTGCTTGGTTGCCGACGCTTCCATCACAATAATCATTTTAAAGCCTCCCTTACTTTTCTGAGGAGGACATGCGGGAAAATGAAACAAAAAAATACTCCGCCAGGAGTATCCTTAATTTTACTATCTCCTCCCCGCCGTCCTACCGTCCTGCTTTATAAAACTCCCAATCGGTAACCGGGCAAACCTAACTACCGTAATACTCTCCCGGTCAGATTTATTTTAGCATATAATGTTGCGCACAACAACTAACCGCACAACAAACCGAACCTGATTGATCCGACTCCTGACATTAGCACAAAAAAAAGCCAGTGCTGAAACGGCACTGGATTCACACGTACATTTTATTCCACTAATTCAATTGCTTCTTCAGGGCATTCCTCAACGCAGGCCTCGCACCCTGTGCAATCGTCCGGCCGAGCAACCTTTGATTTTTCGTTCTCAATTTCAAATACCTCGCTGGGACATACGTCCACGCAGGCCCCGCAACCGGAACATTTGCCAAGATCGACTTTCGGCGGCATTCGTATCCTCTCCCTCTTCATTACTTTAAAATTATAGCCCGCCTGCTGGTATCTCAGAAAATATTTCTAATTTCTAATTGCCAACAGGCCAAGCCCTTTCTCATGATAGCAACCCAACAATAATCCGTCAACAATATTTATTTTCCTTTTTTTCATTTAGATCCGGTCTTAGTTTCACCGCATCCCCAAGGTAAATGTGGCGCACTTCTTCCTGCGAACAAGACATATAAGCATGTATCAGAACCCGGATGCATTTTTCCAGGGAACCAGGAACCGGAATCTCGGTTGCACATAAAAGCGGTACAAGGTTCCATCCCAATTCCCTTGCTGCCTCCGCAGGAAAAGCGGCATCAAGGTCGTTGGTGACCGTAAAAATGATGCTGATAATATCCCTGCTGGTGATTTTATTTTCAGCGGCGATCAGCGATAACAAGTCCTTTGCGGCTTCACGGATGGCCTTTGGCGTATTTTCCTTTATAGTAACGGCTCCCCGTATGCCGCGCACCCATACTTTGTCCAAACTGCTAAACCTCCTAGGGCACGGCCCGGTGGCCCAGTCCGATGGCCACCTCGTCTAAATGAAGCAAGCCAACACCCAAAAAGATAGCAACAGTGATATGATCCTTATAACGTGCTATACCTATTTTCCCTCCAACATTAAAGCCAACCGCTTTCATACTGATCTGGTTCAACGCCTCCCTGGTTGCACCGGCAACCGCACCCTCTTCGCTGTGATTTTCTTTAATAACCCCCTCCCGCTTGGCAGCGACAACGGCATGTTCCACAAACTTTTTAACCGAACTGATAAATTCCCCGCCACAGTCCACTGCAGCGGTTCGAATGCCCATTTTAGCAAACTCGGCCTTCTTTTTTATCTCTTCTTCCCGCTTCCCCGTCAAGGCCATTGAAATCGCAATTGCAGCTACCTGCCGGCTTCCCAAATTGTCCAATTCAATCCCCCCAGCCGCCGTAATTTTTTTTCATTTTAACCTTTCCCAAACTCACACTAGATGAGCAGGTAGTTACCAAATAATCAGACGGAGGCCAGAGCACTCCTGAAGAAAGTTCTTTCACCCGAAAAGTCAGTGGCCCTTCATGTCTTGAGCCGTCAATCAGGATTTCGTCCCCTTCTTGAATGCCGATCAAGACCCTCTGCTTGTTAAAATTTGCTACAGGTCGACCATTAATGAGAACAAAAACTTCAGGGAAAGCAACATGCTCGAGCAGCACAATTTCTATTTTACCCATGTCATGGGCTGGTCCTGGTGCTCTGGAATGGTTGCCCGCAGACCAAACAACTCCCTCTAATCTCTCCGTCGAACTAAGATAAAACCGAAATGGTTCCCTTGTAGAAATGACTTGGAGAAAAAGGAGAAGGAAAAACGTGAGAACTAAAGTTTTGTGCAGGAACTTTTCCCAACCGCGGACTTCATCAAAAAAATCCCTTCCCACAGTACTTACCCCAGTTCTGGAACATTTTAGGCTACATTTTTTTTGCCCGTTCTGGTACTTTTTTATGCAGGATCAAACGGTAGGCAAGAAAGCATTTTGATCAATAAAGAGATCCCCTAGTTCTCCCATAATACTCTCAAGGTCTTCCGGTTTTAGCCCGAGCGCCGCAAAAGCCTGGGGTACCACCGAGTAATACATGCCGTCCCCACCCAGCCCGATCCCCATGGTCATGCACAATACATCGGCAAGGTGGACAATGGCTACAAGCCTGGGATTCTCTTTAGCCAACTGGGGGTTATGATGGTAGGCAATTGCCTGCACAAGAGATTCCGGTAAGTTCCACTTGTCTGCCACCCTGGCTCCAACTACCGCATGAGTAAAGCCCAGTATTTCCTCTTCTGCTTGCGAAAAGGGGATTTGAAATTGCCGTACCTTTTGAAAGATCTCATCGTATGTATCACTAACGTAAACACTGAGTATAACCTTGCCGATATCATGTAACAGTCCTGCAATAAAAGCCTCATCCGGTTTAGGGTACCGGACCCGTCTGGCCAGTGTTCTGGCCGTCATAGCACAGGCAATTGAGTGTCGCCACAGCTCACCCGGGCCCAACTGGTAGCCTGGTACTTCCTTATTGAGCAAGTTATGGACAGATGCAGCGAGCACTAAATTACGGATCGCGTTAAACCCCAAAATCACGATGGCTTCAACTATTGTTCCAATACGGCGGGGATAACCGTAGTAAGCGGAGTTGGCAAGCCGAAGCACTTTTGCGGTCAACGCCTGATCCTGGCATATAATGTCATTAAGTTCTTTTACCGTGGAATTTGGATCCTCTGTGAGCTTCAAAACCTGGTCGACAACATGAGGCAAAGCCGGTAAATCGTTAACACCACGGACAATCTGGTCGAGAGAAACGTGCACCACTCTACCTCCCCGGAGATATCCCTCAACTTCATTTTGTGTTCAACCGTTTTTCCAGGTAAAAACGATACGTCCGCAGTTCTTCATTCATTTTGTAAATAATGCGCTCAACCTCATGCTTGTCCAGCGTAACCTCAGACGGAGCGACTACTTCGATTTTGCGGAACTCTTCCCTGAGTAGAAAAGGGATTACGTTTTCGATACTGTCGGCCTCTAGAATAAACTCAATGGGTGCGTAAGCAACTTCACGACCCGTTACCTCATCCCTTATTAGGTAGATTTCACCGTTGGTATTAATGTCCTCAACTTTAACACCCTGGATAGGGATATTGCGCAGTAAAATCGCTCTCTGTTCCCTGATTTCCTCGGCAACCTGTTCTCCGTCTTTACCCCGTGAAAAAATACGACCCGGCTTATCTTCTCCACGATAATCAAACCGAACTTTTAAACGTAATTTTTTATTATTTATTTCAGTCATTCCGGCTCTTTGTTCCTCCCCTGGACATAATTCTCCAACCCTGTAATAATTTCTTTATAATCTGCCAAAATTCCTCTTAAACAAATCATTCAACCACATCTGTTCATCTTAATTTTTCTGTTCGAACAGCTTGCAATTTTCGATTTTAGGGGCGTGCTCGTTTTTCTTTCTCCTGGCAAGATCTTTTAAACGCTTGATTTCTTCTTGGGTTAGAAAACGATATTCCCCGGTTCGCAACCCTTTGAGAGTGAGAAAGGCAAGCTTGACGCGCTTCAACTCCACCACAGGGTGGCCTACATACCGGCACATCTTGCGGACCTGCCGTTTTTTCCCTTCCCGCAGGCTGATCTCCAGCAGAGCCTGTGAGCCTGGCAACTCTTTCAGCAGTTTGACACGTGCGGGAGCAGTTTTTCCCTCAGGAAGCGGAACCCCTTCGCGTAATCTATTCAAGGCTTTAGGGCACGGGATCCCTTTGACAAGAGCGTGGTAGGTTTTCCAAATTCCGTATTTCGGATGGGTTAACAGGTATGCCAATTCCCCGTCATTTGTTAAGAGAATTAAACCGCTTGTCTGGTAATCCAGCCTTCCAACGGGAAAAAGACGTACCCCAGGGATATGTATAAGGTCGGTAACCTTTGGTCTTCCCTGGGGATCTTTTACTGTGGAAACATAACCTTTAGGTTTGTTGACAATCAAACAAACATGCCCTTGAGAAACGGTAAACTTTCTTCCGTCCACACATATCAGGTTCTTAGCGGGGTCGACCTTCATCCCAAGGGTCGCAACCTTACCGTCAACCCTCACCCTGCCTGCACGAATCAGATCTTCACAATAACGCCGGCTTCCGATGCCTGACCCTGCCAATACCTTTTGAAGCCGCTCTAGAGCAATCTTCACTTCGCCTCCCGTTACAACTATATCGATTATTCCAGCATAGCAAGTCGCTGGGCGATCTCTTCCAGGTTTCCGGCCACTCTCCCCAACTGCTCGATGGTGGCCGCCACCTGTTCGGTCGATGCGGCCTGGCGTTCGCTCACACCCGCCGTTTCGACGACTTCTATTATTATTTCACCTACAGATTTTTCAATATTCCGCAGGATCGATCCGATTTGTTCTGCGGACACGGCGCTATCCTCTGCGAGTTTACGAACCTCATCGGCAACCACGGCAAAACCACGCCCGTATTCCCCGGCACGGGCAGCTTCAATAGCCGCATTCAGGCCTAACAGCTTTGTCTGGGTGGCCACTTTTTTGATAAAGTTCAGCACCTCTCCCGTATCGGTCACATGTTGCTTCGCCGTATCTGCAATGCTCCCCAGCTTTTTACTCTGTACAGCCAGATTCTCAGCTCCCGCCGCAAGCTCCTGGGCTGTTGCCGCTATCTCCCTCACGCTCCTGTTCAGTTCATCGGCCATCGCCGCCAGTTGCTGTGCCTGGGCATGGAGTTCCTTGATCATATCATCCTTCTCACTATTGGAATCAACCATGATCATCATCAAACGCGCCACATGGGAGTCCACGATGGTGGCCCCAGGAGGTTTATTTTTATGTAAAAGTTCCTGCACTTTTGGATTTCCTGTGACCTCGACCACTATCTCTAAATTGGGCAAACGCAGCAGATCCAAACAATCATGAAAGGTTTTCACGCCCAGTTCCCTGGCAAGTCTCATCCCAGGAGCATCTTCGTTTACATCCGCGATTCCGACCACCCTTACGTCTGGAAGGCCGTCCATTACCTTTAAAACTGCCAATCCACCTTTCCCTGCCCCAACAATTCCAACATTGATCATTTTTGGTCCTCCCCTCGAAGCGATCTATTTCGACATTTTGGCTTTTTTTCCTGCACTGGCAATATCGCCTTTCTCATTTGTTTTACTTAAAGATCAGGTTGCAAAGAAATATTGAGAGGAGAAGTCCTGTCAGATCTGCAATCAGGCCCAGGGCCAGGGCGTGACGGTACTTTTTTATCCCAACTGAACCGAAATATATAGTTAATACGAAAAAGGTTGTATCCGTGGTACCCTGCATAACAGAGGCAAGCCGGCCGATAAATGAATCAGGCCCGTAGGTTTTAACCAACTCTGTGGCAATTCCCAGAGCGCTGCTTCCGGAAAGCGGTCTCATCAAAGCCAGGGGTAGAACCTCCGGAGGTGCTCCCAGGATTCCCAGTACAGGAGCACATAAGCGAGCGAGCATGTCCATTGCTCCCGAGACCCGAAATACTTTGATCGCCACAAACATCGCAACAAGGTACGGAATAATCCGTACGGCTATCTGAAAACCCTCTGCCGCTCCCTGGATAAATGTCTCGTAGACAGGAAGGCGGCGCGCCCAGCCAAGCAGCAGGAACACGCAAAAGAGTACCGGAATCGCCCAGTTTGATATTTTTGCCAGGATCAACTCTAGCACCTTTTAAACCTCCTGTACCAGGGGCGGAGCAAAGTGCGCCAGAGAATATCAATGATGATTATAATAACCATGGAGAGACCTGTTGCGATAATCGTAGGTGCAACTATTTCCGTCGGATTAGAGGATCCTGCTGCAACCCGGACACCTATAATAGTTGCGGGAATAAGGGTAAGACAGGAAGTATTGAGGGCCAGAAAAGTGCACATGGCATCTGAAGCCGTGCTGGGGTCGGGGTTTATTTTTTGAAGTTCCTCCATCGCTTTCAGACCAAAAGGCGTCGCAGCATTCCCCAGCCCGAGAATGTTCGCGCTGATATTCATAATAATGGCGCCCAAGGCTGGGTGTTCCGGGGGAACGCCGGGGAATAAAATTCCGGTAAGAGGACGCATACAACGGGCAATAAAGGTAATGAGCCCGGATTGCTTGGCAATTTCCAGCATGCCCAGCCAGAGAGTCATGAGTCCGATCAGATCCAGGCAGACCTTTACCCCTTCATTCGCACCGCTGAAAAAAGTTCCGGTTACGAGCTCTATTTTCCCGGTAAGGGCTCCGACTAAAATACCTCCTAAAAACAATATAAGCCAGATCAGGTCGAGCATGTTTCTCCCCTCCAGTTTCTACCTAATTCAACCTTTATGTAGGAGAGGAATTAAATAGACCGGATCTCTGGCTTAAATTATCCAATATTTTATGGATAAGGAGCTTAAGTCTTATCCAAAACGACGGCCGCCTGCTGACATCTGATTGGGCTATAAGATTAATACTGCCGATTTCCTTACCCTTCAATAAAATTCGAGTGGAACCGAGGACTGCCCCGCGTTTAACAGGTGCACGAACGCTCCCCGGTACGGAAACCCTATAAGACAGCAGTTTCCTCTCAGAAGGGGTAACCGCAACCACAATGTCCCGTTCCGGCTTTAAAAGAACATCCTGGGAGCACCCGCCAATGACATTTACTTTTAAAAGTTTTTCGTCCAATTTGATTGCATGTCCCTGATAACGAGCAAACGCATAATCGAGCAGTTTTTCGGTATCCTCATATACCTGTGATGAGTTGAGCACAACGGCGATTAATTTCAAAGGACCCCGCTGAGCTGCTCCCACAAGGCAGTTTCCTGCTCTTTTGGTATATCCGGTTTTGACCCCAATTGCTCCACTGTACCTGTAGAGAAGCCTGTTTTTATTAAATAGTTGCCGGTTCCAGGGGTGACCTGTCCATGGTATCTCAATTGCTCTGGTTGCGACAACCCTTTGAAAAAGGGGATCAGCCATGGCCTGCCTGGTAAGAAAAGCAAGGTCATAAGCCGTAGTGTAATGGCCTGGGGCTTCGAGACCGTGGGGATTGCAGAAGTGCGTATTTTTCAAACCAAGCTGCCTGGCACGGATGTTCATTTTTTGCACAAATTTTTCTTGGGTGCCGGAAACGCTCTCCGCAAGGGCAACAGCCGCATCATTTGCTGAGTTTAACATCATGGCGTACAAAAGCTCTTTCCGGCTCAATGTTTCTCCGGCTTCCAACCAGATAGAACTCTCACCAGTCTCTGCCGCGCGTTTGCTGATGCGCACTTTCCTATCCAACTGATCGTCCTCGACAACTAGTAGCGCCGTCATAATTTTTGTGAGGCTGGCCGGAGACATTCGCTGATGAGCATTTTTTTGGTAAAGGACCCGCCCTGAGCCTTCGTCTATAAGAATTGCTGCTTTTCCTTGTATCTCGGGCAAACTCAAGTCTGTTGCCTCGACAGGTTGGAGTACAGGGGTAACATTAAACATAACCACAAATATTACAATAAACAAACATGACGTCATTCGCCATATCATGACGAGTTCAACCCCCAGAAGCTGCCGATAGGATAAGAGGATGCTTTTTAGAATTTCAGTTGCAGGCTTGATCCAACTAGCATAGCAAAGAAAAAAGGGGAAACAATTCCCCTCGTTCTATATCTTAATTATACATAGTTTTTCAACGCATTTAAACTGTTGGAGAGGTTGACGTGGGTGTGGTAGTTGCCGTAGGAGGTGCCGGTGGTGCTGTCGGCTGTTGCCGCTTTAACATTCCCTGCAACTTTTCCAAAAGCTCCGGTGCTAAATCTATTAACCGGTCAACAACAAGATTTCCTTCAACAGGAAGCAGCCTGATCTGGTTATGACCCACAACCAGAAAACCGACCGGTTGCACAGAAACACCACCTCCGCTGCCTCCACCAAAAGGAAGAGCGCTTTCTGCATCTCGGCTCCCTTCAGGCTGGTAGTCCGCCCCGCCTGCTGCAAAACCGCAAGAAACTCTTGAAACTGGCATAATTACGCTGCCGTCAGGTGTTTCAACGGGATCACCGATGATCGTGTTAACATCAATCATTTCTTTAATGTTTTCCATGGCTGTCTTCATGAGTGTTTCGATCGGATGGTCGCCCAATACTTCCACCTCCTAGTGCTTTCTATTTGTTCAAAGATATCTGGAACCACCAAAGCAAAAATTTCATCAACTGGATCATAATATGGCCTAAACGTGTCTCTAATATGCAATCCAGACTGATTTCAAAGTCTGTCTTTCCGAATTTTGGGACAACCCGAAACCTCGGACCGGGAGGAAGAATCCGGAGCCAGCTGGATATACACCCGATTATATACCCTTTGAGAACCCATAGCAGCCCGGTGGCCATACCTGTTGCTGCGTAATCATTGAAACCGACGGTGGTATTCCAGGCGAATCGCTTACAGACACTATGACGCATGAAGACCTGTATAAAATTAATAAACTTTTTCAATGTCAGGTAATAAAATTTAATCTCATTCAGGGAGCGAAGACTACGACGGTGAGATTTGCGCTTCATGCGTGAGAATAACTTTATTCCCGTCCTTTTAACCAAACCGACTTTAGGTTCTTCGCTTTTTATCTGCCGACCAAATAAAAACTTCGTACCAAATCCTATACGACCGTTAAAAATTTGAAATCTCAACAATAACGAATGTTTTTTCCCCTTCCCCTTGTACTTAATATGTAGCTGGATGGGCAAAGCAATAAGGACATAAACCACAACTGCAAGAAGTGCAATTAAAACCAAGGAAAAGTCGAGCCCGTGCAAAAACCCTGTCACCTCGGCAATTAATCCCAGCATTAATTAGGTTCGCGCACTTTTTCAAAAATATACCATCATCCGGATTATTCTGGCTTTTCAACGGGTTTAAGAGGTGGCAGGTCGTCCAGGCTTTTAAGACCGAATGTTTCCAGGAAGGCTGTCGTTGTACCGTAGAGGACCGGCCGGCCAGGGCCCTCCCCGCGGCCGACCTCTTTGATCAAGCCGCGGTCCAAAAGGTTGGCTAAAACGTGATCAACCTTGACTCCCCGTATTATCTCAATTTTTGCCCGCGTCACTGGCTGGTAGTAAGCGATAATGCTCAACGTTTCCAGGGCGGCTGAGGACAATGGAGGTTCTTTTACTCTCTCCTGCTGGAGTTTCTGTACGTAGGGATGGTATTCCTTGCGGGTGACCAACTGGTAACCGTGAGCAACTTCTACCAACTGAAGCCCGTGGCCGGGCTGGTCATAGAGTTTCTGCAGTTCTCCTAAAAGCTGTTTAACATCCTCGGGAAGCAACCCCAAAAGGCTGCTCAACCTGTCCAATGTCAGTGGCTCTGAACTAGAAAAAAGCAGGGCATCTAAAATGGCCATGGCTTCTTTCGGAAAAATTACAGACATGCCAGCTCCTCCCAGAGAACATATCTTAGCAAGCCGGGGCAAGATAAATATCTCCTGAGTGGTCCTCCTGCCTCACTTTAATCTTTCCCTGGTAGACCAGTTCCAATATGGCAAGAAAAGTTATAATAAGTTCCTCCCTACGTGAGTTTGGAAGAAACATCTCGCGAAATAGAATACCCTCCGGTTTTTGCATAAGAAAACCCAAAACCACCTCGATCCTCTCCCATATGTCAAGCACAGGAGCCTGGACTTGATAGGGCTCCGGAGGAACATTTCGTTTCAGCACTTCCTTGAAAGCAGAAACAAGCAATGAAATGTCCAGGTGCTTGACCTTTGGAAGGTCTTCCTTCTGAAAGGGTTTTGCAGGGCGTTTATGGATCAACCGCCAGTCTTCAGCGCGCTTCTCGAGGATGGCGGCAGCTTCCTTGATACTCAAATATTCCAGTCCGAAATCAACATCAATGCCACCATCCTCTTCTAATTCTATGCCTTCATCCGTAGCGTCCTGCTCCGGCCTCGGCAGCACTAACTGCGCCTTAACGGAGAGAAGGGTAGCCGCAATTACCAAAAAGCGGCTACCCTCTTCAACATCGGTAAATTCGGTTTTCATAAAATAATCCATAAACTGATCAATGATCTCACAGACGGATACAGAAGCAACAGCAATTTCTTGCCTTTCTACGAGTTTAAGGAGCAGGTCAAGCGGCCCCTCATAAACTCCCAATTTTACACGGTATTTCAAGTCCCATCGCCGCCCGTACTTCTTCCATAGTCTGGCGCGCCTTATGCCGCGCCTTCTTGCCCCCGTCGTTCAGGATATCCCACACGTAGTCGGGGTCTTTCTCCAATTCGCGGCGCCGCTCCCAGTAAGGCGAAAGAAATTCAATAAGAATTTGCGCCAATTTCTTTTTGCAGGGAACACATCCTATTTCGCCCCGTCTGCATACCCGATCGATCTCTTCAACTTCAGGTTGGTTAAACATTCGATGAAAGGCGTAAATATTGCAGACATCCGGGTGGCCCGGGTCCTTTGCATGAATGCGTTCAGGATCTGTGATCATTTGCCGCACCCTCGCTTGAATTTCTTCGGGTGTTGTGGCAATAGGTATATGATTGCCGTAACTCTTACTCATCTTCCTGCCGTCAATCCCGGGCACGAGAGCAACCTCAGCGAGATAAGGTTGCGGTTCGGGGAAAACCTTTTTTTGATAAATATAGTTAAAACGCCGTGCCACTTCCCGGCATAATTCCAGATGAGGGAGTTGGTCTTCTCCGACCGGCACCATGTTAGCCTTGTATACCAAAATATCAGCAGCCTGTAAAAGCGGGTATCCTAAAAAACCATATGTTGTAATGTCCTTACCCTGCTCCCGGAACTGCTGGATCTGATCCTTGTAGGTCGGGCAGCGCTCCAGCCAGGAAACCGGTGTGATTAAAGAAAAGAGCAGGTGCAGTTCAGCGTGTTCCTTAACGTCGGACTGGACAAATATCGTGCTCTGCTTCGGGTCAAGGCCTACCGTCAACCAGTCAAGCACCATCTCCCTGGTATTTTCTACCGTCTGCCCGGGTTCGTCATAAGCAGTAGTCAAAGCATGCCAGTTGGCGACCATAAAAAAACAGTGATATCTATCCTGGAGCTTGCTCCAGTTCTGCAAAACGCTCAAGTGTCCAAGGTGAAGGCGGCCGGTGGGGCGCATCCCGCTCAAGATAGTACCCTGCTTCATATTGCATCCCTTCCTTGTAATTTCAACATATTTACCACCCTCTCCGGCCTAAACGAAGGGACCGGCGACAAAACGGGTGATGACCGTAAAGAAATTATACAGCCAGGAAGCAATGGGAGACAGTACAAGGCCGACTATACCAGTGAAGATCAAAAGGATCAGGACAATGGCTCCATACCTTTCCAGCTGGTATATCAATTCGCTGGAGGGAAACAAGCCTGCCAGGATCCTGGAGCCGTCCAGGGGAGGTACGGGAATCAGATTGAACAGGGCCAGGTAAATGTTGATAAAGATAATACCATTAAGGATTTCCGTTATATAAAAATTCGGCACAACTCCTTCAGGTATGGCAAGGCTTCTAATAAGGGTAGCCGTAAACGCAACCAGCAGGTTCATGATCGGTCCAGCCGAAGCAACCAGCATCATCCCCTTGCTGCGATCCCCCTTGAAATTCAGGGGATTAACCTGAACCGGCTTTGCCCACCCGAAGTGGGTAACAAGCAGAAGCAGGAAACCGATGGGATCCAGGTGAGCAACCGGATTTAAGGTGAGCCTACCCTGATAGCGCGGTGTTGGATCGCCCAGCCAGTCGGCTACCTTGCCATGCGCATATTCATGAAAGGTAAGGGCGATAATCACCGCAGGCAACCAGAGAATAAGCTCATTAATATTAAAACCGTACATCAGTATCTAACCCTTCTGCCGGCAGGTTCCAAGCAAACGCGGTGGTATGCGATGGCGTCTTCTCAAATCCTCGTAGGTTTCCCTCTCTACAATCAGATCGGCGCTGCCGTCCTTTACCAATACCACAGCGGGCCTTGGAAGGCCGTTATAGTTGCTTGACATGGAATAATTATAAGCCCCCGTACAGGATATGGCCAGGAGGTCCCCCGGTTCCACCTTTGGAACTGCCAGATCCCAGATCAGCATATCACCGGACTCGCAGCACCTTCCCGTAACTGAAACCACTTCCTGAGCCGACATATCCGCCTTATTGGCAATCAGTCCTTCATACTTTGCCTGGTATAAGGCAACCCTTGGGTTATCGGTCATACCACCATCAACTGCCACGTACTTGCGTATACCCGGGATATCCTTAATACCACCAATCGTATATAGTGTCGTTCCGGCAGGGCTGATAATGGAACGGCCGGGCTCTACGATCAGACTCGGCCTCGGGTAGCCCCATTTTTGGCAACAGTCATCCACACTGGATTGTATAGCAACAGCATAATCCTTGATAGACGGAGGGTTATCCCCGTCGCTGTAATAAACCCCGAGACCGCCACCCAGATCGAGTTCCTCTGCCGTCCAACCGAGCTCGTCGCGAATTTCCTTTAAGAACTTCATCATTACCTGTGCGGTATGACGGAATGCATCCAGTTCGAAGATTTGGGATCCGATATGACAGTGCAGACCCTTAAGAACAATGTCGTTTGATGCCAGGGCGATTTTGACGGCATTTAGAGCATCCCCGTTTGCCAGGGTAAACCCGAACTTGGAGTCGGTTTGACCCGTTGTTATAAAAGAGTGGGTGTGAGCCTCAATCCCAGGGGCGATCCTCAGCAGTACCGCCGGGCGCACCCCCTCCTGGGAGGCCAGTTTTTCCAGCGTCTCCAGATCAAAGTAATTGTCAATTACAATTCGTCCTACTCCGCTCTTCAAGGCATACAACATTTCGGCCGGAGATTTGTTATTTCCATGCAGAAATATTTTTTCGGCAGGAAATCCCGAACTCAATGCAATTGAAAGCTCCCCACCGGATACAACATCGAGCCCTAAACCCTCTTCGGCCACAATCCGGCTCATGGCTCCAACTAAAAAAGCCTTGCCCGCATAAATAACCAAATCGTTGCTGTTTTCTTTAGTAAAAGCATCGTAGTACTCGCGGCAATTACTCCGCAGCAAGGCTTCATCTATCACGTAAAGGGGGGTCCCGAAATCGCGGGCGAGATCCACAGTGTCGCAGCCGCCGATTTCTAGATGACCGGCAGCATTAATCCTCATTGTTCCCTGCAGTCTCAATGGCTATACTCCTTCCTCCGTTTTCCGCTTTCTCCCATACATTTAGGTTATTCTAACACGCACCTCTGCAAGGTGTCAACGCGAACCCACCCGAAACGCACGTTTAAGGCCACACCATGTGTGGCCTATAAAATTGAATTATAAAAAATCCATAGCGTTATCCGACCTTTGGGACTGATTTCAAGCCCTCTTCTAGCATTTCTTGGGTATATTGAGCATTGCTCAATTGATTGTTTAAAAAGGCGCTGTAGGCAGTCAGGTCAAAATGGCCGTGGCCGCTCAATCCGAATAGGATAACCCTCTTTTCTCCGGCATCCCTGGCTTTCAAAGCCTCAACCACAGCTGCGTGAATAGCATGGGCAGACTCGGGAGCGGGCAGTATTCCCTCATTTTGTGCAAACATCACCGCGCTCTTGAAGACATCAGTCTGGTCAAAAGCCTGTGCTTCAATGTAACCGTCGTGATAAAGTTTACTGACTAACGGGGCTGCACCATGGTAGCGCAGGCCGCCGGCGTGGATTCCCGGAGGAACGAAGTCGTGACCAAGGGTGTACATCTTCATCAGGGGTGTGAAGCCAGCAGTGTCGCCAAAATCGTAAAGATACTTGCCCATGGTCAGGGTCGGACAGGAAGTGGGTTCTACCGCCACGGCACGAAACTTCTTCCCATTGAATTTATCCTGTAAAAAGGGAAAGACAAGACCTGCAAAATTGCTGCCTCCTCCATGGCACCCGAATATAACGTCAGGATATAAGCCAATCTTCTCCATCTGTGCCTTGGCCTCTAAACCGATTACTGATTGATGCAAGACAACATGGTTTAATACACTACCAAGGGAATAATTAGTATCAGGGCGCCCGGCGGCTACTTCAACCGCTTCACTGATGGCGATTCCCAGGCTGCCGAGCGAATCGGGATTCGCCGAAAGCACGCGCCTGCCCGACTCCGTTTCAGTGCTGGGACTCGGTACCACGCGTGCTCCATAGACCTCCATTATAGCCTTGCGGTATGGCTTCTGCTCATAACTGACCCGTACCATGTAAACGGTGCAATCCAATCCGTAAAACCTACAGGCGATACTGAGAGCGGTCCCCCACTGTCCGGCTCCCGTCTCGGTAGTCAAGTGCTTGATCCCGGCCTTTTTATTGTAATAGACCTGGGCAACCGCGGTATTCAGTTTATGACTACCGGCAGGACTGCCCCCTTCGTACTTGTAGTAAATCTGGGCGGGGGTGTCCAGGGCCTTTTCAAGCCGTCTGGCGCGACAAAGGGGCGTAGGTCTCCATAAACGGTAGATATCCAGTATTTCTCCTGGAATATCAATATACCGTTCGGTTGAAACCTCCTGGGCAATTAAATCGGGCGGAAATATTGCTGACAGATCTTGGGGGCCAACCGGCTGCTTGGTGGCAGGATTTAACGATGCCGGTAGGGGTTCAGGCAGATCGGCCTGAACGTTGTACCATGCCTGGGGAAGCTCTCTCTCGTCCAGAAAGATCTTCGTCTCTTCCATCTCGTCTCATCTCTCCTAACTCTGTTTTTACTTGTTACAAGCATTTTGTGTATTGTACCAACCGATCATTCCAATTGTCAATAAATATGTTTTGCCAAAACCCATAAACACCATTGGTTCGACAACATTAGTATGAGAGTGCACCGCCGAAAGGACTTAGGGAATGCCGGTCAACCCGGTCACTTAAAGTCACTGCCCTGAAAATACATCGAGTACACCCGCCGGTCTACCGCTCGACTCCCGATTCCAGGCCGGACAGGACAACGGCTCGCTTCGGGACACCTCTGGGATGCTGCGTAACAAGTTGCGAACTGCTTCTGTCAAACGTCGCGTTTGGCCTCGCTGCAAATCAATTCCATCGCAGGTCAAGAGGTGTCTGTACTCGCATCCCGACCTGTCATCCTCGCTTCGCCTGTCCTGTTACCCGGCCTTCCATAAGTCGCTCGCCGGTAGACCCTTCGGGTATTTTCATACTCTGCTGGTGCCGCCGGAGGCGGCGTGATGGTCTGCGCCATAGTATCAATAACCCGGTCTCATAACTCATTCCGGGATGGTTCAACCAGTGAAACTGCATTGAGTGTCAGGGAGCAAGCGTAAAGATAAATAAATAGGATTGATTAACGTAGATCACCTTATCAAGATATTGACTTAAGATTGCTCCGACCGGCCTGGCTGGAATCTTGTTCAGTGATGCCCCATCGCCCGCAGCGGTCCCCCCAACGGGCAAGCACCTGTTTTCCCTGCCTGATTTCGACCACTTCGCAGGCGTTTGGACAACCCTTGCAGATAAAGCTCCGGGGTTGAAACTGGATTTCGGAGACCCTGAAGCCGCGAAACTTGGTTTCCCCGTATTCTGCCGCGTGATCAATGGCAAGCAGGGCCGCGCCAAACGCCCCCATCACGTTGAAATAGGGAGGAACGATGATTTCTGTCTGGAGGGCTTTCTGAAAGGCCGCCCGCATACCCAGGTTGGCGGCAACACCTCCCTGGAAAACAACAGGAGGCAGGATTTCCAGACCTTTTCCTACGTTATTCAAATAATTGCGCACCAGAGCCTCACAGAGACCTGCAATAATATCTGGTAAGGTGTGCCCCATTTGCTGTTTATGGATCATGTCCGACTCGGCAAATACAGTACACCGTCCCGCAATCCTGACGGGGTTGGTCGCCTCGAGGGCCTTTTCCCCGAACTCTTCAATAGACAAGTTAAGGCGAAAGGCTTGCTGATCCAAAAAGGAACCGGTCCCGGCGGCGCAAACCGTATTCATGGCAAAATCCACCACAATTCCATCCCGCAGGATGATTATCTTGGAATCCTGTCCACCTATCTCAAGGATTGTCTGCACTTCAGGTACTATTTTCAAAGCAGCTACGGCATGCGCCGTTATTTCGTTTTTTATCACATCCGCTCCGACTAGAACGCCTGCCAGGAAGCGAGCGCTTCCCGTTGTACCGACCCCGCAGATCCGGTCGCGGGGAGAGAGTTGCTCCTCGAGCAGGGCCAAACCTTGCTGTAAAACGGCGATCGGTTGGCCCTGCGTACGCAGGTACAGCGGCTGCACATACGGCTCTCCTTCCGCATCAAGCAGAACCAGGTTCGTACTCACAGACCCGACATCTATTCCCAGGAAAAGATCCATTACAGGTTCTCCTTTCTTCTTTTCTCGCGCCTTGCCGCCATCAAATCCACAAAGGCCTCAAGCCTGGTTTGTATCCCTGCTTCACCCGACTGCTCGTCCAGGTAAAATGTTAACGTAGGAATCCCATAATCCTTGGAAACGGCAGGAAGTATGGAATGAGCCACGATTTCGGGCATACAGGTAAAAGGGGCGACATGCACCACCCCGTCATAACCCTGTTTGCCGAATTCCACGGTGGAACCGACCGTTTCCTGTCCGTGGCCTCCAACAAAGCTGTTGAGGTAGGGTGCGGCCAGCTTGTCAACGTGCTCCATACCCTTTACCCGGAGCAGGCCGCCGAAGAGATGCTCGTTGATCCAGGCACTCAAATAAATGCTGCGGGTCACTTCCACTCCCAACAACCCCAAACGCCTCTCCATGTCGTAATTTGCAAAAGGCTCGAGCACGGTAAATATCTCTCCCACAAAACCCACCCTGAGAAAAGGCCCGGATCTCAAGGGCAGTGCCCGGCACTGGTTGTTGAAATCCCGGAGGATCTCGTCCATCTCACGCTTGTCGCTTGCTTCATCAATTCTGCGCAGGGCCTGACGCCTGTATTCCTCTAGCCGATGCGGCTCGTAGGTGCGAGGACGCAGAAAGAGTACTCTTTCCTCGACTGTATCAACCGCCCGGGCCTTATACCATGCAAACCTGATCGCCTTAAAAATGCGCCACCAGGAGATATCACCAACAAGGCACCTGATTTTGTCTCTTACTTCCCTCCAGCTGACATCAGGGGGTTCTAGGACCACCATTTCCATGGATTTTCCGAGTTCATCGAGTATTTCCTTCTGCACCTGGGCATAGTAACCGAACCTGCAGGGTCCAACACCTCCCGCCATCAAAATGGTATCTGCTCCTAATTCCCATGCCTCAAGGAAATTACCCAGGTTAAGTTTGAGAGGAAAACAGGCAAATTCCGGGGCATATCGCACACCTAACTCCACAGTGCGCCTTGAGGTGGGAGGCGGTAGCACTAAATCAAGTCCCAGATTGGTAAAAAGTGCTCTAACAACAATGTACAGGTTGCCCATATGAGGGTACGTGATCCTCATTCTTCTTCCTCCGTTTGATCATCTCTATGAATGCCTCTAAACGCGTCACCAAACCTGCCTCCCCGGTGTGCTCGTCGATGGTCAGCATCATAAATGGAGGGTTGCCCCTGTGTTTTGCCCACCTTTTTACCAATTCGCCGACCAGCGACTCCGGCCCGCACCCGAAAGAAGTCAGGTAGATTACTCCATCCAACTTCTCGTTCTCAAAAAAAGTCAAGGCCGATCCAATCATCTGTTTTCCCAGCGTCCAAAAAAGCCTCTTGGGAAGCCTTTTCGTTTGGTTGTCAATTAAATCATCAGACACGGAAGCAGGAGTAACAACAGATGCTCCCATTTGACGCATTTTTCCGATCAGGTTCATGCTGATGTATGAGTCATAAAGGTTATAAGGATGTCCGAGAAGACCTATTTTCAAGAAACCAGGGGAAGCAACCGACGTGGCAGCCGCCTCGCTAATCCCATCAGCGGCATCCATCGCCTCCGGTGGAAGCAGGCCACTTTTAAGAAGCCTCCGAAAATTTTTATCTGCTTCCAGGGCAGAGCAATAGGCTCGCTTGATCAAATGCCTGTCGCGGGTAAAGATGCTTCCGACCTTCTCAAAAAAGTGAGACCAATCAAGTCCCCTGCGCCCGCTGACATCAAGAGCGGTGTCAATAATTGGAGGAAGGTTTGCAAGGCGAACCCGCAACATATCGGAAAGTCCCATAAATTTCGGGCAGATGTACTCTTTGTGTTCCACGCTGATCAACCGCGGTACAAATAAATAATCTACTTTGCCGGACAATTCCAGCACATGCCCGAAGAAAAGCTTAACAGGGAGGCACGCCTCGCCCAGGGCGGTACGCAACCCGGCGTCCAGGATTCTCTTGTTGGTTTCAGGTGAAACAACAACCTGGATATCTAACTCAGTGAAAAATGCCCGCCAAAGTGGGTAGTAAAAATAAAACAAAAGGGCGCGCGGTATTCCAACTTTGATCATACTCACGACCTTCTTTAATCTGGTCTTGTCTAAAACATATTTTAGGTAATTTATCTTGATAAGGCAAATTCTTCTTTAAAATTTAGCTGCGCGGGTTGAAAAGAACCGCGGCTGCATATCCAAAAACAACAGCAGCCACAATACCTGCTGCCGTGGCCTCCACTCCTCCGGCAAACGCTCCTAACAAACCTCTGGTCTGGACGGCTTTGATGGCACCCTGGGCCAGGCTATGGCCGAAACCGGAAAGGGGAATGGTGGCCCCTGCTCCCGCGATATTAACCAACGGCTGATATAAGCCTAGCGCACTCAAGATGGCCCCAACGGTCACATATCCAACAAGAACATGAGCTGGAGTAACGGAGGTCCTGGTAAGGTCCATAAACAACTGACCAATTGCACAAATAATCCCACCAATCACAAAAGCTAGTAGAAATTGCACCGAATCAACTCCCTATCAGTTAAATTCAACAACCACCGCGTGTGCTATACCGGGGATTGTTTCCCCCTGCTGGGCACTGGTTGGGCTCATCAGAGCACCGGTAGCCAGGAAAAGAATTTTTTGATATTTCTTTTCCCATAACCGCCGCAGGATGAGTCCCGAAAACACCACAGCGGCACAGCCGCAGCCGCTGCCGCCCGAATGGACGTCCTGCCTCTCCAGATCGTAAATAAGCATGCCGCAATCCTGGTAGTTCTCACCCATCTGGTAGCCGCGTTGCTGCAAAAGATTGACTAAGGCAGCTTTGCCGACAGCACCAAGGTCACCGGTTAGAATGAGATCGTAACTGTCAGGCTTTGTTCCGGTGTCCTGAAAGTGGGTAACAAGGGTGTCCGCCGCGGCCGGAGCCATGGCCGAACCCATATCGTTGGCGTCTGTCATGCCCATGTCAACCACTTTTCCGATGGTCCCCATGGTTACTCTGGGCCCATTTCCCGACTCTTCCAGTACCAGCGCCCCGCTCCCCGTCACGGTCCACTGGGCGGAAGGGGGGCGCTGCACTCCCTGCTCAGTGGGGAAACGATACTGGCGTTCAGCGGTATTGTGATGACTGGAAGAAGCAAGCAGAACACGTCTGGCAAATCCGCCGTCAATTAAAATACTTGCAACCAGCATGGCTTCAACGAATGTTGAACATGCCCCAAATAAACCAAAGAACGGGATCGCAATCCCCCTTGCCGCAAAATTTGCGGAAATAATCTGGTTTAACAGATCACCGGCCAGGAAATAGTCGATATCCTGTTCCTGAAGATTTACCTTGCGGAGAGCCAGTTTCGCGCTTTCCCGGAGCATCTTGCATTCCGCCTTCTCCCATGACTGCTCCCCAAAAAGGAGATCCTCGACAATCCAATCAAAGGTATCCGCCAGAGGGCCTGCACCTTCCGTATTCCCAACTACACTGGCACTTGATGTAATGACTATTGGTTTAACAAAGCGGATCGATTGCTGACCTACTTTTTTTTCGATTTCCATCACCCTAACGTATCAAATAATAGATTAATCCGATCACAGCAGACACCAGGAATCCATAAACAAGAACGGGCCCGGCTACCGTAAACAACCTGGCTCCCACTCCGAAAACAAAACCCTCCCGTTTAAACTCCATAGCCGGTGCTACAATGGAGTTGGCAAACCCGGTGATGGGCACAATTGACCCCGCTCCACCGTATTTACCAATGACGTCATAGACTCCCAATCCGGTCAGTAAAGCTCCTAAAAAAACCATGGTTGCTGCGGTGGCCGCAGCGGCTTCCTTGTCACCGAGTCCCTGCTTTTTCAAAAGCCAGAGAATCAACTGACCGAAGAAGCAAATCGCACCACCAACCAGAAACGCCAGAATGGTGTTTTTCAAGACAGGCGGTCTCGGTTTAACGTTTTTTACCAACTGCTTATACTCTTGCTGCATATCCTGCTGCATTTTTTGCTGTTGCACATTACCCTGTCCCTGGCTCTGTGTCATGAGATAATCACCACCAATATCTCTCAAAAAAAATAGGAGTACCCCCTACCAGATACTCCTATTCCCTGAATTACAGGCCACCTTTATCTCCATCGGCATAAGCTATCTTGACATTGGCCTTGTACTCCATAATATCGCCGTGTACAACATTTGCTGTAAGATTTAATACTTCGACACCCGTGATATTACCCACCGTTTTAGATGCTTCTCTAATGGCGGACCTTACGGCATCCTTCCAGCTTGTTTCCGATTCTCCTACGAGTTCAATAACTTTTGCGTGCAAGTTCTCGCCCCCTTTTGGTTTTTTCTTTTTGTATTATCTCCTTTCTCTATCTAAATATTCAGGGATCGCTATGACCTCAGATGATCCCGCAGCCTTGCAACAGCCTGCCGTTCCAACCTGGAAATCTGAACCTGGGATAGACCGAGCAGTGCACCAACCTCGGCCTGGGTTTTATCCTCAAAGAACCTCAACCAGATAATTTGCCGCTCCCGTTCGGGCAGCCTGGTTAAAGCCTCCCGCAGTGCAATTTTTTCCAACCAGGCATGCTCCTGCTCACCTTCGCTTTTCAAGCAATCTAGTACACTGAGGGAATCTCCTTCGTCATGGTTAAGGGTTTCAAAAAGAGATATCGGCAGTTGAGCAGCCTCGAGGGCTGCTGCAACTTCTTCCTTCCCTAAATTTAAAGCGCTGGCGATTTCTCCCACAGTTGGTTCCCGGCCTAACTCGCGCACCAGCTTTTCACGCATCCGTTTAATAAGAATCCCCTTTTCCTTCAAAGCTCGCGTGACCTTGATCGGGTGATCGTCCCTGAGAAACCGCCTGATTTCGCCAATAATCATTGGTACTGCGTATGTAGAAAATCTTACTCCATAATCGGGATTAAAATTATCTATAGCCTTAATTAGGCCGATTACGCCGATTTGAAACAGATCCTCCGGGTCAAAACCACGCCCCTCAAAGCGTTTGACAATGTTAAACACCAACCGGAAGTTGCAGTTAACCAATTTTTCTCTTGCCCTTTGATCCCCCTTGCGGGCTTTTTTTAAAAGGCGAACGGTATCCCTCTCCGACAGGAGAGGGAAACGGGGAATGCTCATGCCCTGTAAGGAACCCATTTCAAGCCTCTCAGTTCTTGACACAGTTTTGAATTTTAAGCGATTTCACTAACTTAACCCTGGTTCCCCTGCCAACTTCCGTCCAAATGTCCACCTCATCCATGAAAGATTTCATAAAGACAAAACCCAAACCCATCCGCTCTGGGTCACTACCAGAACCGGGCTGCAGGGCCTGGTGCAGGTCCTCAATCCCCTTACCCGCATCCTCGACAATAATTTCAAGATGATCGGTATAAAGTTTGGCGGTGAGGGTGATAATCCCGTTGGTTCGCTCCTCGTACCCGTGGATTATGGCATTGGAAACCGCCTCCGATACTGCAACTTTAATTTCTTCGAGGTCACTCAGATTAAAGTCAACCTCGGCAGCAACGGTGGCAACGGTTACACGCGCCAAAGCCACATTTTCAGGACGGCTCAGAAACTCCAATTTCACTTTATTGCGCAGGCTCAAGTGACTCCCCCCTTTTAAGCAAGCTGCCGCAGGGCGCTCGACGTATCCTGGTAAATGGAGATCAAACGTGATAACCCCGCCAGCTCTAATATTCTTAAGATTTTTGGAGCCACGTTAGATATAGCCACTTTACCTCCCTGTTCGGTCACTTTCCTGTATCTTCCCAGAATCACCCCGAGGCCTGAACTATCTATAAACGTAACTCCATCCAAATCGAATAAAATATGCTTTGCACCATGCTCTCTCATTTTTTGATCGATGTCACGCCTGCAGTAATCTGCCGCGGAGAGATCAAATTCACCATATATGCTTACAATTAAAATATCCCCTTGTTTCTTTATCTCAAGGCTGCCCAAGCCGTTGCCCCTCCTGTCTTTTTTCAATAACATTTCTCCATCTTCCCATAAAATCCTGCTAATTTCTGGCATAAAAAATACCCCCTTACGGGGTAATCTGAAGATGAAAGGCAGATTCAAATAAACTTGGAGAGCTTGAACTCCGTTAGGCTAAAATGCTAGGAAACGGAAACTCTTTTTGAACTGCTGCCAGAGGGTCCCTTTTGGCACATCATTTCCGGCAACTACTGGGACCCTTTCGCTGACACGCCCATCGACACGAACCAGCAACTCACCCAGCCGGGTGCCTTTACATACAGGTGCGGAGATAGAGGATCTCAATTTTATTTCAGTTTTAATTTCCTGATCCTCACCCTTTTTCACCAGGACGCCTACGACACGGGGAGCCACAGCCTCCACCCGTTCCTTGACTCCCCTGTTGACCCGCACTTCCCCAAGCCGCTGCCCGGCATCAAACAACTTCTTGAGGTCAAAATTAGCAAAACCCCAGTTATACAGTTTGACAGACTCCCGGAAGTGACCGCGGGGTTCCGGAACTCCAAAAACTGAGCAAATCAAGCGCAATTCGCCTCGCTTAACGGTTGAAGCCAAACAGTAGTTGGCTTCGGTGGTCCAACCTGTTTTGAAACCGTCGGTTCCATCGTACCACCAAAGCAGTTTGTTCGTATTGTCAAGCCTGGTTTTCCCGCCGCGCAGTTTATAATAGTGCTTTATCCCGGTAAGTTTCAACAGGTCCGGGTATTTAAGAGCTTCCCGGCAAATTACGGCCATATCATAGGCGCTGGTATAGTGCCCTTTTGCGGGAAGGCCATGACAGTTTACGAAATGGGTGTCTTTCAATCCTAACGATTTTGCCTTCCGGTTCATCAAGTCAACGTAAGCCTGCTCGCTTCCGGCTATATGTTCAGCAACAGCCACACATGCATCGTTAGCAGAACCAACCGCGATAGCGATCATCATTTCCCGGAGGGACATCTCTTCACCCGGCTCAAGCCAGATTTCCGAACCTCCCATTTCCCAGGCCGCTTCGCTTGCCACTACCCTGTCGCTCCACCTGACCTTCCCCTTTTCGAGGGCCTCCATGGCGACGAGCAGAGTCATAATTTTGGTTACACTTGCCGGTGCAAGGCGTTTATGAGGCTCCTTTTCGTATAATATTTTTCCCGAATAGGCATCCATAAGTACTGCTGAAGCAGCACTGGTTTCCAGCGCAGGGCTGCTCCACGCAAAACCACAGGGGAAAACCTGGAACAGGAAAACAAAGAGCAGAGAAAACACGAACACCTTTCTACGCATGAGACTACCTCCCTGAACATGTTTTCCCCGTTATTATTTGCACTTTAAGGTTAATTAACGCAGGAACCCTTTTCCAAACCGCTGTGCTGAAAATATGATCTGGCTTATCCTTGCAGGCGCAGCTACCCTACGGAGGTTATTACTCGCCCTTAACGAGGAGCAGCTAACGGCAGCCGAACTGAGGCATGGATGCCGAAGTAGCCGACTCCGCTGCAAGGATGCAGCGTAGGAGGCGGTCGGCTGCCGTCTGCGACGAGTTTTAGGGCGAGTTAAACCGGAGTCCGGGAGCAAGCGCAAGGATAAGCTACTTTCTGATTGCGTCATACGAGCGTCACGAAAGTTTAAGAAACAACTTCGTAAATGAGGGGATTCGGGGTAGGCGCCTCAGAGCCGATGGTAAAAGCTTCCATAGCCCTGCGTTCCGCTTCAGGCAGGAAATCCTTTTTGTTAACGTGCAGAACGGCCAGGGGTTCACCCTCTTGGACGTAATCGCCGACTTTCTTGAGCAAAATAATCCCCACCGCAGGATCTACCCGGTCCTCTTTCCGCAACCTGCCGGCCCCCAGCAGCAAGGAGACCCACCCAATCTCCCGAGCTTTGATTTCTCTCACGTAGCCGCTTGCCGGTGCCTTGATATCAACCCGGTTGGCCGCTTCAGGAAGCAAACTTAAATCGTCGACAACCAGCGGGTTTCCACCCTGTGCCTCGATGATCTGGCGCATTTTCTCTAAACCCGCTCCTCGCCGCAGCAGTTTCCTCAATGTTTCATAACCGTCCGGAGGGGATGATACAACTCCTGCCGTATAAAGCATTTGTGATCCTAGAGTTAAAGAAAGTTCGGTCAGCTCCGAGTTTTCCTTCCCCTGTAGTGTTATAATTGCCTCGCGAACCTCCAGGGCGTTGCCCACTGCATTTCCGAGAGGCTGCTCCATACTGCTCAGCACCGCCACGGTACGCCGGTCAAACTCCATGCCGAGCTTTACCATCCAACTGGCCAGTTCCCGAGCCGTTGCAACCTCAGTTATAAACCCGCCCGAACCCACCTTCACGTCCAGTACGATCCGGTCCGCCCCCCCAGCGATCTTTTTGGACATGACACTGCTGGCGATCAGGGGCAGACAATCAACTGTGCCTGTGACATCCCTCAAGGCATATATCTTTTTGTCTGCCGGAACCAGATTTGCGGTCTGGCCTGCCACAACTGCACCGACCCTGGAAGCCAATTCCTTTATTTCATCCAGATCGAGATCCGTTCGAAATCCGGGAATGCTCTGGAGCTTGTCGATCGTGCCGCCGGTATGGCCGAGAGCCCTTCCGGACATTTTAACCACCGTAACCCCGGCTGCGGCCACCAAAGGAACAACAACCAGGGTGGTCTTGTCCCCCACACCCCCGGTGCTGTGTTTGTCAACCTTGATGCCTGGCATTCCTTTGAGGTCCACAACCTCGCCTGAACGGATCAAAGCACGGGTCAAATCCCTGGTTTCATCGAAAGTGAGGCCTTTAAGGAAAACCGCCATCAAGAAAGCGGCCATCTGGTAGTCTGGTATCTCTCCCCGGGTGTAACCCCTCACCAAATAATCTATTTCGTCACCGGTCAAGCTTTCCCCATTTCGTTTCCTGATGATCAGGTCAAGCGCACGCACGGTTACTCCCCTCCCTGAAAAATACCGGTTATAGCTGTTCCGTCCCCCGGCTCAACCCCGAAATACACGGCAAGCGTCGCTCCCAGATCCGCCATGGTTGAGCGGGTTCCAATAGCTGCAGGATTTACACCGGCTCCTGTCATCAGCAAGGGAACATACTCCCGCGAATGATCCGTGCTTGGCGTTGTGGGGTCGCAGCCGTGATCCGCCGTGATAATCAATATGCCTCCGCTCGTCAACTGATTCAGGAAGTCTGGCAGCATTTCATCAAATTCCTCTAAGGCCCGGGCAAGCCCCCTGATGTCGTTGCGGTGGCCATACAATGTATCAAAATCAACCAGCGTGGCGAAGACAAGCCCCTTTTCGAGCTCCTGAAAAGCCTGCAAGGCCTTGCTGATAATCTCCCGGTTGCCCGCCGCAGGTATGGCCTTCGTGATCCCGCGGCCCGCGAAAACATCTACCACCTTACCGACGGCAGCCACCTGGTACCCGGCTTCTGTCAACCTGTCAAGGAGGGTAGGGCGCGGGGGTGGCAGTGAAAAATCGTGACGTCCGGCCGTTCTCTGGAAATGACCAGGTTTTCCGATAAATGGACGTGCGATTACCCGGCCGACGGAGTGCTTGCCTGTAAGAATCTGTCGCGCTATCTCACAGATTCGATAGAGTTCTGGAACCGGGATTACCTCTTCGTGAGCAGCTACTTGAAATACACTGTCAGCAGAAGTATAGACAATTGGTCTGCCCGTAGCCATGTGTTGCGCTCCGAGTTCCTTGATAATCTCAGTTCCAGAGGCAGGCTTGTTTCCCAGTACCTTCCGGCCGATCCTGGCCTCGAAGGGCTCGATGACCTCCGGTGGGAAGCCGTGCGGGTAAACGGGGAAAGGGGTTTTCAAAACGACCCCTGCCATCTCCCAATGACCGCTTGTCGTGTCCTTACCTGCTGCCTGCATGGCCATCTTGCCCCAAGCGGCAAGGGGACATTCCCTGGGGAGAACACCCTTGATGGGAATAATATTACCCAAACCAAGGGAACCCAGGTTGGGTAGGTTTAACCCATCCACTGCCTCCGCTAAGTTCCCCAGGGTACAGGAGCCCTCGTCACCATATGCGGGAGCATCGGGTAGCTCACCCACACCTATACCATCCATCACTATGATACATACTCTTTTTAAATCTGACTTTTCAGGCACGGGGATGCGCCCGCTCATAGACCTCCCTCAACTTCCTCTGACTCAAATGGGTATATATTTGCGTGGTGGTTATATCAGCATGGCCAAGCAACTCCTGTACTACCCTAAGGTCGGCTCCGTTTTCCAGCAGGTGGGTGGCAAAGGAATGGCGCAGGACATGCGGAGTTATTTCTTTTTGAATGCCCGCCTTTTTGGCGTAGCCTTTGAGTATTTTCCAGAAACCCTGTCTGGTGAGTCTTTTGCCAAGCCTGTTTAAAAAAAGTGCCCTTTCCCAGTTGTTTTTTCTTAGCTTTGCCCGCCCTTTGGCAAGGTATTCCCTCGTATACCGGACGGCGATCTCGCCTACGGGAATGATGCGCTCCTTTGAGCCTTTTCCGAAGCACCTGACAAAGCCGGCGTCCAGGTTGACGTGCTCCGTATTCAAGCCCAGTAACTCCGACACCCGCATCCCGGTGGCATAAATCAGTTCCAGCATGGCCTTGTCCCGGAGACCCGTTACGGTACCAACATTGGGCTGGGAAAGGAGCAAATCCACCTCACTGACGCTTAAGATACGGGGCAGGTGTTTTTCCAGCTTCGGAGATTCCAGATTTTCCGTCGGATCCGCTTGAATGTAGTATTCCTGCAGGAGGTAGTGGTAGAAGCAACGGATTGCTGCCAGGTAACGCGACAAGGTCCGCGGTGTTCGCCCCTGTTCCCGCTGATAATTGAAATAGCCCAGGATCACGGTTTGAGAAGCGTCTTTCAAAGTGGTTTCCTTCTCAGCCAGGTATGCCTCAAACTGTGTGAGGTCATACCGGTAGGACTGTACTGTATTGTTTGAGAGGCCCCTCTCAACGAGCAGGAAATTTAAAAAATCGGTAAGATAACGATCCTCTTTTGAGTCACTCAAGCAACATCACCCGTTAATTTTTTCCTCTCTTGGTTACAGTTCCACGGGCAAAAAAAAATTCCTCCTCGAAGTATAAAAATTAGGAGGAGTGCTTCTATCTTGTATGCTGATCGTGGTAAAATCCCCGCAGCTTCTTTAAAAAACGCTCATCCAGGGGATGTTTTTTCTGAACACCGGGATCTGCCTTTTCCACCCGAAGCGCCGGAGGCGTTCTTCCTTCGGGGCGGATCTTAAAATCCGCAATTTCTGCGGCTATGTAATTTAGAAATTGCGGAATAACCACGCCTATCAAAACTAGAAACAGAATCAACCGGATGACTAACCCACACTTCTCCTTCCATTTTGTAATTGCGATAAACAGCATCAGGCTCCCCTGCCCGGATGAAGTATTTTGCTTAATCATATGCCCGTCCCGACCATCCTAGAACAACCCTTCAAAAAAGATTTCATGTCAAAGACACCAGAAGTCGAATCAGGCCGGGGACAAAATAGGCTTCGATCCATGTGCCGAGCAGGATGAGCAACAAAATCAAAATAAAAAACAGGGAATAGACAAGCACCCCCGATAGAACCGGGCCATCACGGTATCCCCGCAGGAGAGAGAAGGAGAAGTAAAAAGCAATGCTTCCCGCACAAATGAGGGCGGGCACATAGCAGAGATTTTGGGGAAGAACGGCGACCAGGGCCAGAAGCAGCCCCTGCACCGCCTGTTCCTTGATCAAAAAACCAACCGTAAAACCCAAAACAAACCCTCGCGCCACGATCACGAAAACAATCAGGGGAATACCTACAACTGTCAACCCCAAAATCCAGATGATCCCCAGGATGGGTAACTGGGTCTTGAGAATCTGACACCATGCGTGGAAGCCGGATGCCTGGGAGGTTTCAGCAAGGGGTTCTACTCCCTGAAGAAACCCGTTTAAATACTGGCGCAGTTCCTCAAGCTGTGAAGAATGCAATGTGTGCAGCGTCAGGGCCCCGCAGATTAAACCACTTAGGAAGGTGCCCAGAATTAGGATTACGGGGAAAAATACTTCTTTATGCTGGCTGAGCCAGAGGCGTGACTTGGATACCAACATGCTTTTTCTCTCCCGGTCACTCTTTAGGGAGCAAGTTATTATTATCCCTAAGAGAGTCTATGCCGGGAAAAAGAAACCAAGTACAGGCCCTTAAAAAATGCAATTGAAACCGTCCGCAATGGCACGCTGGGCAAAGTAATGAGCTGCCAGAACATCTTCAAGGGCCTTGCTGCTTGCGGCGACAATACAGAGACCACGCTCCTCCTTTATGGACAACTGGAGTGCCCGCCGAATGCCGGAATCGGCATTCTCCCATCCTGTCCTCCCGAAAGTGCGGGCGGTTGTACCGGTAACGACGGGAGCGCCCGCATTGAAAGCGGCATCGAAAGCCGTTCCGCCGCAATCCGAAACAGCAACAACGATCTTGTTTTTGAAATCCACAAGTTTGATCGTTTCTGCGCCGAGGTTCGGATAGATCCCAACAGGTTCCTTACCCCCTTGTTGCATGCCGCGCAGGACCCCCGCCGCTCGTTCGATCCTTTCAACATCACTGCCGACCCGGGGTTCGGCAATTAAAACGATGTCGGTCTGTAGATCATTGGACACCCGAGCAGCGTACCTGCCAATGGCTTCCGGATTAACCGGCACCGGGGCATTGCAGAAAGCGGGGCTTGCTCCTAACACTAGAGACGCACCTGCCTGAAGAGCGGCTTCAAGGGTTGTGCCCATGTCAATGACATCAATGATCAAAACCACCTGTCCCGCACATGCCGCATGATAAGCGCCGCTGGCATCGGCAGCTACCGTGAGAATCCTCTTACACCGCTCCATACCCCTGACTCATCACCTTTCCGTAGGTTCCCCCGCCCCCGGTCCTGATGGTGACGTTACCCGCCCGGGCCTGTAAAATCACCTCGGCTAATTTCAAACCAATCGCTTCTACAACATCCTCGCGGCTTGCCCTGTGCAGTATCTCAATTTCTGAACCAAACCTGTCCAACAGCTTTCGAACCGTTTTAGCACCGATACCCGGCAAAAAAGATAGCGGAACCTGGTAGTTGTAAGGAGGCCGGTGCTCCGGGTGCCGGGGTTCGCACCAGTCGCCGATCTCCACGATCCTGTCAAATACCCCCTTTACAACGTGCTCAGATCCACAGTGCGGACAGGCAAGTACAGGGGGATCTGCCATAGCAATCCGCCGGCAGGATAGACAGAAGGTCCGGTGATACTTCCCCAGTTTGGGGTCCAAGCCGTAATTAGCAACGACCCGGCGCCCGCCGCTCCGCTTGAAAGCTTTTATCAACTCGCTCCAGCTCGGCTCCTCCAATAGAAAAACATTGAATTCCCGGCCTATGTTTCTCAATGAATGGGCGTCCGAGTTGCTCAAAAAGGTGAGATCAGCCAGTTCCTCCAGGTGGTCCGCCATGTCGGTATCGGCGCTCAACCCCAATTCCAGAACAAATATCGACTGAAAACACTCTGACCCCAGGAGTTCTTTGATGCGCCTGGTGCACTGGCCGTAGACACCTTTGTGGGGGGTGAAGGCATGGGCCGGGAAGAAAATACCGCCGACTGCCGTTACCTCTCGCAGCAACAACCATGCGGGAAGATGGCAGGGTTGGGTACTGAGCTCGGGATTGGTAAGGTGTTTGGATAAAAAAATTGAAAACTCTCTCAGTAGCTCAAGAGAAGGAAAATAGGCGAGCCAATGGGCGTGGCACCCATTTTCCTCCGTCGTCTCCACTTCGGCTCCGGGGATGACGGTCAGGCGATCCCGGTAGCACAGTCCGCCTCCGGCAAGCTCTCTGGCGTCTCCCTTCTCAACCATACCGGCGAGCTCCAGGTAAAGCCGCGGGCAGGCGGCATCAACTATGCCTACAATGTTCAGGCCCTTTCTTGTCACCGCCTCCTCAAAGACATATGGCAGGGTCTGGGTTCGCGAGGCCGTCACCTTAACCGGATAGCCTTCCTGTGTACGCCCGATGTGTATGTGCAGATCCCCATAATACTCAGCCAGCAATTCTCTTCTCCTCCAACAGGGGCAAAGCCAGAATTCCCAGTATGGTTTTAGCATCCCTGATCTCCCCGGCCAGCACCATACGACGCGCCTCTTCAACAGGAACCGTTATTACATCCAGGAACTCCTCCCCATCCGGGTGCGACTTCCCTTTTACCAGTCCTCTTGCGGTTACAAAGTAAAGCAGTTCGTTGCAAAAACCAGGGGATGTGTAAAAAGAAAAAAGAACGTCCCATTCCTGCGCAGTGTAACCTGTTTCCTCCTCCAGCTCTCTTTGGGCACAGACAAGTGGGGTTTCGTTGTGATCCCTTTTTCCGGCAGGCAGTTCGAGAAGAACCTCTCCTGTGGCATGACGGTACTGCCGTACCATCACGATCTCGTTCCGGTCTTTTAATGCCAGTATCACGACAGCACCCGGGTGTTCCACCACCTCGCGCTTCGCCTCCCGCCCGTCCGGGAGAAGAACTGTATCAACCCTTACCTTGATAATCCTCCCCTTAAATATATCCCTGGAACCGATTATTTTCTCTTTCAACCTGGCTTCAAGTTCCCGGTTCATAGACTATCACCTCAATTGTAGAATCCCTTTCAATAATTCAACGGCCACCTGACCGGCAGCACCGGCAGCCTCAAAGAAAACCGGATCATCATGGGGACCCCTGCCCATGCTGGCTACTGGAATTTCCCTGCGTTCAAGATACTCGAGGGCCGGCCTTCCATCCCTGCTAAGAACCCGGTGCTTTGACAGAATACCCCCCTCTGCCAATTGTCCCCGGACAAGCTCTGACTGGGATCGGGTAAGCTCCGGCAGCACTACAAGCGCCGAAGTCAGGGCGACCTGCCCAAGGGCGGTGAGAGTATGATGGCTGACCCCGCGGTGTCGTGACCGCGGATCCGCGAAACTTATGCGGGGAACGGCTATACCTTTCCCTCCCAGGATGCTGACTGCGTTAAGAATTTCACCCTGCTCCAGTGCCGTAGTCCCCCATTTCGTCCCCGTCCCAACTATGCCGGGCCCCATTGTGACGACGATCACCTCAGCTTTTAGGGCGGCATACGCTGCAACAAGACCGGAGTAAACGTTGACCGTCTCCAGATCTCCTCCAAAAGCGTGCCCGCAGGTAACCGTCCCTGCCAGCAGTCCCTTCTCTTTTAAGTTGCGGACTGTTTTGCTGAGGGTGATGGGCAAGGCCGCACCATCGGTCATAAGGTAAGCAATCCGGATCCCTTCCCCCGCAGCAGCAAGACACCCTCCCACCGCAGGGGCCAGCATGCTGTGCAGGGTCCCCACAATCACGGGGGTGCCCTTTAGTGAAGTAAAACCAGCGATTTCTCCCCGGTACGGGCTTGCCTCCTCCTCGGCGCTCATGACCTTCAACTGAAAGGGGGTGTAACGCAACTTCATAATGTGGCCGGGCCCTAGCGGTCTTACTGGAAGACGGTTTAAATTTGCAACTACAAAGTGATAACCGCCGCTTCCCAACCCCAATTCCACCGCGCTGGTGTTTAAATACACCTCATCGCCGGGTTCCGCTCTTCCTGTCAAACCCGTATAATTCCATGCCAAGCCGCTGATACCCTCATACTCAACTGCAAGTTCCTGCAGATCCTCTTGGGACTGCAGAACCTTAGTCACTCTTCCTTTTCGCCAGGAAATCAACTGCCTTCTCCTTCCCTGCACGCAGTCAGTTTAATCAGTTCCAGGAGCCAGCGGACGTCATCCACGAGGTCTTTGACTTCTAAAAACTCCTCCTTCGTATGTACCTGCTGCATACCGATCCCGAGATTGGCGGTGGGGATACCGGCAGCATTAAATATATTTGCGTCGCTCCCTCCCCCGCTCCTCTCGTAACGAACTTGCAAACCTGCTTTTTCAGCTGCCCGGGAAGCATACCTGACAACCGGCATTTCCGGGTTTAGACGAAATTCAGGATACTCAAAGGTTACCTTGACTTCGCTTTTGGCTCCCGCGGCCTCAACGGCCTTTGTAAAAGTCTCGATTATCTCGGAGGTTAATGCCTCCATCTTTTTTCTACTGAGGCTTCTTACCTCACCCTCAAGGTAGACAAGGTCTGGAACAATATTCGTCGCCTTGCCTCCCTTGATAACGCCGATGTTGGCGGTGGTTTCGGCATCAATCCTGCCCAGCCTCAGCCGTACAAGGGCATGGCCCGCGGCCTGGATGGCATTAATTCCCCGTTCTGGTTCTATTCCTGCGTGAGCGGCTTTCCCCTTGATGGTGAAATTTATGATGTTCTGGGTCGGGGCAGCGATAATAATCGTCCCTGGCTTGCCGCTGCTGTCGAGCACGTATCCACACTTTGCCTTCAACCTGGAACAATCAAAATTTTTGCTACCACGCAGGCCCTGTTCCTCCCCTACGGTGAACAGGATTTCCAGCGGTCCATGCGGCACCCGCTCCTCCTTCAGGATCTCAAGCAACTCGATCATTGCGGCTATTCCGGCCTTGTCATCTCCTCCGAGAATGGTGGTTCCATCGCTACGGAAAACACCGTCTTTCAAAACCGGCTTAATCCCTTCACCCGGCTGCACGGTGTCTATATGGGCGCAAAGAAAGAGGGTTGGGCACTTCTCATCTCCCGGTAGGCGTGCAAATATATTCCCGCAGTTGCCGCCGATCTTCTCCCCTGTGTCGTCCTCCTCCACAAGGAGCCCAAGCCCGTTTAGACGCTTGATCAGATAATTTCCCAACTCCCGCTCCTTATAAGACGGCGAAGAAATCTGAACCAGACTGGCGAATTCCTGTGTTAGCCTTTCTACGTTAACCTTTGGCATCTTCTTCAACAATAGCCTCCTTTAAACTATTAAACTATATCTCTTCCCAGGCGATCTAGAAAACTCAAGATCCTGTTTCTTTCAATAATTTCTGTCAGGGAATACTTCTCTGTAAAAATATGAAGAAGCAGCAGGAACCCAACAACCGCAAGCTGCGCAAAAAAAGAAAGGGTCCAGGCGGTTGCCATTCCCAAAGCAGATCCTAACAGGTTCGACCCCGTATCTCCCAGCATTGTTCTTGCTTTCAGGTCATGGGGTGCATAGGCCAACAGGCTCCCTGCCAGTGGGGCGAGAAAAGAAAAAGCACCTCGCACCCCGGCTACGGGAAGAAGGATTAGAAACCAGAGATAAAATACCTTAACCGCTCTCCCAGGACGTAAATCAAAGAGATTGAGAGTATTGGCTGCCAGTGCTATAAGAAGAGCGCTGGTCAGGATCTCCCACCAAGGCTTTTGGGGAAACGACAGCAGGGAGATCAGGATTGCCCCAATCCCGCCTCCGACTGCCTTCAATCCTCCGGTAGTAAGTTTCCCTCTCATCAGGGAAGCGAAATGACCCTTAAAGCCTCTGCTGCTCCGCGACCCCAGCAGATCGTCGATCAGGCCGAGCAAACAAAAAAAGGCTAGTCCCAAGAGGAAAAGGATATACCTGAGTGTGTGCCATTTTAACAGAAATATGGACGCAATCAAATAAACAAACACAAAAAGAATACCCGTTCCTACCGGAATGGTTTCGTTACGGTAGTTGGGCCGGGTTGCACCGGCATCCCGTAACATTTCCAGCAAGAAAGGCATCAGCAGTAAGCCAAAAAGATATCCCAACCCACCGCCGATTAGGAGTTCGAATCCGTTCATCTCCGACCCACAACCCTGATCAAAGTTAATAACACGTGCCAGAATTGCTTGCCGCGATGCCTGAAGCCAGACCAGTCCCTGCCGGTCACATGGTGGGACATGGTTGTGGGCACCTCCAAAATGCGGAAACCAGCTCGTGCCGCTTTCACGGTCATCGCAACCTCAACACCATACCCGGTGGCAAAAGGAGTAACCGCTTCTAAAACTTCCCGCCTTAACACACGCTGGCCGGATAAGGGAGCTTGCAGCCGCAGGCCGGTTAAGAGAAAAATACCCCCTCGCGCCAGCCCTTTAACAAGTCCAAAACCACCGGCCTTCTGAACTGGCGGAAAACCGGCGATAGTCATATCGGCTTCACCAGCAAGCACAGGCCGAACCAATGTCTCCACCTGGCACGCGGTTTCACCCAAATCGCCGTCCAATAAGGCAACAAGGGGCTGGGTCAGATGGGCAACCCCCGCGTTTAAGGCGCCCCCCTTCCCCCGGTTACAGGGAAGCCGCAACACATCTGCACCGGCCTCGGCTGCCCGAGCAGCAGTGGCGTCCTCGGAGCCGTCATCGACCACCAGCACCTGGCGAACCATATCCACTCCCCAGGCCGCACTGACAGTCGAAGCTATAGTTTCTTCTTCGTTATAAGCAGGGATTAAAACTGAAAGCAAGTAAGAAGCCTCCTCGTTTATAAGGGAGGAAGAAAATCTTCGGCTGTTGGCTTGATCCCATAATGGCCAGGATAGCCGGCCATTGCCTGAACCAGAGCAACCTGGCCGTAAATGCTGTCGATATTGTCAACGGTCGTTAAGCGGGCAGCTTGATAATAGCGCATGTAGGAAACGGGAACATCGCTGTCTTCAACGCCAAAAAGCCTGATTCCATCGCTCTGCCAGGCTTTAACCAGCACCAGGTCAAAGATTTTAGCATAATCCTGTTCCTTGGAGTTGCCGCCACTTATCATTATAATATCCTGTACAGGAAGCCCGTAAGCTCCCGAGACCTTAAGAACCTTTTTATCATCTAATAAACGGACGAGGTCGTCCCCAGCCCCCGTTACCAGAGCACCGGCAAAAAACCGGGCGAATTCAGGCAGTAAAGAGGTTAGTGAAATATCATTGCTTTTCCCTAGAAAGTTTGCAACCTGTCCTCTCACCACTGGGTCCTTAAGCTGGTTTAAATTGATAATCGTTATAGATTGAATCTCCGCTCCAGCTTCTCGCAATACGTTGGCCAGGTTGTCGTGCTCTTTCCGGTTGTTGAGGTCTACAACTGCCACTTTTCTTCCCTGTAGTTTTTCCCGTACCAGTACTGGCAAAACCGCCCGATCGAACTCCTGCTGATAGGCGGAATTCTGCTTCATTGTTGCCAATTCCTGGGCCGTTCGCCGGTTTTCATCCCTCAGGACCGTGTACTGGGTTTGCAGGCTTGTAATGAGCGCCTCCTGCTTTTTCATCAAGGTGTCGCTTCCAATCATCGTTGTCCCGATCAAGATACCTATACCAAGGGCGATAAAAACCGCGGCAAGGGAAGCAATGTGATATTTCATATCGATAATCAACTGTCATACCCCTTCCAGCAACCCCTAAATACGCAATAAAACCTTTAACTGCATAATCAGGAGCTTAATATAATTCCTGATAGCCGGCGAGACAACCGCCACGATAAAAAGGGGAATGAGCGCAGCCAAAAAAATTTCCGCCAGATGCCTTAAACGCAGTCTTTGGCGATAAAGCTTGCTCACGCCTTTGGCATCAACCAGAATCGACCCCACTTTAAGGCGGACCAAAAAAGTACTGGACATACCGGAACGGCCTTTTTCCAGAAAATCGATTATATTTGAATGAGTTCCAACAGCAACGATCAACTCGGCGCCCTTTTCATAGGCGATCAGAAGAGCAATATCTTCACTGGTCCCTGGGGCGGGATAAAGAACCGCAGGCAAGCCAAGTTTTTGTATTCTTTTGAGTCCCGGAGCGGTCCCATCCGGATAGGCGTGCACGACGATTTCCGCTCCGGAAAGCAAAGCACTGTCCGAGACACTGTCCATATCCCCAACAATTATGTCGGGGCGGTAACCAAGTTCCCACAAGGCGTCGGCACCGCCATCTACTCCGATCAGAACCGGTTTTACTTCATCAATGTATGATTTAATAGCCAAAATGTCCTCGTGGTAACCCTGACCCCGCACCACTACGAGGGCATGCCGGCCATGAATTTTTGTTCGCAGTTGTGGTACCGGGTAATCACCTAAAATCAAACCCTGTTCCCGCTGGGCGTAGTTCAAGGTGTTATCAACAAATTTTGCTAACTCATTTTTCAGGTTCTCCTTAGTTGCAGCCATTTTTGCCAGGGCCATTTCTTCTGTAAGCCAGGCGCCCACTGCAATCCGCCTGCCACCCCGGTAGATGCCATCCTCGGCAATAACTATTTCGTCACCATCGCGAATCTTTTTCATGACAGCAGGTCCGGCCTCATCAATAAGAGGAACCCCTGCCCTCAAAAGGGTAAGGGGTCCTGTGTTGGGATACCTTCCGGTTATGGATGCACTCGCATTAACTACCGCACGCGGCCTGCAACTGATCAAGCTTTCTGCTGCAACCTCATCGAGGTCCGCGTGATCTATCACCGCTATTTCATGAGCTTGTAGTCTCTTGACAAGGTTCTTCGTCCGTTCATCTACCTTAGCCCTTCCCTTTATCACCATCTCAATGTACCCCGCCACCTTCGTACTTGATTTCAATTTTAAACCAAGCTTGCAACAGGTGCAAGATTACTCCAAAAACCCCAGGCAGCTAACTTACTTTCGCCCCAACGCGGAGCCGGTCTGCAACCATGGCGATAAACTCGGAATTGGTTGGTTTTCCTCTTTCCACATCAATCGTATAGCCAAAGAACTTGTTCATTAATTCCACATTACCCCTGTCCCAGGCAAGCTCAATGGCATGGCGAATCGCCCGCTCCACCCTGCTTGGGGTGGTGTTGTATTTTTCAGCGATCATTGGGTAGAGTTCCTTGGTGACAGCGCCCAACAAACTCATTTCCCCGATAACCAGGATAATAGCATCCCTAAGGTACTGGTAACCCCTTACGTGGGCCGGCACACCCATCTGATGGATTAAATTTGTAACCTCCACGTCTAGATTCCTCATTTTAGGTTGAAGAAGACGCACCGGGCCTGATTGATTGTTTGCCAGCTGCCTGACACGGTTTCCCAGCACCTCAAGATCGAAAGGCTTTAGTATATAATAATTCGCCCCGAGCTCCACAGCCCTCTTGGTCATGGCTTCCTGGCCAAAAGCGGTGAGAATAATTACCTTGGGACGAACCTCATACTCTAAGGCAAGCTTCTCAAGTACACCGATACCGTCAAGGTGCGGCATGATGAGGTCAAGAATCATTACATCCGGCATATCCTGCGACAGAAATTCAAGAGCCTGCAGTCCGTTATGGGCTACCGCAGTAACGAGACAGTCCTCTTGCCCCTCAAAATATTCTTTTAGAATCTCGCAAAAATCTCTGTTATCATCAACAATCATAAGTTTACACGGGTTTGCCACTCACATTCGCCCCCTAGTTGCTTAGTTCCTAGATTTTCTAATCACGTCTAAACTGATTCGACGCGGCTACCCAATATCCTTCTTCGAACTATGGCAAAAGATGGCTTATCATGACACTTCATGTAACACAACACAAAACCGGTCGCTATCCTAGCCTCTTTGAAGACGACTTGTTATTTACCTTATTATAACTAAACAAAAGAGAAAGGCCGGACATTTTTCTCAGCCCTTTAGCCGAGATCAGTCCGGCCTCTTCCAGCATTGATTCGGCCAAAACCCCGTACCCTCGTGTGGGATCATTTATGAAAACATGGGTCACCGCACCAACCAGCCTTCCATTCTGTATGATCGGGCTCCCGCTCATACCCTGGATAATTCCCCCCGTTCTATTGAGCAGTTCCGGATCGGTAATTCTTATTATAAAGGATTTTCCATCCGGGCGAGGCTGACTAAAAACATTTTGAATTTCGACATCGAACGCCTCTATCTTCTCTCCATTCAGAACAGTTAACATCTTTGCCTTGCCTTTTTTGATCTGGTGCCCCATCGCAACCGGCAATAGTTTAGGGAAAAGCGGGTTGCTTAAGTTGCCTTTCATTGTCCCGAAAATGCCATACACTGTATTTTTTTCGATACTACCCGTTGTCTGGCCATCTCCGAAAAAAACACCGATCTTTTCGCCAATCTTCCCCCGTTCTCCTTTTTGAATTCCCTGCACTGAGGCTCCAACAATTTTTCCATCACGCAAATCCAAAAACTTGTTGGTTTCGGAATTTGTAATCATATGTCCAAGCGCTCCGTATTTTTTGGTGTTCGGCTCGTAAAAGGTTAATGTGCCAACCCCCGCTGCGCCATCCCGGACGTACAGGCCAACCCGGTAACGCTTCGTTTCCGAGCAGTAGCTCGGTTTAATTCTGTATTCCTGAAGCGATCCATTGCGTTTTACCTGAAACCGGAGCACATCCTTCTTGCGTGCAAGTTGATCAATCAAAAAACTTACCTGAGAGTCGCTTTGAACAACTTTTTCTTCTATTCTGACAATGACGTCACCCGGTAAAATCCCAGCCTGGCGGGCCGGGGAGAAACCAATCGAGTTGCCAGCCTCATGAATATTTGCATAACCAACCACGATGACTCCCTGAGCATGCAGCAGTACTCCGATAGAGTGTCCCCCTACGATTACCTTGACTGGATGCACTACCTGAAGCGTAACTCTTTTAAGAGGAACGACCCCAAAAAGGCGTAAATCCAGGTTGATCATTCCAGGAACGGCAGCAATCGGCGATTTATCAAGAAATGGATAAAATGTCTGAGCGGTTAAATCTCCTGTTTCCCACCTTAACTTCTGCCCGCCGTCTGATACATAAGCGATGATCTGCTTGGAAATCCGCCTGGGCAGGCAACCCCCTAAAGAAACCTGTTCACCAATATTGACCCTGTAGATAGGGGGGATTGAAAAAAACGATTGAAAAAACAGGCTATAGATGCACGCTCCCAGAAAAATAAAACATAACAGGGCATGAGGCTTCCGCTTGAAAACTTTATTTTCTATCTTGTAAACACCCCTTTAGTCTTCCACTGACATACTCCTCCGCGCTTTTTAAATTAACCCCTTCTCCTTCTATTTATTCACTCATCTTCTCTCCAAACAGGCATAAAAAAACAGGCGTGGTTACGCCCATAATACTGTGATCAGGATAGCCGTAGCTTGTGGGGAAACTCTTGTTGTTATCTTATTTCTGCCGAAGGAGCTGTTCCGCATGGCTGCGGGTTACCTCTTCATCTTCAGCTCCACCCAGCAACCTTGCAAGTTCTTTTACCCTCTGCTGCTCGTCAAGCAGGTGAACAAATGTGTAAGTTTGATCGTCCACTGTCTTTTTTTCTATGTAGAAATGCCTCTGTCCCTTGCTTGCAATGTAGGGCGAGTGGGTTACGCACAGCACCTGCTTCGTGCGCGCCACCGTGCTCAACCTTTCACCGACAATCTGAAGGGTCCTGCCGCCGATACCTGTATCGATCTCGTCAAAAATAAGAGTTGGAATCTGGTCTGTTTCGGCAAGGATCACCTTTAAGGCGAGCATGACCCGCGACATTTCACCACCTGATGCAATTTTTGCCAGGGGTTTAAGGGGTTCGCCCGGGTTGGCGCTGAATAAAAACTCAATCCGGTCATTTCCAACAGGCGTAGGCGCTGTCAAACTCTCCCAGGCAATATCAAAGCGCGCATTCTCCATTCCCAAACTGCGCAGTTCATTTACAACCTCAGAAGTAAAGACAGCAGCTTTCTCCCTACGTAGGGCGGCCAATTCATTTCCAACAGTTTCGTATTGACGGAGAACTTCCGCATATTCCTCGGCCAGTTTCTCTGCGCGGCTGTGCATCTGACCGAGTTCCTCCAGTTCTGCTGCCGCCTGATCCCGGTAGGCACATACCTCTTCCAATGATGCCCCGTACTTGCGCATCAAGTTTTTCAGGGCATATAGCCTCTCCTCAACCTCCTGGGCATGATCCGGGTCAAAATCGAGCTTCTCCCGGTATTCCCGTAGAAAATCCAAAACGTCTTCCAGCCTGTACTTGATTTCCTGCAGCGTGGCGGAGATCGTCTCCGCCGTCTTGTCATAGCGTACCATTTCCTGGGCCTTATCTGCGGCACGGCTCAAGAGGTCGTAAGCAGGAATCATATTGGAATACCCATCAAACAGATCCTCTGTGATTTCCTTGGCCAAGCAAGCCAACTTTTCCCCGTAGCGCAGGCGTTCTCTTTCCTTTTCCAGTTCCTCTTTCTCACCCGGGCACGGTTTAATCCTTTCTATATCTGCTATTGCGTGCCTCAGATAGTCTATGCGCCGGGCTCTTTCTCTCTCGTCGAGCATTAATTTTTCCTGTTCTTCCTTAAGATGAATCAAGCGCTGGTACAGGTTTTCAACCAGGGCGCGCCTCTCCAGCAAATCAGAACCTCCGAAGTGATCCAACAACTCCAGATGCCGATCCACCCTCAACAAAGACTGGTGTTCATGCTGACCATGCAAATCAACCAGGAGCTCGCCAATGGAACGGTACATGGCCAGAGGGACAACCCGCCCATTAACCCGGCAGACACCTCTTCCGCCGCGCACCACCTCGCGTGCCAGCATAAGAGTGCCATCCTCGCTTACAGACAGGCCAAGTTCTGCCAGCTTCCGGGAAACCCGGGGCAATTCGCTGCAGTCAAACAGGCCTTCCACGTAGGCCCTTTCAGTACCGGTGCGCACCTGTTCACCCAGAGCTCGTCCCCCTACCAGGAGATTCATGGCATCAACGACAATTGATTTACCAGCCCCGGTCTCCCCGGTCAATACATTTAAACCCGGTCCCAGGGACAGACGCACTTCTCTGATCAATGCCAGATTCTCAATAGTAATCTCGAGAAGCATTGTGATACCTCACACCAAAAGGGATTCCAACCTTTCAACAACCTGCATCACAATCTCCCGCGGTTTCACAATCACGAAAATTGTATCGTCTCCGGCTACGGTTCCGATAATTTCCCGCCAGCCCACCTGATCTATAGCCGAGGCCACTCCTTGGGCTGCGCCGGGCAAGGTATGGACCACAATGATATTTTCGCTGAAATCAACATCGACAACGGCATCCTGGAAGAGCCGGCGCAAGCGTTCTTGAGAGCGGGGCGATTCCAATTGCTGCTGTGGCCGTGCATAACGATAGACATCACCGGCAGTGGGTACTTTTACTAACTGAAGTTCTTTAATATCCCGCGAGATCGTTGCCTGTGTGGTTGGAATACCCCTGTTCCTCAGTTCTTGTGCCAGTTCCTCCTGAGTCGTAATCGGTTTTGATTCAATGATTTCGAGGATTAATTGCTGACGCCTCAACTTCATGTTATCAACCATCTCCCAGGGTCTAATGATCCTCCTCCCGAAGTTTCAGCCGTAAAACTTCAAAGAACGATCTATTCCTGAGTTTGACTAAATTTGTATATACATCGGCCTTCTTAACAAGGATCTGGTCCTTCTTTTGCAGCGGAAAACCAATCTGCCCGTCGATCGTAACCATAACATCAGGAGACTCGGATTTTAGAACAATCCTGATCAACTCGTGATCGGCAAGAATGAACGGACGGGCATATAGCGTATGCGGGCAGATTGGGGTGACAATCAAAACTCCCAGATCTGGCCTAACGATTGGTCCCCCGGCAGAAAGAGAATAAGCGGTGGAACCGGTAGGAGAAGCAACGATGATGCCATCCGCCCGGTAAGTAGCAAGATACTCATCACCTACGTAAGTCTCGAGTCTGATAATCCGGGAAAGGGGGCCCTTTGTAATCACCACGTCATTCAAGGCATAAAAACTGGCTACAGACACTCCTTCACGCCGCACTTCGGCAGAGAGCATCATGCGCTTTTCAATTATGTAATCCCCCCGGAGCAACCTCTCCAGGCACGGAAACAGATCGGCCATCTCCAAATCAGTGAGGAATCCCAGGTGACCTAAATTAACCCCTAATATTGGTATTCCCGTCCCTGCGAGTGAGCGGGCTGTCCCCAGGAGGGTACCGTCTCCTCCTAAAGTAATAATTAGATCAACTTCCTCTGTAAACTTCATCTCGGGACAGGGAACATCCGTATACGGGTTATCTTCACCAGAACTCTGGGGCATAATCACTTTTATATTTCGCTTTACAAACCAATCCGTAAGAATCTGGAGGAACTCACCGCCCTGGGTTTTTCTAAAATTTACTATTAAACCTACCCGTTCCATCTTAAGCCTCCCATACTCTAGCTGATTACTGTCACGTCTGTCCGTCCAACAAGGCTTCGTGAGCGGTTGCTACAACGCACCTGACTTCCTCGGGGGAAAGCTCTGCGGTAAACCCGCCATCTCCTGTTACCATCCACAAAAAAAATTCCACATTCCCGTCTGCCCCTAAGAGCGGTGAATAGGTCACCCCCTTTATATGAAAGCCTAATTCCCGGCTGATTTTTATGATACGCTCCAGCACCCGGCAATGTACGTCAGCGTCTGTTACGACACCGCCCTTTCCCACGTATTCACGCCCGGCTTCAAACTGCGGCTTTACCAGGGCTACAACCTCTCCCCCGTTATTGAGCAGTCTCCTTACCGCCGGCAGCACTTTCTCGAGGGAAATAAAGGACAGGTCAAGGGTGACCAGATCAACCCGGGTACCCAAGTCCTCTGGCGTCAGGTAGCGAAGGTTTGTTCTTTCATATACTGCAACACGCGGGTCCTGGCGCAGCTCCCAAGCAAGCTGTCCATAGCCAACGTCAACTGCATAAACCCGCCGCGCCCCCTGTTTTAACAGACACTGGGTAAAGCCCCCGGTCGAGGCACCGGCATCAAGCGCTATCTTGTCCTTGACAGTTATACCAAATTTATGGAGGGCATCTTCCAGTTTTAGACCACCCCGGCTTACATAGGGGCAGGGATTCCCTCTGACTTCAATCTCTCCATTGGGATCGACGAAAGTGCCCGGTTTTTCTATGCGCCGTCCCTGGTAAAAGACAAGTCCCGCCATAACAGCCCTCCTGGCCTGTTCCCGGCTCGAAAAAAAAGCTTTATCTACCAGCAGTGTATCAATGCGAACCTTGCCACGGGAACCCAAGCCTACCAACCCTTTGCTTTAACGAAATCAACGATCCCCTGTGCATCCAATCCGTAATGTCGTCGGAGAAGTTCAGGCGCTCCATGTTCTACAAAGCAGTCGGGTATTCCAATCCTGGCAACTTCACCTCTAAATCCCCGCTCTGTTAAAAACTCCAGGACCGCACTTCCAAATCCCCCGGCCAGGACATTTTCCTCAAGGGTAAGTACCCTCTGTGTTCCCTCCGCCCATTTTAGAATCAGGTCTTCATCCAGGGGTTTCACGAAACGGCAGTTGATGACTGCTGCCATGCAGTTATCCTTTGCCAGTTGTTCGGCCGCTTCGAGAGCAGCATAAACGAGCGGCCCCACCCCAAAAATGACCAGATCCTTTCCTTCCCGCAGGACCTCGCCCTGCCCGGGAGCAATGGATTCGGGCTTGTACTCAAATACAAGATTCTTCCCATTGCCTCGCGGGTAACGTATTGCCGTCGGTCTTTTATAATCAAGGGCGTTCGCAAGCATAACCGCCAGTTCATTCTGGTCCTTGGGAGTCATAATGATCATACCCGGAATGCTTCTTAAATAGGATAGGTCAAACAGGCCCTGGTGCGTTTCGCCGTCTTCTCCAACAATCCCCGCCCGATCCAGGGCAAAAACAACAGGAAGCCCCTGCAGCGCAACGTCATGCACAATCTGGTCATAGGCTCGCTGCAGGAAAGTCGAATAGATGACCACAACCGGCTGGTAGCCGCCGCGGGCCAGGCCAGCGGCAAGGGTAACAGCGTGCTGTTCTGCAATCCCCACATCGAAAAAGCGTTTGGGAAATTTCCGTGCAAAGTTGCTCAACCCGGTCCCGTCAGTCATGGCTGCGGTAATCGCAACCAGGCGTGGATTTTCTTCCGCAAGGCGGCAAATGCACTCCCCAAAAACCTGGGTATAAGTAGGAGCCGTACCCTTCGAGTAAGGTACCCCTGTCTTTAAATCAAACGGACCGATGCCGTGGAATTTGTCCGGGTTCCTTTCCGCGGGAGGGTACCCCTTTCCTTTTTTGGTGTAAACATGTACCAGGACCGGCCCCGCTAACATTTTCGCCCGCTCAAAAACCTGATACAACAGCTTGATGTTATGACCATCGATTGGGCCCAGGTAGGTAAAGCCCAATTCCTCAAAGATGATTCCGGAAACAAGCAGGTACTTGACACTGTCTTTGAAGCGTTCAACCGCTTTGACCATGCGCGGCCCGATATTTGGAATGCGCCGCAGGATTTCCTCAATCTCCTCTTTACTTCTGTGATAGAGGGGATCTGTTCGCAGCCTGCTTAGGTAGCCGGCCATGGCTCCGACATTTTTGGTTATTGACATTTCGTTATCATTAAGCACCACGATCAGCCTTGTCCCCAGCTGTCCCGCGTGGTTCAAAGCCTCATATGCCATCCCGCCCGTTAAGGCACCGTCACCGATAACCGCCACAACCGAAAATTTGTCTCTGTTTAAATCCCTCGCCAGCGCCATGCCAAGGGCAGCAGATATTGATGTGCTGCTGTGTCCCGTTTCAAAACAGTCATGGACACTCTCGCGCAATTTTGGGAAGCCGCTCAGACCTCCGTATTGTCTCAATGTGGAAAACTGTTTGCGACGTCCTGTGAGGATTTTGTGAACGTAAGACTGGTGGCCGACATCCCAGATAATCTTATCGCGGGGTGAGTTAAAAGCAAGGTGAAGGGCAATTGTTAATTCCACCACACCCAGATTGGGTGCCAGGTGCCCTCCTGTTCCGGCAACAGTCTGAAGCACGTAGGCCCTGATTTCACGAGCCAGGGCCTCCAACTCCGAGAAGGACAGCTTGCGTAAATCGGAAGGGTCTTCAATTCGCTCTAAGATCACTTTTTTTTCACCTTTTCTCCTCTTGCGAGGTGAAATATTTCGTATCCCGTGAGCCTTTCAATCCAGGCTAACAGCTGGCCGAGCCGGAACATGATCTCCGTAGCTTCTCTGAGAGCAATCCCCTTTCCCAAAGCCTTCCCCCCTACAGAGAAAGCCGCCACAAAACCTGTCATGACCGTCGTCAATAGACCCGATTCGATGCCCGGCCGGTTAGCAAGCAGGCGAAAAACTATAACAGCCCCCAGTGATCCTGCAAGGGTACTGGAAATATCACCCATTACATCACTGCAGATAACAGCAACCTGATCGGCGTTCTTGATCAACCTTACTGCCTGACGTGCCCCCATTACCCTGTTGGCCGCCCTGGCATTCAATGGACTTAGCTCTGCCGCAGCAGCAGCGAATCCGATCATATCGAAAATGATCCCGATAAGAATAACCAACAGTAAAAGGAAAAAGGCTAAAAAAAGAACGACAATTTGCCGCATGAGTACTTCTGCCAAATAGCTGAAGAGCAAGCTGAAGAAAAAGGTCAAAATGGCGTAACGCAAACCATGGCGCAGCCATTTAGTTCGTTCCGGCATATTTTTGAGTCACCCATAAAAAAATAACGGTTAATTAAGGATATATCAAAATTTTTGCGAGGTGGGAATTGAGTGGGTGGCCACCCGCTGAGTAAATATTGTGGCTTAGGTCTAGCAGGTTTTCCCAACGAGGCACCAAAACGTCGCCGTCCTGGCGGTTCCCCTTTAAGCCTGTTCTGCTTCGTTGCCGAAAACAGGGCTAGATTACCACTTAGTCCACACTTTAATCCCCAGCAGGTGCTGCGACGTGCAGACAGTCTAGGAGATTTCCTCAACGGTTCTACCGACTTCTAGCCTCTTTTGCAGGGAAGGTTTCAGACAGTCTCTCGTGGTATCCAGGGCCCTGGAACCACGAGGCCTTTTTTTATCATCCACCAGCCCCACTCAAGGCAGGCTACCCAGCAAACCGTACTGCATGCTGGTTCAACCCTGAGCCGTGGTCTGTATCCCACGAACTAGGGCCTCCGCGGAGGAAGGGTCAACGCCTACATGCCTTTGTAGATCGCCCTTCCCCCTTAACTCCCGGTACAAACCCCCGAATGGGCCTCGGAAGCCGGCACCGGGAACTTCATCGATATGCCCGTGACGGATTTTTAGGCCCGCCTTTGAAATCGGCTGTCCCGACTAGAATACTGCACCACCCACTATTAATTCACTCCAGGCCGGTAATGTCCGGCTATTGATGTAACATTATAACATAACTTATATTTACAAACAAATTTTCGTCTTGTTCAGGATTTCCGGTGCAGTAAGTAGCGTACCGTTTCCCTCAAAAAATCCGCCCGCGATCCGAACATTTCGAGACTATGCAAAGCTTTGTTCACTTGTTCAGCGGCTAACCTGCGCGCCTTTTCCATTCCAAAGACAGCCGGGTAGGTGGCCTTCTTTTTGACAAGGTCGCTTTTTACAGGCTTCCCCAGCTCCCTTTCGTCGCCCGTAATGTCCAATATGTCGTCCGTGATCTGAAAGGCTAAACCAAAAGCGGCAGCATAGTCCGTTAATGCCTGCAACTGGCGCTCATCTGCCCCTGCCAGTAGAGAAGCTGAGCACACGGCTGCGCGAAACAGGGCCCCTGTCTTGTGTTCGTGTATGTAAGCAAGGGTATCAGGCATCACCTGAATCCCCTCGGACTCGAGGTCCACAACCTGCCCCCCGATCAGCCCACCGGTACCCGCGGCCTTACTCACCTCTTCAACGATCTTTACAACCAGCCCGGCATCAAAACCCTCTTTTTTCAGGTCGCTCAAAGTCTGAAAGGCCAGGGTCAGCAATGCATCACCGGCCAGAATCGCCACAGCTTCACCGAATACTCTGTGGCATGTGGGTTTACCACGGCGGTAATCATCATCGTCCATTGCCGGCAGGTCATCGTGAATCAGAGAGTAGGTATGGATCATTTCCAGTGACGCCGCTACCGGAAGAACCCGCTTTGGCTCCATACTCAGCAACTCGGCAACAGCCAGTACAAGCGCCCCTCTCAAACGCTTCCCACCCGCGAAAAGGCTGTACCGCATAGCCTCGTGGATTTTAGGTGGGTACCGGGAGGCCGGAGGGAGATAACGATCTAAAGCAGCGTTGATCATGGCTGCTTTTTGACCCAATTCCTTTTTCCAGATCACTTCTGCCTGCCTCCCCCATCCTGGCCGCTGAGCCAGTGAGGAGCTTCCGCATAATAGTCCTCCAGCAGGACCTCGATCTGTTCTTCAAACTTGTTAAGCTTTGTGATACACAGGCGCAGCAATTTAACTCCTTCCTGAAAGGTTGCGAGGGCCTCGTCAAGGGTCATCTCTCCCTGTTCCAGCTCCGCAACAACCCTTTCCAATCGCGCCAGGGCTTGTTCAAAGGCTATTTCATCCATGCGGGTCCTCCTTTAATTCTTTGACCTGGCAATACATGCTTCCGTCGTCTAAAATCACATCAACCAGCTCCCCTACACTGGTCTCTCGAATTCCCTTTATAATATTACCTGTAGAGGGGTTGCGGCAAATACTGTAACCTCGTTTTAAGATTGCAAGAGGACTAAGTGCATCCAATTTACCCGCAATCAGTTCGGTTTTCGCCCTCGCATTCATGGTTATTGCCCGCGTTCTATCAAGCAAACGGCGGTTAAGAAAATTCACTTCCTGCTTATGAAGAAACAGGCGACTTTGAACAGAACGCGGCAGGCTTCGACCGGCAATTGCCTTGACTTTTGCCCGTTTTTCCTTGAGATCCTGGTTAACAGCCTGTATCAAACGGCTCTGGAGGTTGAGTACTTGCCGTTCCAGTTCCCGGCGGTCTGGCACGACAATCTCAGCGGCGGCAGATGGTGTTGGCGCCCTTAAATCAGCAACAAGATCCGCTATTGAGTAATCTGTCTCGTGCCCCACAGCGCTCACAACGGGGATATGCATGCGAAAGATCGCCCGGGCAACTTCTTCCGTGTTAAACGCCCAAAGCTCTTCGAGCGATCCCCCACCCCGGCCGACGATCACCACATCGATGTCGTCACGCCTGTCTAGCGCTGCGAGAGCTGCCTGAATCTCTCCAGGCGCCTGCTCCCCCTGGACGGCGGCAGGAGCTAAAACAACCGGCATCTGCGGGAAACGCCGCCTGATCACAGTGACAATATCGTGCCATGCCGCCCCGTTCGGCGATGTTACAACCCCCACCTTGCGAGGCAAAAAAGGGATCGGTTTTTTACGCTCTACGGCAAAGAGCCCTTCCGCCTCGAGCTTGTCTTTTAACAAGCAGTAGGCCAGATAAAGGGCTCCCACACCATCCGGCTCTAATTCCTCAACATATAACTGGTAGCTCCCGTCTCTCTCATAGAGACTAATGTACCCACGCACCAGGACATTCATCCCGTTTGCAGGCAAAAAATCCAACAGGCAGGCACGGGAACGGAACATGACACACCGCAAGCTGCTTAAATCATCCTTCAGTGTAAAGTAAATGTGACCAGAGGTGTGACGCTTAAAATTAGAAATTTCGCCGCGAATCCAGAGATCGGACAGCAGTGAGTCAGATTCCAGGAGAGTCCGGATATAACCCGTGATCTCTCCCACCCGGTAGATCCTGCGCAGTACCACTAACAGGCTCCGGCCTTTTGTTTAGCAGCCAGCACCAGGTTGTAAATCAGCATGATAATCCGCATCGGGCCGACACCGCCGGGAACAGGTGTGATGTAGCCCGCCACCTTGGCGGCACTGTCGTAATCAACATCACCGATCGATTTGCCGTCCACAAAATTGGAACCGGTGTCAATGACTATCGCTCCCGGCTTGATCATATCGCCGGTAATCGCCCTCGGCCTGCCCACCTCTGTGACAATGATATCCGCCTGTTTTGTATACGGAACGAAATCTGAATCGGGGTGTACCAAGGTAACCGCGCATCCTTTTTCAAACAGCAGGACGGTCACGGGTTTGCCGATTTCGATTGACCAGCCCACCACGACAGCGTGCTTACCCTTAAAATCGATACCGAGGTTCTCAAGTATTCTTATACAGGCATATGCTGTAACACCCAGGTAGCACTTGTCCCCGATCACCATGTTTCCGATGTTCACAGGATGGAAGGCATCTACGTCCTTTTCCGGCAAAATAGCGTTCATCACCTGCTTTTCATACTGGTGCAGATGATGGGGCAGGGGAAGTTGAACCAGGATGCCATGCACCTTGTCATCCCGGTTCAGTTTATCCACCAAAGCCATCAATTGATCGATAGTGGTGTCTTCCGGCAGGTGGTGAACTTCGGCAAAGCCTCCCACAGCTTCGCAGTTTTTGGCCTTGCTCCTTACATAAAGAGCGGAATCCTCCGCGTCCCCAACCAGAATCAGGGCCATGTGCGGTGTTACGCCCTTCGCCTTTAGCTCTTCTACCTCTTTAATCAACTGTTGTTTGATCTCCTCGGCCATCGCCTTGCCGTCAATGCGAACCGCTGACATACCATACAACCCCCTTGTTCGTGTATAAAATTCTCGGATAAGGAAAGGAGAACTGGACCCTCCCGCGTCCAGTTCTCCGGTCAGTCACAAATACGTTTTCTAACCTCTTTTTTCCAACTGCCACTTGGCGGCTTCCACAGTATTCTTCATCAAGATAGCTGTGGTTGCAGTTCCTGCGCCACCCGGGACAGGGGTAATCCAGGAAGCTTTCTCTTTCGCCACCTCGAACTCCACGTCGCCAACGATCTTCCCGTCTTTCGTGGGATTGATCCCGATATCGACCACGATGGCGCCCTCTTTAATCCAATCTCCTTTGATGAGTTCAGGCACACCCACTGCAACCACTAAAATTTCGGCCCTTCTAACGTGTTGTTCCGTTAATCCTCTCTTACCGGTTGCAATATGGCAGATAGTTGTAGTGCCAAAGCTGTTGAGGAGAAGCAGCGCAGCCGGTTTCCCGACGATGTCGCTGTGCCCGACCACAACAACCTCTTTACCGTAAATATCGACACCTGTCGATTTGATCAATTCGAAAGCACCGAGTGCGGTGCACGGCACCAACCGGGGTTTCCCGAAGGTAACCAGGCCCATGTTCGTTGGAGTGACGCCTTCTACGTCCTTCTCGTAGGCAATGCTCCACTGGCAAACCTTACCGTCAATCTGTGGGGGAACAGGCATCTGAAGAATGATGCCGGAAACATTCGGGTCGGCATTAAGACCTGCAATATGCTTCAGGAGTTGTTCCTGTGTCGTATCTTCCGGAAGTTCCTGGAGATCGTATTTGATTCCACATTTCTCCGCATTCTTCGCCTGGGCATTTGTATAAACCCGTGAGGCATCGTTCTTCCCTACCTGGATGGCCACCAGGCTCGGGTAAACACCTTTGGACTTCAGTTCCTCAACATCCTTGACGACCTCTTCCCTGATCTTCTCTGCAAGAGGTTTTCCCAACAATAGCTGAGCTGCCATTTTTCCATCCTCCCTTATTTATATAATATTTAGTAAGAATAAGCCGAGCTTTGCTTCTCTCACCTCCCCGGGGTTTCTGGTTCCTGCAATACAGCAAATAATCCTCACCTATCCGGTTCCAGACTTCAGCAAGTAAAACCTAAATACGCACACGCAAAGCGTACACATATAACTATTCGTGAAAAACCTTCCGAATTCCTGCCTTAAGAGCAAAACTTTCTTCAATTTATAACCAAGAAAAAACCCCGCCTTATCTTTTCAAGCCGGGGTTGACCGGTAGTTCCTTTGCTATTCTCCCCAGGACTCCATTGATAAACCGTGGGGCATCCTCGTCACTGTAAGTCTTGGCAAGCTCCAACGCTTCATCTATCGCCACATTGAGCGGTGTCTCGGGGTAATACAGCATCTCAAAAAGACCCAGCCTCAAAATGTTGCGATCCACATTCGCCATACGAGGTAGATCCCAGTCGCTGGAATAACGTTTGAGATAATCGTCGATTTCCTTCCGGTGCGCCAGGGTTCCCTCCACCAGAGTCCTGGCGAAAGCACCCGTTTCCTCGTTCACCTGAAACTCTTTGATGGTGTAGTCCAGCGCACGCTCCGGTTTGATCTTTCCCACGTCAACCTGAAACAAAACCTGTAATGCTATTTCCCTGGCCCGCCGCCTTCCCAATAAAAAACCCTCCTTAACATCCTTGCTTCGGGCCTGTCAACGCTCGTCAAAGAAGCGATCCCACCAGTCCCCCGGACTCCCCTCGTCATCGAAGCGCTTTCCCAAAAAATATCCGATCAGGATACAGAAGATTATAAAAACAGTTTTCCAAAAGCCAAATACAATTATTAAAAGTCCTATTATAAGACCAAATATGGCGCCAAGGACTTTACCACGGTGTGTTTCCAGAAGCTCCCGTATAATTTCCAGAAATGTTCTACCGCCCCACATCCGATATCCCTTCTTTCTGCAGTGCCGTAATCATTCGACACGAGCGCGGGGCTCTACGGAAACACTATCGACGCGTACACCTACCTGGATAACACGCACCCCTGCCTTTTCCTCCAGGTACTCCTGTACGATCTGCTGTATCTCCTCGGTTACGGACGGAATATGAGCCTCCGGATTTACATTCAGGTGAAGGGATATTCCCAATCCATCGCGGTCACAGCGCAAAACCGGTTTAACTTCACGGACATCTCTCACCTGGCGGGCAGCACGGCGAATCAGATTTTCAAGTGCGGATGCCGCAATCTCAACCCTGCCCAGCCCCGTTTCCTGGATGATTATTTCATGTTCCCGGCGCCTGCTGAATGCTGTAGATAAAAGCTGTAAAGACATAATAAGGAGAAATACGCAGGTGATTATAGCGCCCCAGCGGTTGGCGGGATCCGCCTTAAAAGCCGACACCAAATTGGTAGGAAATGTCCATCCCAGCAGGAGAGCAATGGCTACACAGGAGGAAACGAAAACAATTAATGAAAAAAACACAAGGAGTACCCGGTATGGTAGATGCGTGTATCTCATTTGACCCGCTGCTCTTCCTGGGGTTCCGGGAACGAAACACCCTGAACATGAACATTGACCTCGACAACAGCAAGTCCTGTCATGCTCTCAATTGCCTCTTTGACATTCTCCTGCACCTGAACTGCAACCTCAGGAATTCGCACGCCATATTCGACGATCACAAAGAGATCGACCGCCGCTTCCCGTTCACCCACTTCAACCTTGATACCCCGGGCTAGATTGCGCCTCCCGAGCATCTCCGCGATGCCGCCGGCAATGCCCCCGCTCATGCCCGCAATACCCTTTACTTCGGTAGCTGCGAGACCGGCGATCACTGCCACCACCTCGTTGGCGATCCGCACCGCTCCCAGCGGGGTGCGGCTTGTCTCCTCAATCTTGCTTTCGACCATTTCCCGGTCACCCCCAATAAATTAATGTAGTTTCTCGGAAACTCCACTTGCTTGCGGCTAAAGCATATTTCTAGCCACATCATTTGGTTTCACCTCCAATATCTTTGGGTGCGTAAAACTACGTAAGAACGAGATATTGGAAGTTACTCA
>CADDZA010000004.1 GCA_902812435.1 Clostridia bacterium
TAACTTCCAATATCTCGTTCTTACGTAGTTTTACGCACCCAAAGATATTGGAGGTGAAACCAAATGATGTGGCTAGAAATATGCTTTAGCCGCAAGCAAGTGGAGTTTCCGAGAAACTACATCTTTTTTTGGAGGGAGATGAGATCTGGATGACCTACGCTGTAGTCATGGCTGGAGGCCGCGGCCAGAGATTCTGGCCGAAGAGCAGAAATAAACTACCGAAACAGTTCTTGAGCCTGGTTGGAGAAAAAACCATGCTCCAGAGAACAGTTGACAGGCTGAAAGGGTTAGTGACTCCCGACAGGATCTACATAATCACAACAGCAACCTACACCCAACTGGTTGCTCAACAGGTACCCGAGATTCCGTCTGAAAACATCATCACCGAGCCATGCGGCCGTGATACGGCGGCAGCCGTAGGTCTGGCAGCGATAACGGTTGCGTCCCGGGAACCAGCTGCTGTGATGATTGTGCTTCCGGCCGATCACTATATTGCGGATGAAGAACATTTCTGCACCGTGTTAAAGGGGGCTGTAGCCGCAGCAGAAAAAGGGGAATACCTGGTCACTCTCGGCATCACACCAAACCGTCCGGAGACTGGATTCGGTTACATAGCAAGAGGCCGCCTGTTTGGTACTTTTGCCGGTATCCCGGCCTACATTGCAGCAGGGTTCACAGAAAAGCCGGACCAGGAACGTGCCCGGCAGTATCTGGCAAGCGGCAATTACTATTGGAACAGTGGAATCTTTATCTGGAGAGCGGATCTAATCGAAAGGATGTTCCGGGAACACATGCCTGACCTATACACAGGTCTGCAAGAAATTAAAGCGGCCATCGGTTCGGAACAATACCAGAAGGTGCTGATTAGCGTGTACTCCAGTTTACCGCAGATATCGATCGATTACGGAGTTATGGAAAAAGCGAAAAATGTTCTGGTACTGCCTGGTAATTTCGGGTGGGACGATGTCGGTTCCTGGACAGCCCTGGAGGCCTATAAAGCAAAAGACAGGCAGGGAAATATCCTCGAAGGAAAAGGAGTTTTGGTGGATACTCAAAACACGCTGGTTCTTTCCTCCGAAAAAGTCGTGGCGACGCTTGGAGTAAAAGATTTGATAGTTGTAGTGGGAGGAGACAGTGTGCTCGTTTGCCATAAAGGAAAGGCACAGGAAATTAAAAAGGTTATTAATGCTCTTCAGGAGCAGGGGTATAAGGAGATTTTATGATGAATCCATTGATTTTTCGCCAGTACGATATCAGAGGTAACGCGGAGCGGGATCTAACAAATGAAACTGTGCGGCTGTTAGGCCAGGCTTTTGGGACATACGTCCAGGAGCATGGCTCTCGGGAGGTTCTGGTGGGCCGGGACAACCGCCTCAGTTCCCCCAGGCTGCACCATGCATTCATTGACGGACTGGTTACCTCAGGCTGCCTGGTCATAGATCTCGGCCTGATCGTAACGCCGATGCTTTATTACGCAAGGGTATACTTCGATATCGATGGAGGTGTGATGATTACAGGCAGTCACAATCCACCGGAGGAAAACGGTTTCAAGCTGGCCTGCGGGGATGGTACGATCTACGGGGAGGAAATTCAGTATTTAAGAGAACTAATCGAAGGTAAAAAGTTTAAATGTGGTGCAGGCCAGATAGTGGAGAGGGACATAGTAGCTCCATACCTGGCCATGCTCAAGGAGAAAATTTCGTTAGGTTCGCGAAAGCTGAAAGTTGCCGTTGACTGCGGCAATGGCACGGCGTCTCTTTTTGCCGAACGGATTTTGCAGGATTGGGGTTGTGATGTAATCCCCCTTTACTGTGAGTCTGACGGGCGTTTCCCCTATCACCACCCGGATCCGGTCAAAACTGCCAACCTGCAAGATTTAAGAAAAGCTGTTGCGGAACATGAAGCCGACCTGGGAATAGCCTACGACGGCGATGCCGATCGGATCGGGGTGGTTGATGAAAATGGTGAGGTGATCTGGGGGGATAAGCTAATGTGCCTTTACTGGCGGGAGATTTTGAGTGCTCACCCTAACGCTCTGGCGATCATCGAAGTCAAGTGCTCCCAGGCCCTGGTGGACGAAGTTGTCCGTCTCGGCGGAAGGCCGCTTTTCTATAAAACCGGTCATTCCCTGATCAAGGCCAAGATGAAGGAGACGGGGGCCGTCTTTACCGGTGAAATGTCCGGGCACATGTTTTTTGCGGATGAATACTATGGTTATGACGATGCCTTTTATGCCACAGGCAGGCTCTTGAGAATTTTGTCAAACACACAAATGAGCCTGGGAGAACTGTTGAAAGACATCCCGAAGTATTATGCTACTGCAGAAACCAGAGTGCCCTGCGACGACCAGGTTAAATTCAAGGTCGTTGCCGGTCTCGTGGAAAAATTCCGCAGTGAATACGATGTCATTGACGTGGATGGGGCAAGAGTGCTTTTCCCGGACGGTTGGGGACTTGTGCGAGCGTCTAACACTCAGCCTGTTTTGGTGGCAAGGTGTGAGGCAAAGACACCGGAATCGCTTGAAAGAATCACCGGTATTATGAAAGCGGCCATGGTCAGGTATCCGGAAGTGGGGGATTTTGATTGGGAGTATTAGATTCGGAAGCACTTTTTGAACAGAGCATTGCGGGTGCTGTAAGGCAGGTTCAGGGTCTTGATGAAATCAATTTAGTGATAGGAATTCCCTTCTTTAATGAGAAAGACACTTTGCCCAAAGTGGTAAAAATAGTGGATAAGGGACTGGTTGAGCTCCAGCTTCTCAACAAGTCCCTGATTGTCTGTGTAGGAGATCCCGGCGGCACTGAGGCTCTGGAATCAGTTAAAAAATTGGACCTGCAGTCCAAACACCTGGAATTTCTAATGCTGCCCGGTAGCAACGGCAGGGGGAGCAGCGTACGGGCTATCCTTGAGATGGCCAATCGGCTGGAAGCGGATGCCATTATACTGGTTGCCGATCTTATCAATGACGACGGGGGTGGGATGCAGCCGGACTGGATCAGGCGTTTGCTTGAGCTAATCAGACGGGAGTATGACCTGGCACTAACCATTCTGAAAAAGAATCTCCTGGGAGATCTTCTCAATAGTTTTTTCCTTATGCCCCTGTTCGAGGTATTCTACGGGTATCATATTAGGGGTGCCCTCAGCGGTATTTATGCCATATCGCACGATATTATCGAGGACTGCTGCGCTGAAATTAAATTTTGGGTAGAAACCACAAAGGGATACGGCATTGATCCCTGGTTGATCACCCGGATCATCCGGTGGAATAAAAAGATCTGCGAAGTTGATCTGGGGAGCAGGCATAAAACCATATCACTGGAAAAATTGCAGTATCTTTTCAAAGAGTCGGCCAGGGCTTTATTCGAGTCTATAAAAAGGGACGAGGAGTACTGGTTGAACCGAAGTTTTGCCCTAAGAACACCCGACCTTTACGGGAGCAGTTGCCGGGATGATATCTATTACGAACAGACACCAACCTATTCTACCCCTGACATGCACCAGTTGTTCAAACGCGGCTTTAACCAGTACAAGAGCCTGTATGATATTGCTTTATCTGACGCCTTCAATGCAGGCTTCACTTGCCATGCTCAGTTAAATAAAATTGTGGAAGGCCCGGTTAGGGATTTCAGGTTTGATGGTAAGATGTGGGCAAGCATTGTGTACCGTTTTTTGATCCAGTACTGCTTTAACCCTGGGATTGGCGGGGACGATGTGCTAAACGCCCTAACAAGCGCTTTCTGCGGCAGGTTAGCCGGTTTTCTCGAGCAGCTTCAATCCCTGCAGGAGGAAATAAAGGGTATCAAAAGCGCCAGTCTGTCTGACCTTCTCTCTCATGAGGTTGCCGCAGCAGAATGGGAGCAGAAGAAGGATTTCATGGAGCTCAGGGATGATTTCACCAGGGCCTGGGAGCAAAAGGCCCTGGAAGCGAAACCATCCCTGATTCCACAGCAATACCTGGAGTTTATTCCGGGTATCCCGATCGCCCTGCCTAAAAAGATTGAGGGACGGGGGGGAAGGGTGGTCTGGACAGAAGCCCTGTTTAACAAGCTGCAGATCCGCTACCAGGAGGCATTCGACCACTTTATTCACGGCAGCCTCCAGGTGCCTGAAGGTGCGGAGTCTTCCATTATAGTCCGGTATCTCAAGGAGTTTATGGGTAAGTTGGAAAAGACTCTTGACGAAATACTACCAGGAGACCTGTATACTGAAGAGGGCACCCAGCAGGTGGTTGAGGGACTCTTTAAACTTATTCCTAATTACGGCATTTTTTCTATCAGAGACGAGATCTTCCGGGAAGCGCTGCTGCGGTACCCCCCGCTGAATGTCATGATCCCTGCTGGTTGCAATACACCGGGGATCTTGATTGAAAGGATGGATGTCAGGGATGCCATAACCCTCGGTAACCTTGTTGAAAACCGGGAGTGGTCAGACAGTGTTCTCCTGTGGATACTGGAAAACACTAAGCCTGATGACATGGGCGAGGTGGAGATCAAGCCGATCGTTTTGGGGGAGAAGATCTTAGGAGGTACTGTCAGGCTGGCAGACATATCCGAACTTAACAAACTTACCACCAGGATCGTGGTAAGGCCTTTAAGCAAGGGAATGGGTGGGGAATACCCGAAGCTTCGCTACTGCCTTTTCATCGGCCGGCACATCATGATCGCCGAAAACTACTCTTACATTTACAGGACATATGCCCGCGAGCGGAAAAACTTCGGTCTCAAGATCCGCAATTCCCTGATCGGCCGTTGCGAAATCGGTCCCTTCTCACCGCACAATATCTTTGAAAACTTTCATCACCGCGCTCTTGTCCGCCATTTTTGCTCTATAACTGAAAACCTGGCGAAAAAAGGCCTGGTTGAAGAAGCCCGGCTGCTTGGGATGATGTGCGACAGCTACGGGCTGAGCCAGGTTCTTGCCGATGGGACATTCATCCCATGTTCAGCATGGACCTGGGCCAGCTACAGCTATAAAGGGGGGAGAGGTATACCAACCCCTCTGTCAAGCCATGTCGAGGAAACGTGGTTCAACCATGAATTCCTGGAGGAAATCTATGCAGAACTGGGATATGATCCTGGTGAAATTATGCGCATGGTGGTTCAGTTGATCGGTGAAAGGCGGGCGAGCGAAAACCTTCTTGATATACTACTGGGAATAAAACCAGGGGGTATTAATGTGGTGGTGCAGGAGTCTAAGGATTATCCTCCGTCTGGTTCCCTGGTTAGGTATCCTGGCAACCCGATCCTGCAGCCGATCAAAGAACACCCCTGGGAAAGCAAGTATGTCCTTAATCCCGCCGCTTTTCGGGTTGGAGATAAGGTATACCTGCTCTACCGGGCATTTGGGGATGACCAGGTGTCCCGGATTGGGATGGCCGTGACCGACGGCTATCAGGTGCTTGAAAGGTTTCCGAAACCGGTATTCGTCCCTCAAGGAGACAAGGAAAAGAAGGGAGTCGAGGACCCCCGGGTAGTGATCATCGATGACTGGATTTACATGCTTTACACTGCCTATGACGGGGTGATTGCCCAGCCCTCGCTTGCATCCATCTCTGTAGAGGATTTCTTGAATAAAAGGTTTGAAAAATGGGTCAGGAAAGGGTACGCTTTCCAGGGTATTTGTGACAAGGACCCGATTTTATTTCCGGAGAAAATCGGGGGAAAGTATGTTATCTATCACAGAATTGAGCCCAGTATATGGGTAACACGCCTGGATAAACTTGAGTTTCCGGCTCCCAGAGAAAAGCATTCTATCATTGCGGGTCCCCGGCCGGGCAGGATGTGGGACTCTTTGAAGATCGGCGCCGGTGCCCAGCCCATTAAGACGAAATACGGCTGGTTGCTGATCTACCACGGCGTGGATAGGGACCGGGTCTATCGTCTAGGCGTGATACTTGTGGATCTTAAGAATCCGGAGCGTGTTCTTTACCGTTCACCCAATCCTGTTTTGTCTCCCGAGACCGATTATGAGATAGGCAGGGAGGGGGAGGTCTGGGTGCCCCGTGTGGTGTTCACTTGCGGAGCTGTTCCCGTGGAGGATAAGGAAGTGCTGGATGCCGAAGATGAGCTTCTTGTTTACTACGGTGCCGCCGATACATACGTTTGTCTGGCGACCGGTAAAGTCGGGGATCTCATTCCGGAGCCGGTAAGAAAAGAAATCACGAAAGGCGTGCCGTTCTAGCCATGGGCACGCCCGTAGTCGTCCTCCAAACGGATAATATCGTCTTCGCCCAGATAATCTCCTGTTTGGGTTTCGATAAACACCAGGGGAGCATTACCGGGGTTGGCCACTCGGTGCGCGGCTTCCCGTGGGATATCTATGGACTGTCCCGCTTTAACCGCGACAGCTTCTCCATTCAGAGTTACCAGGGCCTGACCCGCTACTATGAACCAGTGTTCCATTCGCCTTAGATGTTTCTGGTAGCTGAGCCGTTGTCCGGGTTCCACGGTAATTTTTTTCACCTTGGTATTTGGTTCATCGAGGAGGACCTCCCAGCGCCCCCAGGGCGTGATCGAGCGGTGTGCCCGGGGCGCTTCTCTTTTCAATACTTCTTTGTAGACGGCCATGTAATCCTCAACCATGCGTTCCCTGCTGAATCGTTCCTCTACCCATTGCCGGCAGTCCTTGCGATTTATCAATGGGATGTTCCTCAGCATCTCAACCGCTTCATCGACACTGACGACCAGGTACCCTGTTTTACCGTGTTTTACGATTTCAGGCATGGAACCCCTGGCAAAGGCGACCACCGGTGTTCCACAGGCCATGGCTTCCACCACGCTCAAACCGAAGGGTTCCTCGAAATTGATTGGGTGGAGCAGGGCGTAAGCACCGCCCAGCAGTTCGCTTCTTCTATCGGGACCAACCGGGCCAATATATCGTACCATACGGCTGTCCAGCTGAGGTGCCACTTTTTTCTCAAAATATGACTGATCCTGGATGATTCCGGCGATGATCAGCTTCATCCCGAACTTTCTGGCAATTTCAATAGCCTCCCCAGTGCCTTTATCATGATGAATGCGACCAAAATACAGGAGGTAATCCCCGGTTTTAGGCTGAAAGGTAAAGGACTCCAGGTCGATGCCGTGGTATACTGTAGCGATATAACTCAATCCTGGGTCTCTATCGGCATTGCTGATGGAGACGTAATAACTCCTGTCGGCGTATTTCCGGTAGACGGGAAGTATTTTCGGCGAAGAAAAGCCGTGGATGGTGGTGAGCAGCGGGGTGTCTACCAACCTGCTGTAAGTCAATGGCAAAAAATCGTAATGGTTGTGAATCAGATCAAACTCCGCGGCCCGCTCAAAGAGGTTGGCAATGTGCAGGCATTCCCACACCTTGGGGTCGATGGTTTTATCCTCCTCATAAGGGGCCTTGCAGACGAAGGCAAGTTTACCACTGGTTTGCGAATCTCCTGTTGCAAACAGGGTGACATCAACCCCTCTTTGCACCAGACCTTCGCAAAGAAGTGAAACTACCCTTTCCCACGGCCCGTAGTGCCTTGGGGGTGTTCTCCAGGCAATAGGTGATAACAGCGCGATTTTCATACTCTTCCTCCAACAACTTATTGATTTAGAAACCCAACCTGTTCTACCGCATTCTCTATAACGGCCCTTTTTCAATGGATTTTTTAAATTTGTCGTATAGTCTTTTCAATTCATTTAAGGGATTGCGATAAAACTGTTCCCTGTCTTCGTTATCCAGCCAGGAACCTGTTTGTGTATCAACCTGACGGCGCAAATAGTCGGGTCGACAGGCAAAAGCCCGTATAACACTTACTGCTGGTTTGGGAGAGCCGTCGTACCTGAAAAGTCCAAAATGCCTTTCATGCGGGTTATCTTTAAGCGGTGGTTTGTTCCATAAATCCGGGTGGTAATCACCGTAGCACCAAACAAAAGCGCCGATCATCCCGCTCAGCCGGAGCAGTTCCAACGCCTGCTCGTAATAGGCCGTGATCAGATTTTCTTGCTCACCGGGGTATGGTTTTTCCGCGACTATTTGACTGGAAACTCCGAATTCTTCGAACAGCACCGGTTTGCCTCCCAGCCAGCGGGTGATTTCGCCCAAAAAGGGGAGAACCTGAACATCGAGCTGGTCATCTACCCATTCCAAGTAAAACGGGTATCCGTGCATGCATAAAAAATCACAGTAACAGGCCGCATCCTGGGGCCAAAGGTTGCGGTTTTCCTCCAAATCTTCAGCATGCATGCCAAGTGTAATCTGACATCCCCCGCTGCTGTGTTTGAGTTCACCTGCCATCATCTCCAACCAGTCCCGTGCACTCTGACGATCTGGAGGAACAACGCAATTTGACGATTCGTTGCCCAAGTCGTAGGCCCAAACCGCAGGATGTTGTTTTAGTGCCCCGGCGATCTCCCGGCACTGGAGGCGCTGGGCGCGGATGAGGTCACGGTCCGTGTAATAGTTAAGGATCCTGCAGTTGTGAAGCCGTCCGTTGCTCATAACGGGGAAACGTGTTCTGTTTGTCCGGGCCCCCAGCATCCAACCAGGCATCCAGTTAATGCCACTCATGTGCCCGCAAAAAAGAGTTGGCAGAATTAAGATGCCGCACTTATATGCGGTGTCTGCCACGGAGACCAGGTCGCGAATAGCCAAGGACGATACCTTGGACGGGGTGGGTTGAAAATCCTCCCATAGCAGGAAAATCCGGACTACTTTTAAGCCGCACTCGCTGATCTTCCGGAAATCCTCTTCCACCTCGGCAAGATCGAGACATTTCCACCAGTACATGGCCTTATTTATAGGCCAGTAATTGACGCCGAGAATAAACTTCTGAATGTCTTTTTGTTTAACAGTTTCTTTACCCATTGCCTCGGCCTGTTTTTAAACAACCTCTTTAAGAGTCCGTTCGTTTGCTGTTTCCATGTTTTTGCTTTCGGTTCCGGCATCCAGCCCCAGTTTTCGCATCACCTGCTGGGTCAACAGTAAGGAAATTAGTGCCTCTGCCCCCTGGTTTTGGTTTACTCCGTTGGGGATCAGGGCGTCGTGACATCCTCCTGTTTTATGATTGTACAGGGGAACATTGTTTATATTTTTTCCAAAATACCAGTCGGAAGCCAAACGGGCCAGAGAGGCGTATTCATCCTCCCCGGTCGCGACAAAGGCTTCCACGCACGCCAGGGCCGTAGAACAGGCGTCTACGGGCTGCTGATCATAGAATGGTATGTAATTCCCCTTCCGCCACCAACCTCTGTTCCCAACAATATTCAAGTATCCCCTGGCGAATAACCTGTCGCTTAGGAAGTTCAATGACTCTCTTCCCACTTCAAGGGCCTTTCTGTCTGATGTAAGGTTGTAGTAAGCAAAAAGCGCATGAGGAAGCACCCCATTGCAATAGGTAATTCGTTCCTCGAACCAGTACCAGCCGGGGGATTTGTTGTGATTATAAAAAGCAAGGAGTTGTTCGCAATACCTTGCCGCAGCTTCCCGCAAGAGATCGTGATACTGGGACAGGTCAAAAATTGTCGTGCCTTTTATGAGCCCGATCAGGGTATAGGCGATTGCCCTGGGATAATTCAGTTTCAGTACGACCGGCAGGGCTTTGATCGCCATTTCCCGGGTCATCCGGCGAACGTCTTCCAAATTGGAGGAAGCCGCAACGCTACAGGCCAGGAATGCCCTTCCCAGGCTGTCTTCCGAATCCAGCTCGGGAGTGAAGCGGCCGTGCACCATCAGGTTGCACCAGCTCCCGTCCGCACGTTGAGCGGAATGAAGGAAACCAGCATAGATCCTGGCATAGACCGGGCCTTCTTTTCCGGCCATGTTTAGAGCAACCAGCAGGGCGCGGGCATTATCGTCAACGGTGTACCCGCTGTTGAAATCGGGGTTGTTTCTCCTGGCAAACTGGACTATACCAGTAGCGTCAGTCATTGTTCTCAGGTGCCTGTAATCCATTGGTTTTACCCCTTTCAGGCTCTTTACGAGACAATACCCGCCATGGATGGTCTCAACACGCTTTTTGCCAGGTTGGCATACTGTTTCGCAACATGCGGCCAACAAAGGGTCTTCCCAAGCTGGGCGGTTTTCTTTTCAAGTTGTGACTTTAGCTGGGGGTTGCCCAAAACCTTGTCCAGGAGTTCGGCAATCGCCTCTGGGTTTGTACTCGGGGCGATAAGCCCCCGTTCCCCCTCTGCCAGCATATCAAGGGCATATTCGTACGGGGTCGCAACGATGGCACGTCCGCAACCGATGGCATAGGACAGTGTTCCGCTTACAGCCTGTTCGAGATTGGGATATGGACTCAGATAGATATCCGTCATGTAGAGGTAGTCCCCAAGCTCCTCAAGTTCAAGAAAGCGATTGATGAATTTAACGTGATGCTCCAGCCTCATCTCGGTCACCATGTTCGTCAGCATGTCCCGGTAGCTTTCACCCTCTCTTCTCAACAACATGGGGTGTGTCCTTCCGGCAATAAGGTAAAGCACATCCGGGTATTTATCCGCCAGATACTTTATGGCCAGAATGCCGTTTTCCAGCCCCTTGCCAGGACCAATTAATCCAAAGGTGGTGATCACCTGACGCCCGGCAAGCCCGTATTTCTGTTTGAGATATCCCCGGCTTTTTCCCTGAAATGCGGGAACGCCGTGGTAGATTACGCAGATTTTTTCCAGCGGCACCGCATAAACCCTTTCCAGCAAACGTGCCGAACCTTTTGTCATGCAGATGACCCTGGCAGCTTGTTGAGCAAGTTTCCGGAGAATGAAAAGTTGATTCCTTGAAGGACGCGGCAGGATCGTGTGCACTACCAGCAGGTAAGGCTTGGTGAGGTGAGAGATGAAATTAAGAATGTACTCCCCGTCCGCACCTCCAAAGATGCCGTACTCATGCTGGATGATAACCAGATCGATCTGTTGTGAGGTGTTGATTGCTTCCGCTACGCTTAAGTAGTCCTCTTTTACGTCCTGACGGATTTCGTACAGCACCTCAGCGGGATAGGAATATGAGTACTCGGAGTCTGACATTGCCACAATAGGAACCTCGATTCCGCATTCGAGAAGGTTATCCCTCAGATCTTTCGAAAAACTAGCTATACCACACTGCTTGGGGGGGTATGTGCCTACGTTTAAAATAACCATCTTCAATACCTCCTCTTCAGGATCACATAACGCTTTCCTCATCATGCTATCCTTACATCAGGCTTGTCAGATGGTTAACCATATAGGTTATAAATAGTAGGCGCTTATAGGTGAATTGTGATAAGTTGGTTAACCGAGGATAATTTGGTGAGGCATGAAACTTTTTGATAAAGTGGAAGAGGAAAGAACTGTTCAAATCTATAATAAACTATTTCACCAATTTCGCCAAGTACTTTAATTGATTGAGATGCTATTTTTTGAGCGGTAATAAGCGACAAGAAGGCCCCGGGTTTCTATAAGGTAATTTTTTAAACGAAATTAACCTATGGTAAAATAATATTTGGTTGGTTAGCTATCCCAAAGGGAGCATGGTAGGCATTATGAGTAAAGATTTGCTGGATTTTGTCCACCTTCATGTACACAGTGAATACAGCCTTCTGGACGGGGCATCCCGTTTGAAAGACCTGGTGCGGACCGCCGCCGAACTTGGTATGACATCCCTTGCCATTACAGACCACGGCGTCATGTATGGGGTAATTGACTTTTACCGTCTGGCAAAACAGCATGGCATCCATCCGGTGCTGGGCTGCGAGGTCTATGTGGCGCCGCGCAGCCGTTTTGACAGGTCCCCGCATGTGGACGACTCCCCGCACCACCTGGTCCTGCTGGCCGAAAATGAGAAGGGTTATAAAAACCTGATAGCCCTGGTCTCTGCCGCATACCTGGAGGGTTTTTATTATAAGCCCAGGGTGGACAAAGATCTCCTCGCGGCACACAGCGAAGGCCTCATTGCCATGAGTGCCTGCCTCGCTGGGGAAATACCGAAGCACATCCTGGCGGGTGATGACGCTAAAGCCAGGGAAGCCGCCGGTTCGTACCGGGAGATTTTCGGACCTTCCAGTTTCTTTCTGGAATTGATGGACCACCAGCTCCCCGAACAGCAGCATGTCAACGCAGGCTTGAGGGAAATCGGTCGTCAACTGAAAATACCGTTGGTCGTGACCAACGACTCTCACTACATCAGGAAAGAGGATGCCAGGGTCCAGGACGTGCTGCTTTGTATCCAGACCGGTAAAACACTGGAGGAAGAGAACCGCCTGCGTTTTTCAGGGCAGGAGTTTTACCTGAAATCCGCGGCCGAAATGGCTGCTCTGTTCCCTGATGACCGGGAAGCCCTCATGCGGACCCGGGAGATAGCGGAAAGGTGTCAGGTGGAATTCGATTTCAACCAGATGCACCTACCCGTTTTTGAGGTTCCGGAGGGGTACGATCTCGATTCTTATTTACAAGAGCTTTGTTACGCCGGTTTGGCACGGCGTTTCCCCGGAGAAATTCCCGTCGAGGTCCGGGAAAGGGTGGACTACGAGCTGAGTGTCATCCGGCAGATGGGCTTTTCCGGTTACTTCCTCATAGTCCAGGACTTCATCAACTGGTCCCGTAGAAGGGGTATTCTCGTGGGGCCCGGCCGGGGTTCGGCGGCGGGCTCCCTGGTAGCCTATGCATTAGGGATTACGAATATCAATCCTCTCAAGTACGGCCTGCTCTTCGAGCGCTTCCTGAACCCGGACCGGATCACCATGCCCGATATTGACATTGATTTTTGTTTCGAACGGCGTGGCGAAGTTATCGACTACGTGGTGGAGAAGTACGGGGCGGATCATGTCGCCCAGATCATCACTTTTGGAACCATGATGGCCAGGGCTGCCATACGTGACGTGGGACGTGTGCTCAACCTTCCCCTTTCCGAAGTGGACCGCATTGCCAAGCTTGTCCCTGAAGAACTCGGGGTCACCATTGACAAGGCCCTGGAGACTTCACCTGAACTCAAGCAGCTCTATGATGAAGACCCCGATGTCCGCAATTTGCTCGACCTGGCCCGGGCGATTGAGGGCATGCCGCGCCACGCCTCCACCCATGCAGCCGGTGTCGTTATTTCCAAGGACCCGCTGACCTGTTACGTCCCGCTGCAGCGCACCGGTGACTCGATTGTCACGCAGTTTCCTAAGGAAACGGTTGAAGAGATCGGGCTGCTCAAAATGGACTTCCTGGGGCTCCGTACCCTTACCGTTATTGGAGATGCATTGAAGATCATCGAGGAGACACAGAATATTAAACTTGATCTGGATAAACTCCCCCTCGATGACAAGGCTACTTATGACCTGCTGGGAACGGGTGAGAGCAGAGGAATCTTTCAGTTGGAAAGCGCTGGAATGCGCCACATCCTGAGGAACATGAAACCCCGGCGGTTTGAGGATTTGATTGCCCTAGTCGCCCTGTACAGGCCTGGACCTATCGGAAGCGGCATGGTCGACGATTTTATCAGCCGTAAAAACGGGCAGACGGAGGTAAAATACCTCCATCCCGTTCTTGAGCCGATCTTAAAGGAAACCTACGGAGTTATCCTGTATCAGGAACAGGTAATGCAGATCTCCTGCGATCTCGCGGGGTTTACCATGGCCCAGGCCGATTCCCTGAGGAGGGCGATGGGCAAGAAGAAACCGGAGGTGATCGCAGGGCTGCGGGAAACCTTTATTTCAGGGGCCGCAGAACGTCAAATTGACCCTAAGGTAGCAGGACAGATCTTTGATTTGATGGAGCACTTTGCGGGCTATGGATTTAATAAAAGCCACTCCGCCGCATACGCCTTGATCGCCTATCAGACCGCTTACCTGAAAACCCACTACCCGGTAGCTTTTATGGCGGCTCTGCTCACCAGCTTCCGCGGAAACTCAGACAAAGTATCTTATTACATCCAGGAATGTCGCCGCCTGGGGATCGAGATCCTGCCTCCTGACGTAAACGAAAGCCTGGAGAACTTTACAGTTGTGGGAGATAGCATCAGGTTTGGGCTGGCGGCGGTAAAGAATGTTGGAGAAGAGGCGGTAGAGGCCATCATAGCGGCGCGCCAGAACGGAGGCCCGTTTCTTTCCCTGGACGACTTCTGCCAGCGTGTTGACCTGCGGCAGGTGAACAAACGGGTGATTGAAAGCCTTATCATGTGCGGTGCCTTTGATTCCTTGAAGGCTTACCGGTCACAGTTGATCGCAATTCTTGAAGACTGCATCGAAACCGCCCAGGCAAACCGCCGGGATCAGGGTGCCCAGATCGATGGCCAGGTCTCCCTATTCGACCTGATCGGAGGGCAAGAACGTGTGCAGGTGCAGCGCAACCTCCCTGATATTCCGGAATACTCCCAGCATGAACTCCTCGCCATGGAAAAAGAGGTCCTGGGTTTCTACGTCAGCGGCCACCCACTCAGCGGCTGCAGTGACCTCCTGGCCGGCCGGGCAACCCCCATAGGAGATCTTTCTAAATATAAAGATGGCGAGAGGTTGACACTGGGAGGCATCGTTACGTCCCTGCGTCGCAGGACCTCCAGACGCGGCGAAGGGGTAATCCGCTTTACTCTGGAGGATTTGGGAGGGAGTGTTGAGATCACCTTTTTCCCCGGCAACAGCCACAGGGATCTCGCCTTTCTTAAAGAAGATGCGATTGTGCTCGTGGACGGGAGGCTGAGCCTACAGGAAGAGTCGTACCGCTTTTTTGCCGAGGATGTCAGACCGCTCCAGGTCCCATCCGCTCAGCCGGAGCAGGTGCTGTACGTTCGTATCAATCCCCTGGCGGGAAACCCCGCTGTAATGGAGAGATTGCGGATCCTCCTGATGCAGCAGCACGGCCCTACTCCCGTTTTTCTTTATTTTGTGAAGCAGAAGGAACTCCTGAAGACCGACCCATCTTTTTGGGTGGACGTCACACCGGATCTCTGCTACCAGGTAGAGGGTCTCTGCGGGCCCGGCTCCTGTTTCGTGCTCGACTCCAATTCAAAAATAAAAATTGCCGGGTTGACTTTGACAACAACTGCATAGTCTTTATAAAATAATGTAATTCGTGGTATTATTTTGATATCGAAAGGTGGGTGGAATGGATGGCGGATGAAGCAGTTCAAGCTGAATATATAGCGGTCAAGGCTTTAGAAAATGGAGTCACCATTATCGGCCTCACCCGCGGCCGGGACACAAAGTTTCATCACACCGAGAAGCTGGACAAGGGGGAAGTGATGATTGCCCAGTTCACCGAGCATACCTCGGCGATAAAGATACGCGGTCGGGCAGAGGTATACACCAAATTTGGAGTTATAACAACCTCTATATAAAATAATTTATAATGAAAATTAAATTTACCAGGAAGGATTCTTTTATCATCTGGTCGAAATGCTTACCCGCTAGAATTTTGGATAGGAGGGGCCAAAATTCATGTGGACTGTGGTTTATATTGCATCGAATCGCGCCACCGCCGAAACGCTCAAGAAAATTCTTAACAAAGAGGGACTCCTGGTAATGCTCCGTCCTACCGGCATCCCTCATTTAGGGGACGGGAGCACCGTAGAAGTGTTAGTTCCGGAGTCCGAAGCCGAAGAAGCGCATGAGATACTCAGCACCACTCCTGCCGTTTAGGGGGGTAATGTTCACCAGCAAAGTTTCTCCAACGGTAATTTCCTGCAGGGTCTCGCTCTGCAGGAAATATTTCATTATGATGCTGGAATAGGACTGGGACTGAAGATAAGGAGTGATCAAGTGTTAAAGGACCTATTCCGTAAACAAAAAAGGTACATCACGGTACAGCCAGGTACTGCGCCTGAACATGAAGAAGAGAAAGAACCCTTATGGATCAAATGCCCCGACTGCGGGGAAATTTTATATGTACGTGAATTGGAAAAAGGCTTGAAGGTCTGCTCGAAATGCCGTTATCACTTTCGCCTCTCCGCGCCGGAGAGGATTGCTGCCACCGTCGACGACAACACCTTTCAGGAGTTGGATGGGGATCTGAAAGCTGTAGATCCGCTGTCCTTCCCCGCCTACCGGTCCAAGCTGTCATCGGCTGAACAGGAAACCGGCATGCGCGATGCCATTCTCACCGGTCAGGGAGCAATCGAAGGGCGGCCGGTACTGATAGGGGTGCTGGAGCCTAATTTTATTATGGGGAGTATGGGGTGTATTGTCGGTGAAAAAATTACCAGACTGGTTGAAAGGGCCATCAAGAGCAAGCTTCCGGTTATCCTCTTTTCAGCCTCCGGAGGAGCGCGCATGCAGGAAGGGGTTTTTTCCCTGATGCAGATGGCCAAGACAAGCGCGGCAATTGCCAGGCTTCACGAGGCCGGGATCTTGTATGTTTCAGTCCTGACAGATCCTACTACGGGGGGCGTCCTGGCAAGCTTTGCTACCCTCGGGGATATCATTCTTGCGGAACCTGGAGCACTGATCGGTTTTGCCGGTCGTCGGGTAACGGAGCAAACTCTGAAAGAAAAGCTCCCTCCTGATTTTCAAACCGCGGAGTTCTGCTTTAACCACGGTCTGATCGACCTGATTGTGCCCCGCAACGAAATGCGGCAGATACTGGCGCAGATTCTTTCTCTCCACAGTGAAAGGGGTTAAGCAATTGCCTAATGTGATCCTTGATTTTGAAAAACCGCTTTTAGAATTGGAAAACCGCATTGCCGAACTTAAACAATACGCCGGAGATAAGGGGATTGATCTGGCTGCGGAAATCAATATCCTGGAGAATCGGCTCCGCGAATTAAAGAAAGAAATTTATGAAAACCTGACCCCCTGGCAACGTACCCAGCTGGCGCGCCATCCGGAGCGGCCGAATGCCCTCGATTATTTCAACCTGCTTTTTACGGATTTTCTCCCGCTTTGTGGCGATCGCTGCTACGGGGATGATCCTGCCCTGGTAGGCGGTATTGCCCGCTTCGAGGGGGTTCCGGTCACCGTAATCGGACACGTGAAGGGGCATAATACGAAGGAGAATCTTGCCCGCAATTTCGGTATGCCCAACCCGGAGGGCTTTCGGAAGGCGCTCCGCCTGGTGCAGCAGGCTGAAAAATTTCAACGTCCGGTCATTTCTTTGGTAGATACCCCCGGGGCATATTCCGGCGCAGGTGCGGAGGAGCGTGGACAGGCCTGGGCGATTGCGAACAACCTGTTCGCTTTTTCCCGCTTAAAGACACCCATTATCGTGATCATTACAGGAGAAGGAGGCAGCGGGGGGGCACTGGCCCTCGGTGTGGGTGACGTTTTGCTGATGCTGGAGAACTCGATTTTCTCTGTTATCTCTCCGGAGGGGTGTGCTACCATACTCTGGAAAGATTCGCAGCGTGCTCCTGAAGCGGCCAGCGCCTTGAAGCTGACGGCATCCGAACTTTTAAGCCTGGGGCTTATAGATGGCGTGATACCGGAACCATTAGGGGGTGCACACCGCGACCCCAAGGGGACGGCTGATAATATCAGGGCTGAAATAAGACAGAGATTGCAGGAATTAAGGCAAATCGACGCCGAACAACTGGTTGCCGCTCGCTGGAGCCGCCTCCGCCGCATATGCGGTTTTTGAGGGGGGAAGAATACCTTTTGAAATTAAGAAGGTGAGATATGTGCGTGCGGTCAACCGTATCGGAGTTTTAACCAGCGGCGGGGATGCGCCCGGCATGAATGCCGCCATCCGGGCTATCGTCCGCAAGGCCGTTTATCACGGTCTTGAGGTGATCGGGATCGAGCGTGGTTATCTCGGCCTGCTGCACAAAGAATTCAGGCCGCTCTCCCTGGGCTCGGTTGCCGATATTATTCACAGGGGTGGCACGATACTGCGTACTGCCAGGTGTGAAGATTTTAAAAAGCCCGAATTCCAGGCCCGGGCGATGGAAAACCTCCTGGAAGCCGGTGTCGAAGGCCTGATCGTGATTGGGGGGGATGGGTCCTTCCGGGGTGCACTGGCCCTTGCCAGGCGCGGGATGCCGGTGATCGGGGTGCCCGGTACGATTGATAATGACCTGGCCGGCACCGACTTTTCCATCGGGTTTGATACCGCCGTGAATAACGTGGTGGATGCCATCAATAAAATAAGGGACACGGCGACTTCACACGAACGGACCTTTGTAATTGAAGTGATGGGGCGGAAATCGGGCCATATTGCCCTTCACGCCGGTCTGGCGGGCGGTGCGGAGTCGATACTTATCCCCGAAATCCCCTACGACATTGACGATGTCATTTTTAAACTGGAACGGGGGATCAACAGAGGAAAGCTTCACAGCATCATTGTAGTGGCTGAGGGAGCGGCCAGCGGTATTGAAATTGGAGAAGAGATCAGGAGACGAACCGGCCTGGAGACGCGAATCACAATACTGGGACATCTGCAGCGGGGTGGCACCCCTACGGCCCTCGACCGGACACTTGCAAGCCGGATGGGGGCCGAAGCTGTTGATCTCTTGCGCTTGGGGGAGACCAATAAAATGGTCGGTATTGTGGCCGGGAAAATCCAGGCGTCGGAACTTTTAAAGGCTATTGAACAGAAAAAAGGCCTTGACCGAGAAATGTGGGAACTGGCGGGGATACTGGCTATATAACTTTTTGTTGCGAGCGCTTAGGACAAGGAGGAAATTATGAGAAAGACAAAAATTGTGTGTACAATTGGGCCGGCAAGCGATTCTCTTGAGATAATGAAGGAAATGATCAAGGCGGGCATGGATGTTGCCAGGTTGAATTTCTCCCACGGCACCCATGAGGAGCACGAGGCGCGTATCGTTAAACTACGCCAGGCTGCAGCCGAATTAGGAAGCAATCTGGCCATCATGCTCGATACCAAGGGGCCGGAGATCCGTACCGGTCTTCTTGAAGGAGGAAGTGTCAACCTCGTTGAGGGGGCGCGGGTCATTCTTACCACTGAAGAGATCAAAGGGAATGAACACCGCATTTCTGTTACATATAAAGGGCTGCCGCAGGCCGTGCAGCCAGGAAACACCATTCTGCTAAATGACGGATTGCTCAACCTTAAAGTCCTGGAAACAAGGGAAAATGAGGTTGTATGCGAGGTGGTCGTCGGCGGTGAGTTGAAAGATCAGAAGGGGGTGAACCTGCCCGGTGTTGCGGTCGACCTGCCCTCTCTGACCGACAAGGACATCGCCGATATAAATTTTGGAATTGACCACGAGGTTGACTTTATCGCCGCTTCCTTTATTCGCCGTGCCGCGGATGTAATCGCCATCAGGCGCATCCTGGAATCCAGGGACGCCGAGATCCACATCATATCCAAGATAGAGAGCGAAGAAGGAGTTCACAATCTCAATGAGATCATTAAAGTGTCAGATGGTATTATGGTGGCGCGCGGAGACCTGGGTGTGGTGATGCCTACCGAGGAGGTTCCCTTAATTCAAAAAAGGATCATCGAACAGTGCAATCGCGCCGGAAAACCAGTAATCACAGCTACACAGATGCTTGAATCTATGGTACGCAGTCCTCGACCCACCAGAGCAGAAGCCAGCGATGTAGCCAATGCCATCCTGGACGGCTCGGACGCCATCATGCTTTCAGCCGAATCGGCTGCCGGCAAATACCCGGTGGAAGCGGTACGAATGATGGCCAGGATAGCAGAACGCACAGAGCAGGCGCTTGATTACGAGCAACTGCTCCAGAAGAGAACCGCCTGCCTGCCGCGGACCATCACCGATGCCATCAGCCACGCCACCTGTACAACTGCTCAGGATCTTGGAGCGGCGGCCATCGTCACCTCTACAAAGTCCGGTTTCACGGCCAGGATGGTCTCCAAATACCGGCCGCGGGCCCCGATCGTGGCTGTGAGCCCGAGCGAAAAGGTCTGCCGGAAACTCTCCCTGGTTTGGGGGGTTCAGCCCCTGGTCGCCCCGAAGTTTGTGAATACCGATGAAATGATGAAGGAGGCTGTTGATGCCAGCCTGGCCAGGGGTTTGATCAAGTGCGGTGATCTAGTCGTCATCACCGCCGGGGTTCCCGTTGGTGTGCCGGGGACGACTAACCTCCTGAAGGTGCATATCGTGGGAGAAGTACTGGCGCGGGGCACGGGAGTCGGGAACCGTGCGGTTACCGGAAAAGTCCGGATCTGCAAAAAACCCGAAGAAGCCCTCGAAAAAGTGAAAACAGGGGATATTCTGGTCGCCCCCAGCACTGACCGCGATTACATTCCCGGTATGCGCAAAGCCGGTGCCATTATCACTGAAGAAGGGGGTCTGACCTCCCATGCTGCCATCGTCGGTTTAAACCTGGGTATTCCAGTCGTAGTGGGCGTGGAAGGGGTTACTGAACTGCTCGAGGATGACGGTACCGTAACCGTTGACAGCATGCGAGGACTTATCTACCGGGGCGTGGCTACTGTGCTCTAATAACCGGTTCAAGACAGGGTGTGGTGGAAAAACAATATCTGGTTCATGTCAGAAAGCGGTTTTTATGATAAGATGTTTATTGAATGCCAAACTAAAAGTTTCATGGGATTGTTTGGCGGATATACTCTACTTTTAATTTTATGGGGGAGGGCTAGATGCTAAGGATAGAAGACCTTCATGTCCAGGTGGGAGACAGGACAATTCTGCAGGGTGTTAATCTGCACATCAGACCCGGTGAAACACACGTGCTTTTCGGTCCCAACGGGTCGGGTAAATCGACCCTGCTTGGTGCAATCCTGGGGTTCAGCCGCTATAAGATTACCAGAGGCAAGATCTATTTCAAGGATGAGGATATAACCCATCTTTCTGTTCACGAAAGGGCGGAACGCGGCATCGGCATCGCCTTCCAACGCCCTCCAGTCTTAAGGGGAGTAGCTCTGCGGGATCTCCTGCGAATTTCATGTCAGGGCAATGTGACAAATATCGAGGAGTTAGCCGAACCCCTGAATTTGGTCGATTTCCTGGGGCGTGATGTAAATTACGGTTTTTCCGGAGGGGAGACCAAGCGTTCTGAAATGCTCCAGTTGCTTGTGCAGAACCCGGATCTCGTCCTCCTCGATGAACCCGAATCGGGTGTCGACCTTGAAAACATTGCACTGATCGGGCATGCTATCAACCAGTTGCTTCAGAAAGACGGCTTTCTCGGGCAGGAACGCTCGAGGCGGGAGATGAAGGAGGCCCGCAAAAAGGCCGGCCTGATCATCACACATACCGGTTACATCCTCGATTACGTACCTGCCGATATCGGTCACGTGCTCTACGAAGGAAAACTGTCTTGCAGCGGGTTAAACCCGCGTGAACTGCTGGGCTGCATTCACAAATTGGGCTACGGGGAATGTACCCGTTGCCTGGCGTAAGGGGGGCAAGAGCATGCAGGAGGAGAGACGTTTAAAAGCCCAGAAGGCGCTGGACAAGCAGGCAGCCTACGAAGAGCCTGTTGACTTCGACCGCTTCCATGATGAAAGTGAAGATCACCCGTATTTGGATAACCTCCAGGAGCTTCCTGAGGCCAAACAAAAAGCGATGCTCCTGGCGGGGGTGGACGTTACAGAGAAGGAGAGGGCAGGTACTTTTATTCAAGAGGACCATTCGGTCATCCATACCAGCGTGCTCGATGATGGTGTAGAAGTTCTCAGCATTACCGAGGCCCTGGAGAAGTACGACTGGCTGGAGAACTATTACTGGCGGGCGGTGGCGGTTGACGCCGACAGGTATACGGCCAGGACGGAACTGCGCGGCAGGAACGGTTATTTCGTCCGTGCGTTGCCCGGCGTCAAGGCGGTTTATCCCGTTCAGGCCTGTCTTTACATCGGGCAGGAAGGCCTGCTGCAGAGCGTTCACAACATCATCATTGCCGAGGAAGGATCTGAACTCCATTTGATTACGGGTTGCACCACCGGTCATGACGTGGGGTCCGGGATGCACATCGGTGTATCGGAAATTTTTGTTAAGAAAAACGCCAAACTGAGTTTTACTATGGTGCACAGTTGGGCGGAAGAAGTGGTGGTACGGCCCCGCACCACCACTATCGTCGAGGAAGGCGGCGTTTTTCTCTCCAACTACATCTGCATGAAACCGGTCCGGGACATTCAGATGTATCCCACCACCTACCTTGTCGGAAAGAATGGCCTGGCTAGATATCACTCCATCCTGGTAGGACAGCCCCATTCGCACCTCGATGTCGGTTCCCGCGTGGTGCTGCAGGGGGATGGGAGCCGTGCTGAGATCATTGCCCGGTCACTGACCAAGGGGGGTACCATTATCAACCGGGGCCACCTGGTGGGTGAGGTTGCCGGTGTCAAAGGGCACCTGGAATGCCGTGGCTTGATGCTCTCCAAGGAGGGCCTGATCTACGCCGTTCCGGAACTTGAGGCGCGTGTCGACGGGGTTGACCTCTCCCATGAGGCTGCAGTTGGTAAGATAGCCGAGGAGGAGATCGAATATTTGATGGCCCGCGGGCTTACGGAGGAAGAAGCGACCGCAACCATTGTGCGCGGCTTCCTGAATGTTAAGATTATGGGGCTCCCGGCAGACCTGGAGGAGGAAGTGCAGCGGGCAATCGAGCAGAGCGAACAGTCTTATCTTTAAGAATTTGCAAAGAATACGGGGCTGGTGTTATAATGTTAGAGCAATTGAGGAAAAAATAAGGCAAGCAGTCTGGATGATCGCGCGTGCAGGCGCCGAAAGGCGGCACGTGAGGAAAGTCCGGGCTCCACAGGGCAGGGTGCTGGGTAACGCCCAGTGGGGGTGACCCCAAGGCAAGTGCCACAGAAATGCAGACCGCCCGGTGCCGGTGAGGTGTCGGGTAAGGGTGGAACGGTGCGGTAAGAGCGCACCAGCGGTCAGGCGACTGGCCGGCTAGGTAAACCCCACCTGGAGCAAGACCGAGTAGGGAGGCAATGGAGTGGCCCGCTCCGCCTCCGGGTTGGTTGCTAGAGGCCCCAGGCAACTGGTGGCTCGAGAGAGATGATCATCACCTTCGGCCACGAAGGTACAGAACCCGGCTTACAGGACTGCTTGCTAAGAATAAAAAGGCGTGGGAAGCTGAAGGTACGTTCACCACGCCTTTTCTTTTGTACTATAACATTCATTTTAGTTCATCAAAATTTTACAAACTAAAGCTTAATTTAAAAACTATAGTTTTGATTTTAGCGGGAGCACTATTTGTCCTGCCCGTTTCGACAAAATCTTATAAAAAGATCCGTTGACTGTTTTTTTTGTCATAATATTATGGGCTGGATGATAGTGGCAATAACACTAATTGGAGGTGGTAAGTCATTTTATGACAAATAAGGGAAAATCTAGTAAGCATTTTTTATGAAAAGGTTATGGTACTGATCCGGACAAAGGTTCGGTTGGTGACTTAACAGATCAACACAATACAGATAGATACCATTCCATTTGGCATCTCAGGGATTATAATGCTAACTGGCCTACTACAACTATAATGGGAATTGTAATATACTAAAAGCTAGGAGGTTAATTATGATTAACTTACAAAAAAATTTCAAGTTATTGACGTTAGCCGTTATCCTAGTTTCTATCATTATATTAGGGATGTTTGGTTTTACTAATAGTTATGAGAAGAGTAAGGATATAGAGGAGATTAAAAAGGTTATAGTACGTGCAAACGAGCTTGAACAAAGGCTGCCTATATTGCCTGAGCCGTATGCTAAAAGCCTTGACAAGGTTCCAGATGAAGTCAAGGCCAAGCATCTGGAGAAAATTAGAAATGAATTATCTTCGGTCTTTAGCGCTTCTTCACCGTTATTAGCGCAAAGGATCGGATTGCTGACGAACGCTGTGGAGGGACAAATAAAAGAGGACTTTCGCGCAGAAGATGGGGGCGTAAAAGCGGCTGATTTTAAATCTATTGATATTGATGGTGATGTCGCTACTGTGAGCGTAAACCTTACCATGTGGTCAAAGATCACGGACTACTCAAGTGGGAAAAAACATACTGCGGCGCCCGAAGGGACTATGCATTTCATTTATACTTTGAGAAAAGAAGACGGCAAATGGAAAATTACCGGGTTAACGGGAGATTTTTTACCCGGCCCAGGACATCCATAAGACAGATTTTTAAAGGGTAGTTTTGCTTTGAGAAGGGAGCAGGGATTGAAGGCGGCGGAAGGTATCCAGTTTTTCTTCCCTGCCGAGCTTGGCCTCTTTGATGGCCTGTTCCAGGATATCGATGGTCTTGTCGTAAACGGGGCGGTTCACGGGATAGGGATACCCGTCCTTGCCCCCGTGGGCGAAACTGAACTTGGCGGGGTCCTGGTAGCTGGGGCGCGCTCCGTAGGCCAGCTCGGCGATCAGGGAGAGGGCGCGGATGGACTTGGGCCCCACGCCTGGGATGGACAGGATTGCCTCAAAATCGGCGGGCTGCCGTTCGTAGGTTTTTAAGAGCACCCGCTGCAGACTGGCGGGCTGCAGGTGTTCCATGTATAAGGAATGCCGTGACGGCAGCAACAGTTTGGTGTATTCCCGGGTAACCTTTTCCGGGTTCAGGCATCCGAGGGCGGCGATTGTGTTACGGGACTTCTCGCTTGACCCGGCGACCAGGTTCAACACCTGTTTTTCCTTCCGGTCGCAGCAGATGGCGCTGTGGGGCTCCACCACGAAGTCCGAGACCTTTTCACCAAGCCAGTGGTAGCGGCGGGCGCGCCTTGCCGTGCCGTTCATTCCCTGCTGGACCACCGCCCATTCCCCTTTGGCGGTAAAGATGAAGGTGTGGTGGTAGAGCTGGTAACCATCCTGAACGGCGGTGTTGTCAACCTTGGCGCTCATTTTGCTCGCATAGACGAGCCTTTTCGTGTTGTTGGGCAGGCCGAATTTTTCGGCATATGTGATAATGTCCTGGGGCGTTTTGCGTGACGTTTTCCCTTTGCCGCCCGCTATAAAAAGGCCGAGTTCCCCCTCACAGCCGCGCAGCCCCTCCTTCAAGGCTCCGCAGACGGTTGTGGTCAAGCCGGAGGAATGCCAGTCGAAACCCATGACACAGCCCAGTGCCTGGAACCAGAAGGGATCCGCCAGCTTTTTCAGAACGCCTGCGGGTCCCTCTTCCCGCACCAGGAGCATCAGGATGGCGCGGCCGAGTTTTGTCATCCGCTCAAAGAGCCAGGGAGGACACTGCCCGCCGTGCAGGGGGAGGTCAACACTGCCTGTGCGCAAATCATCATCACCCGTAAATATTCTAGTTGTTATTCAAGGTTGGGGCAACCTTGGCTTCTCAAACGGTTATTTTTGTAAAAACAACCCGATAAAAATATTTTCAGGGCCTGCAGGAATTTATACATTGCTGTAGAGAAAAACACCTGGACCACGGAGGTCCTTATTCCCACAGAAGTGGGAGGGCGGTCGTGGTTTTTTATTTTCTGATAGGAGGTGTTAGAAGGTGCATATTCCCGATGGTTTTCTTGATCCAAAAACGTTCAGTACGGCATGGGTATTGGGTGGTACGGCGGTAGGCTTTGCGGTAGCAAAGACGAAGAAACATCTCGGGGAGAGGCAGATTCCCTTTATGGGGGTGATGGCGGCATTCATCTTCGCTGCCCAGATGGTTAACTTCCCGATTGCAGGAGGCACGTCTGGTCATCTTATTGGGGCTGTGCTGGCGGCGGTGATGTTGGGGCCCTGGACGGCAAGCATCATCATGGCCACCATTCTTGTTCTGCAGGCCTTTATTTTCTTCGACGGTGGCATTACCGCTCTGGGTGCGAACATCTTAAACATGGCAGTGATTGCTCCCTTTGCAGGGTACTGGGCCTACCAGGTGCTTCAACGCTTATTGCCCGGCCGGGCGGGGACCCTGGTGGGGGCCTTTGCCGGTTCATGGATTTCGGTGGTTCTGGCGGCCCTGGCCTGTGCGGTTGAGCTTGCTTTTTCAGGTATGGCCCCCTGGAGGGTGGTGTTGCCTGCCATGCTGTCATGGCATGTACTGATCGGAATCGGAGAGGGTGTAATCACAACGGCCATTGTCAGTTATGTGACCCAGGTACGACCGGACCTGGTTTATGAAACAGCGAAGGCGTGAGGTGATGGGAATGCGCAAGGAAATCTGGATCTTGTTGATAGTGGCAGTTGCGGTTGCCCTGTTTCTCAGCCCGTTTGCATCCCCATATCCCGACGGCCTGGAGAGGGTGGCGGCCGATAAAGGGTTTCTTGAAAAGGGGGAGGGGCCCGGTTTAGTCCATTCACCGATTCCGGATTATGCCTTCCCCGGGATTAAAAACGAGAAGGTGGCAACCGCTGTAGCCGGGCTGGTCGGAACTGTCCTGACCTTTGGGGTCATGTATGGTATTGCCGTACTGATTAAAAGGGGGCAGGTCAACCGGGGCCAGGCAATCCTGGACAGTCGGAAAAACGGTCAGGGTTAAAGAACTAAACGACTGGTTTTTGAGATAAAGACTGTGGTTTGTATGACCGGCAAGAAGCGGTCCACCGCAGTCTTTTTTGTTTTCCGTGTTATATCGTTTCGGGTTGAATCTGCTCCGTTCCTGTCCCCGCCGGGAAAAGAACCCGGGAACAAATGATTTATAAAAGAGAGTTATAGAAACACAAGAGGAAGCGGGGTAATTTTGGTAGTATTAATTAATGATAGATAAAACAAATAATAACAAAATGTTATGAGGGGGCAAGTATGTTGGAGCGGAGAGACTGGTTTGTTGTGGGCACAGGTTTGGTAATCGGTATTTTGGCCGCATTGCTTGTCAGGTTCGGGAACCCGGGTAATATGGGCCTGTGTATCGCTTGCTTCGTGCGTGACATAACGGGAGCGCTGGGGTTTCACCGGGCAGCAACGGTCCAGTATATACGCCCGGAAATTCCAGGTTTGCTGTTGGGGGCGTTCGTGGCATCCGTACTGGGTAGGGAATTCCGGGTCAGAGGCGGTTCCGGCAGCTTGGTCAGATTTTTGCTGGGTTTTTTTATGATGGTGGGCGCTCTCGTATTTCTTGGTTGTCCACTCCGCACCCTTTTACGCCTGGGGGGCGGTGACCTCAACGCGGTGCTGGGTTTGGCCGGTTTTATCGTGGGCGTTCTCGGCGGGGTCGAGTTTATAAAAAGAGGTTTCAACCTGGGTCGGGCGCAGCGGAGCTCTATGCTTGGAGGTTTGGTGATGCCTCTTATGGGGGTTGTTGTTCTTATTCTGGCAGTTTATCACCCGGTATTCGATCCGCAAGGGGGCGGCCCTGTTTTTGCCAGCGCGAAGGGCCCCGGCTCTCTTTCGGCGCCGCTGTTAATCAGCTTGGGAGCGGGACTGCTGGCCGGGATACTTGCCCAGCGGGCCCGCATGTGCCTGAGCGGAGGGGTTCGCGACTTTATTCTTACCAGGGATACGTATCTCATTAAGGGTTACGGGGCAATTTTTGCCGGGGTCTTATTGGCCAATCTCTTGCTGGGTCAGTTCCATCTTGGTTTCACCAACCAACCCATTGCCCATACCGACGGGGTCTGGAACTTCCTGGGCATGTTTTTGGTAGGACTGGCCGCGGTTCTTGCCGGAGGTTGTCCCTTGCGCCAGTTGATCCTGAGCGGTGAGGGTGACACCGACGCCGGTATTACGGTACTGGGCATGGTGGCAGGGGCTGCTACGGCGCACAACTTCCTCCTGGCCAGCACCACGGCGGGTCCCACCCTAAACGGTAAAGCGATGGTTTTGGTGGGGATCCTGGTGACTGTTTTTATCGGACAGTTATGCCGTGAGGGTTAGGGTTCACAAGGGGGTGCTCCGGTTGGAAATGGTTGTGGACGCGCGTGGTTTAGGCTGTCCTCTGCCTGTTTTAAGAGTAAAGGCGGTACTGGAAAAAAGGCCTGAAGAGGTTCATGTCCGGGTGGACAGCGGAGCGGCCAGGGAAAATGTATCTCGTCTTGGCCAGAGCATGGGCTATTCTGTTGACATAGAAGTATTAACCGGAGGGGAGTGGCTGATTCGGCTTCGCAGGAAAGATTATCTTTCAACATGATAATCCCCGTGCTATGATATTAACAGGATCTGTTTGAGGGGGATACTCGATGGTCAAAAGAAGGACGGAAGGCGAGGCGCTTACATTTACTGTATTTACCTTTCCTTCTTCTCACCATGCCCTTCGAGCGGAAAGGATCTGCAAAGAAGCGGCTCTTCCGGCTTTTCTGGTTCCTCTCCCCCGTGAAATCAGTTCGGACTGTGGCGTTTCCCTGATCCTTCCCGTTGAGATGGGGCAGAAATGCGATGACTTGCTAAAAAGGTTTGGGGTCCCGGTGGAGGGAAGCTACCCGCTCACCAGAGAAGGCCGGCAGGCTCGAATGTGGCAGCATTATCTGACAGGGGCCTGTTGAAGTATTTGATACTCAGAATATCAATAGGGGATCCGGAGGTCTAGATCAATGCAGCAGTTCATCAGGGAATTCATTGAAGATGTAGTACACAGGCACAGGGGAAACACCGCTTACCGAAAGCCCCTAGTGGGCTTTGCCCGGGCGGGTGAGCCGGGGTTTGCTCAGCTTAGAGAGGCAGTTGCGCCCAACCACCTGCTGCCGGGGGATCTGCTCCCCGGGGCACGCAGTGTGGTTGCCTTTTTTGTGCCATTTACCGGGGAACTGGTGGCTCTCCACCGCCGCCACCCCTTTGTCAGCCGGGAGTGGGCGGAGGCCTATATTGAGACCAACAGTCTGATTGATCGTATCTGTCATGTATTGAGCGAGACACTGCACGCCAGGGGAGTGCGGGCAGCCTGGCAGAAACCCACCCATAATTTTGATCCTGTGGCGTTGACTTCTTTCTGGTCACACAAGCACGTGGCCTACCTTTGCGGCTTGGGGACCTTTGGCGTCCACCAGATGTTGATAACAGAGGCGGGCTGTGCCGGCCGGCTGGGGAGCATGGTGATTGACGCGGATCTCCCCGGAACTCCTTTGACTTCCCAGGAATACTGTCTAGAGCGCCGCAGCAAAAACTGCGCCGCCTGTGTCCGGCTATGCCCTAGTGGAGCCCTCCGCCCGGAGGGACTCGACAAGCAGAGGTGTTACCAGCATCTCCGCGATGTGGACAGGTGCTTCCATGATCTTGGTCTCTGTGACGTTTGCGGAAAGTGTGCTACAGGTCCTTGTGCCCTGGGTGTTCCCGGAGCAAAGGGCGAGATATGAATAGTGGATTACGAACGGTTCCCTGTTAATTGCCCCGGCAATAAGAAGCCGGGGATATTTTCGCAACAGTTGAACTTCACAGGAGTTATCGCAGGAAAAATCTTTCTCTCCTGAGAAATATCTATTTTGGGCAGGATAAAGGATGTTTCAAGAAGAGATTGCAGGCCAGAGGAGCTGAGTGTGTGGCATGTTCTTACCCCTTCCGTTCGAAGTAAAAGAGGCTTGTGAGATCCTGGCAAGGCATGGGAAGCAGGCCTATGTGGTGGGAGGGGCCATCAGGGACCTGCTGCTCGGGGGTTCACCGCAGGATTGGGATCTGGCCACAGACGCCCGGCCGTGGGAAGTGGAGCGGATTTTTTCGGGGGCCGGTTATAAGACGGTTCCGACCGGCATAAAGTTTGGAACAGTAACCGTTTTCTTCGAGGACCTCCCCGTAGAAATCACCACTTTCAGGCAAGAGGATGATTACTCCGATTTTCGGCGACCGGCCCGGGTTCATTTTGTAAAGGAATTGGTTGCGGATCTGGCCCGGCGGGATTTCACCGTCAATGCCCTGGCCTACGATCCTGAATTATTCCTGCTCCATGATCCCTTTGGTGGACTCAAAGATCTTCTAAAAGGTGAAATCAGGGGGGTCGGGGCCCCGGAGGAGCGGATCTCCGAGGACCCTCTTCGTATGATGCGGGGCATCAGGCTGGCTGCCGAACTGGGTTTTAACATTGAGGGGAGAACGTGGCATGCCATTCTAAGGAATGCCGAACTTATCGAAAAAGTGTCCGCGGAGCGCATCAGGGATGAACTTAACCGGACATTGCTCTCACCGCATTTTTTGCAGGGTCTCGAGCTTCTTAAGGAAACAGGTCTTCTCTTTTTAATCGTTCCGGAGTTGAAGGAAGGCTGGCTCTTTGCGCAGTACCATCCGTCCCACCAGTATACGATTTTTGACCATACCTTTGAGGCGCTGAGGTATACACCATCGAGCATAAAGGTTCGCCTGGCCGTACTGCTCCACGATGTTGGGAAGCCAAGGTGTTTCAGGCGGGGCGAGGACGGCCGCGGCCATTTTTACGGTCACAACCATCTGGGAGCCATAATGGCGGAGCGGATTTTGAAGAGATTACGCTATGAAAAACGGATGATCCGGAGCATTACCACACTGATCAGGGAGCACATGCTGAATTTAAGCATGGGTCCTGCGGGGATACGGAAACTCATTGTGAGAGTGGGACGCGAACTCATACCGGAACTATTGATTGTCCGGCAGGCGGATTTCCTGGCCCATAGCACCTTAATAATTGAGCAGGACCTGGACGATTTTGAGCGGTTTCGGGAGCGGCTTGAAGCTATTATGAAGGAGGAAACCGCTTTTAAGGTAAAGGACCTGGCCGTTGACGGAATCGATGTTCAAAAGATATTGAACTGCCGCCCCGGCCCGGTGGTCGGCCGCACCTTGAAACTCCTCTGGAATGAAATTTTGGTCGACCCCCGGAAGAACAACCGCTCCTACCTTTTAGCCCGCATCCGTGAACTGGCCGGTAAGATAAAGGGATGAACTAGTTTTAACACCTGGGACAAATACAGCGTGGAGATTGTGAGGCGAGGCAAATGACTGAACTGGTTAGCTTTCTCAATGCTGCGGGGGAACGCCTGGTCGGTGATTTGGATCTGCCGCCCGGACGGAACCCGGAGTTCGTCGTGGTTGTCTGTCACGGTTTCCTGGGAACCCGTAGAGGCGGAGGGAGGGCGGTTGTGCTTGGAGAAGAGCTGGCCGCCGCCGGGTATGGTGTGCTGCGCTTTGACTTTGCCGGTTCCGGGGAGAGCGAGGGGGACTTTGCCTCCGCAACCCTGACGAAAAACGCCGCCGATCTCAAAGCGGCACTGGATTTCCTGACCGGGATGGGTTACGGGAAGTTTATCGCGCTTGGCCGCAGTTTCGGCGGCAATGCCGTCCTGGTTGGGGCGGCACGGGATCGGCGTATACAAGGAGTTTGCCTGTGGAGCACGCCCGTAGATATGGTGGCTGTTATCAGGGCAATTCTAGGCGAGCAGCTGTATCAGGCTATGCTCCAGGGGAATGATGTAACTTTTAACGACGGTTACCGCACCTATACGAAAAAAGCAGGTTTCCTGCAGGATCTCGGCAATTACCGGATGCAGGAACTGGCGGCGGCATTATCCCCGCGTCCTGTTTTGATCGTACATGGTGAAGCGGACGAGATGGTGCCTGTCGAGCATGCCAGACTTTTGTTCCGGGCTGTCGGCGAGCCCAGGGAACTGTTTCTGATACCAGGCGGGAACCATCATTTGAGCGAGCACCAGCACAAGGCCGTGGAAGCAACCCTTGGGTGGCTGAGCAGGTATTTTTAGATGCCCAGAACCAGGCGTTCCGCCAGCATCAGGGGGAGGCCGGCGGCAATGACTTTGCGCTGGGTCAAATCAAGATCGTAGGGAACGTGACGAAACTCCATTTCCCTTCGATCTGTGTCAAACATCAGGTAGGATGCCCCCGGTCTGCCGTCCCTGGCCTGGCCTACGCTCCCGGGGTTGATCAGGTATATACCGGACTTATCAAGCCTGAATCTGGTCTTTCTTTCAATTTCCTGGATGGAGCCTTCTCTGGTGTAATAAAGCGCCCGCTGGTGGGTGTGGCCAAAGAAGCAGACATGAATCTTGGCATGGTGCATGCTCAGGTAAGTGAAGGCGCGTGCGGCGCCTCCGGGAGAAAAAATGTAGGCGTAAGGATGCCACGGGGAACCATGCACTGCGAGGATGTGGTCCTCGACGATAAACTGTTCAGGCAGTTGCCGGATCCACTCCTTGTTTTCCTCTTTGAGGTTTTCTGCCGTCCATCGGAGAGCGTCCTGGGCTACGGAATTGAAATCCTCGATTCCGCAGCTTCCGACTGCCGCGTCGTCGTGGTTGCCCCTGATACATTGGAATCCCTGCTCGCGGCATATTTCCACGCACTCGTTGGGATTTGGGTAATAACCCACAATATCGCCAAGGCAGATAACCTTAGCGACATGCCGGGCAGCCATGTCAGCCAGTGTTGCCTGCAAGGCTTCAAGATTGGCGTGGATATCACTTATTATGGCATAACGCACCGGGGCAAGACTCCCTTCCACCCCGTATTTTTTAGAGTCCTTTTTTATTTTCGGGGACATGGTTAGCTTTGTCAACCCGAGATTATTTTTATGCGTTTTAAGCGGGTAGAAGGTTCAACGGCAGTCTTGAGGTAAAATTATTACAACATACATTTATGATGAGGAGTTGAAGAAGAATTGAAGCGTGCTCTTTTTGTCTTAACCCCCGCCGAGGCCAAGCGGCTGATCGCTCGGGGAGTCAGGCGTTTGCCGGAAGTTGAATATGCCCTGCAGAACGGTAAAATTATAATTGCCGGAGGGACGACCAACGCCTTTGTAGCGGAGGAAATAACAGGACGGGAGATTCCGAAAGAACGCTATACGGCAGGAATCGTAACCGAAGGGAGGCTGTGCATAACGCCCTCAGACATGCGAATTACACCAATTGTTTTAGTTAATGGAAGTGTGGTGGATGTCAGGTGGGAAGATGTGCTGGATGACTTCGGCCCGGAGGATGTTTTTATCAAGGGTGCTAACGCAATAGATGCTTCCGGTGTGGCAGGAGTGCTTGTCTCTTCACCTACGGGTGGCACTATCGGGAGGTCCCTGGGAGTGCTGGAGGCCAGGGGTGCCCACCTTGTGATTCCTGTCGGGTTGGAGAAAATGATACCTTCGGTAAAGGCTGCAGCGAAAAGCTGTGGAACCCGTTTGTTTGATTACAGTCTGGGCAGCCCGGTCGGTCTGATTCCATTGGTTTATGGAAGGGTTGTTACAGAACTTGTTGCTTTGGAGATTTTGACCGGCGTGGATGCGGTTGCGATTGGGGCAGGCGGGGTGGGTGGCTCCGAGGGTTCTATCACAATCGCCGTTGCCGGAGAAGAGGGAAATGTCAACTCAACTTTCGAATTGATCAAAGAAATCAAGGGAGAGCATCCTCTCGCCGGCATCAGGCAGAAGTGCTCCGGGTGCACAAACCGGTGCAGCTACGCAAAGAAATAGGTATGGAAATATATCACCCCGGACATCTTAATGAGGGGTGATTTTTTATGTCCGTTGCACTGGAACAGGACAGCTATCGTGGTTTTCGAGGTACGTTGTGGAGAAATGAAATAGATGTCCGGGACTTCATCCTGTCCAATTTTACACCTTATACCGGGGATGCCTCATTTCTTGCGGGCCCCACCGAAAGAACTCAAAAACTTTGGGAACGCTGCCGGGAACTGCTGGCCGAGGAGCAGAGGAGAGGAGGGGTATACAAGATCGACATCCACACCGTTTCGACCATCACCGCATTCAGACCGGGCTACATTGACCGGGACCTGGAGATCATCGTAGGACTTCAAACCGATGAACCCCTCAAGCGGGCGGTCAATCCCTTTGGGGGGATCCGCATGGCGATCAAAGCCTGCCAGCAGTACGGTGAGGAACTGGATCCCGAAATTGTAAAGATATTTACGAAATACAGGGCGACCCACAATGAGGGTGTTTTTAGGGTGTATACCCGGGAAATGCGGCGGCTCCGGCATTTCGGGATCATCACCGGGCTGCCTGATGCTTACGGACGCGGCCGGATCATGGGAGACTACCGGCGCGTGCCTCTCTACGGCGTTGACCGGTTGATTGCCGCCAAGGAAGCCGACCTGAACAGCCCACCACTCCTGCGGATTAAAAGCGAGGAGATCATCAGGCTCCGGGAAGAAGTCCGCCAGCAGATCACCGCCCTGCACGAATTGAAGAAGATGGCCGAAGCCTACGGTTACGATATCGGCCGTCCCGCGGCGAATGCCAGAGAGGCCATCCAGTGGCTTTACTTTGCCTACCTGGCAGCCATAAAGCAGCAGAACGGTGCGGCCATGTCGCTGGGCAGAGTGAGCACTTTTCTGGATATTTACATCGAGCGTGATCTTGGCGAAGGGGTTTTGACAGAGGAGCAGGCCCAGGAGTTGCTCGACGACTTTGTAATCAAGCTCCGCATGACCAGGCAACTGCGAACAAGGGAGTACTACGAACTCTTCGCCGGGGACCCCAACTGGGTCACCGAATCGATTGGAGGTATCGCCCTGGACGGCAGGCCGCTGGTGACGAAAACCTCATTCCGTATGCTCCAAACCCTCTACAACATGGGGCCTGCCCCCGAGCCGAACCTTACTGTTCTTTGGGCGCAAGCCCTGCCGCGGGGATTTAAGGAATTCTGTGCCAAAGTCTCCGTGGACACCTGCTCCCTCCAGTACGAAAACGACGACCTGATGCGTCCCATCTTTGGGGACGATTATGCCATAGCATGCTGTGTTTCGGCCATGCGTTTGGGAAAGCAGATGCAATTCTTCGGAGCGAGATCCAACCTGGCGAAGTGTCTCCTGTTGACATTAAACGGCGGAAGGGAAGAATTCAGCGGCGAGCAGGTTGCCCCCAGGGTGTATCAGGCCGGGCCGGGAGTGTTAAGGTTCGAGGAGATCTGGCCGGCCTTTCAAAAAATGGTTGCCTGGCTGGCCGAAAAATACGTGGATACCATGAACATCATTCATTATATGCACGACAGGTATTTCTACGAAGAACTGGAAATGGCACTCCACGACACCGTAGTCGACCGCCTAATGGCCTTTGGGCTGGCCGGGCTTTCGGTTGTGGCCGACTCCTTGAGCGCCATCAAATACGCTCAGGTTGAGCCGTTATTCGATGAGAGGGGCATAATCACCGATTTTAAGATTACAGGAGACTATCCGAAATACGGTAACAATGACGACCGTGTCGATAGTATTGCGGTTGCCGTGGTGAAGCTGTTCGACACAGAACTGAAAAAACATCCTGCCTACAGAGGGGCAAAGCATACCCTTTCAATCCTCACCATCACCAGCAATGTGGTTTACGGTAAAAAGACCGGCAGCACGCCGGACGGAAGAAGAAGTGGAGAGCCCTTTGCCCCCGGGGCTAACCCCATGCACGGAAGAGACACCAGGGGGGCCATCGCCGCTCTGAGTTCCGTTGCCAAGATCCCTTACGAACATGCCCTTGATGGTATATCTTATACTTTTTCGATTACCCCGGAGGCCCTGGGACGCACCGGGGATGTCATGATCAGCAACCTGATTGCCCTGCTTGACGGTTATTTTGTGAAGGGCGGGCACCACCTCAATGTCAACGTGTTCAACCGGGAGCTTTTGATTGACGCCATGGAGCATCCGGAAAAATATCCCCAACTGACGATCCGGGTCTCCGGCTATGCCGTAAATTTTGTCAAGCTTACAAGGGAACAGCAGGAAGAGGTTATCAGGCGGACAATCTTCGCCCGGGGGCTGGCGTAAGGATGATCGGATACATCCATTCGATCGAAACTCTCGGCACCGTTGACAACGGAGGCATTCGTTACGTTCTTTTCCTCCAGGGATGCGCCCTACACTGTCGTTTCTGCCACAACCCCGATACCTGGCTTCAGAAGGGACAACCGGTGACAATTCAGGAGATCATCGACCAGTTGAAAGAGTACAAACCTTTTTTCGATCTCTCAGGCGGGGGGTTGACCGTTTCCGGGGGTGAACCCCTGCTGCAGCATCTATTTGTCAAAGAGTTGTATATCGAGGCAGGCAAGTTGGGTATTCACCGTGCCCTTGACACCGCGGGGTACTGCAGACGCGGCAACATGCTTGAAGTGTTGCCCCACACCGATCTGGTGCTCTTTTCTCTCAAGGTGGTCGACCCTGAAAAGCACCGGAAATTGACAGATACCGGGAATGAAGAGATCTTGAAGAACCTGGCCCTGACCGCGGCATCCCCGGTGGAACTGGTGATCCGCTACGTTCTTATTCCCACCGTCAATGATACCAATGAGGATATATCAAACCTGATTCGTCTCGTCAAATCCTTTCCAAGACCGGTTCCCATTGAGGTTTTGCCGTACCACAAGATGGGTTCTGCAAAATGGGAGCAATTGGGGCTGTGCGATCCCCTCAAAAATATCCCTCCCGCCAGTACAGAGCAGGTGGTCGCCCTCCGGGACAGACTTAAAAGGAACGGCATCCCCCTTCACTAAACCTGCAACGCCAGGAACCTGGACAATCCAAGGAAAGTATTCCCAAAGGTTTTTCCATTACCGTGTGGTACAATGATAACAAAGAAAGATACACACAGGGGATGAGGGGTTGTCCAGGAATCGCCTTCTTCTTCTCGTTACCCTATTTTCACTGGCGATAATCATGTTCTCGCTTCAAGTATTTATCTACTACGGTTTTGACATGGTCAAGGCTGCGATTTTAAATCATGTTAGGCCGGTACAATTCGTCAGACAAGTCTCGGCAAATCTCCCCTCCAATATCTCCGGTAATGGCCTTAATCAGGTCGGGGGTAGAAACCATATTACAGAGCGGCCGGGCCCGAAACCAGCACCAGAACCTGACCCCGAACCAAAACCGAAGCCCGATGTCCGAGCAGCTCAGGAGGTTACTGGCCCGGTCCCGGGCGTTATCCACAGCATTCCCGGCGCCGGCAGGAAGATAGCGCTCACCTTTGACGACGGTCCTTCTCCGCTGACCCCCGAATACCTGAAGGTGTTCAGTGAACAGGGTGTCCGTGCCACCTTTTTCATCCTTGGCAATAATATACGGCGCTATCCGGGGATGCTTACCCTAATTGCAAAAGAGGGGCACGAAATCGGGGATCATTCCTTCAGCCACCGCAATTTAAAGTTGCTTCCCGTCGACGCGGCTGAACAGGATATTTTAAGCGCCTCGAATCTGATCGAACAGGAGATCCACCAGAAGGTCCGCTTTTTTCGTCCACCAGGGGGAAACGTGAGCCTGGCCCTGGTTAAAACAATAGAAACGCTGGGCATGAAAACGGTGCTCTGGAGCATTGATCCAAAAGATTGGAAGCCGGGGACCACCTCCGCCCAGATAGTGAACCGTGTCTTGACTCATCTCAGGTCAGGTTCTATTGTTGTAATGCATGAAGGCAAGCAACAGACACTTGGCGCCTTGCCGGTATTGATTCAGGAATTGAAAAAGCGCGGGTGGCAGCTGGTAACCGTATCGGAACTGCTTTCAGATGGCCAGGCTACCGGCAGCCAGGAGCAGGTGGTCATTGAACCTGAACAATACCCGCGGCAGAACGCTCTCCAAACCATATCGCAGCAGTAAACTGTCAGCTAATCAAATTGTATCCCTTCCCACCGTGCGGGTAACACTTACATCACAGTTGGGGCATTGCAGAAAATGCATACAAGGGTGACGATCCGAATCAGCGCTATCACTTATAATATCTTCAGTTTTTTCTTCGCATGGACCGTAAGCGTCCCAATAATTTTCGATGTTTCCACAGTCCTCCATAGGCGCGCCGCAGGATGGACAATCTTCCGAAAGCTGTGTTAATCCTTCACAAACAGGGCATCTATCCATGCTGCTACCTCCATGAGTTTTTCCCTTATTTTTCGCAGGCATGTAAAAGCTTATTCAACAACCAACAAAAACTGCACTTGAATAATGAATACATCTGGCCGGACTGTTGACTTTCCGCGGATGTTAATTCATAATCAAAAACTGAAAGAACATAATCCCAACGGCGGGATTTGAAAGAACGAAATTAGGGGCAAGGATGTCCTCAGGATGGATTACTATTCCGTAGAGGACTTTTTTGTTTCCCGAGGGTGGGGGCGGAGAGGGTGGTAAATTGGAGCAACCACGTGTTCTGGTCGCAATAGCTAAAGAAAATGTAAGAAGCAACGTCAAGCAGTTGTTGATCAGGGGAGGGTATCATGTTGTGGCGGATGCCGAAGATGGATTTCAGGCCTTGCGGCAAGCGCGCACCTTGAGCCCGGACCTTGTACTTGCCGAAGCCGATTTACCCGGGATGAACGGTTTTGAGTTGGGAAGGATCCTTGCCAACGACAAAGTTGCGCCTATTCTACTGATTTCTAAGGAAACCTTTCTCTTCTCGCAGTACGATATGAAAAAGGCAAGGTCGCTCGAACTACCTATTGGCTACGTCACGCAACCGTTAACTGAGTCCAGTTTATTTCCCGCAATTGAGAGTCTGCTGAATTATAACAGGTATTACCAGATGCTTGAGTCGGAGATTAAAAATCTACAGGAAAAAATTGAAACAAGAAAAATTGTCGAACGGGCAAAAGGAATCCTGATGGAACAGTTGGGGCTCTCGGAAGCTGATGCCTACCGTCGGATCCAGAAACAGAGCATGGATAAATGCCTTCCCATGCGAAAGGTGGCAGAGGCAATTATCCTTACGTATGACTTAAATAAAAAATAAAATAGTCTTTAGCTAGTTGCGCATTTTATCGTATAATGGCCTAAGAAAAACAAGTAGGAGGAGCGACATGATTAGGAAGACCAAAGAAGATGTTCTCAGCCTGGTAGAGGACCGTGGGGTACAGTTTATCAGGCTCCAATTTACGGATATTTTAGGAACACTAAAAAATGTGGCGATCACTGTCGAACAACTGGAGAAAGCTCTCAACGAAGGAATTATGTTTGACGGTTCATCGATCGAGGGTTTTGTGAGAATCGAAGAATCCGATATGTATCTGGTTCCCGACCCGAATACCTTTGTGATTTTTCCATGGCGCGGGCGCGAGGGTGCAGTTGGACGACTGATCTGCGATATCTATAACCCGGACGGAACACCTTTTGCCGGCTGCCCGCGTTATGTCCTCAAACAGGTGTTGTCGGAGGCGGCCGAGTTGGGTTACACCATGAATGTGGGTCCCGAGGCTGAGTTTTTCCTCTTTAACACGGATCAGTCTGGCGGCCCCACGGTTTCCACCCATGATGACGGGGGATATTTTGACTTGAGTCCCCTCGACCGCGGCGAGGATACCCGTCGCGATATGGTGTTGGCCTTAAAGGAAATGGGGTTCGAGGTGGAAGCCTCCCATCACGAGGTGGCTCCTGGACAGCACGAGATAGATTTCAAGTACGATGATGCCTTGACAACTGCCGATAACGTCGTGACCTTTAAATATGTGGTACGGGCCATTGCGCAGTTACACGGGCTGCACGCAACCTTCATGCCGAAGCCGGTTTACGGAATTGCAGGTTCCGGCATGCACGTTAACCAGTCACTCTTTTCCAACGGAGTCAATGCCTTTTATGATCCCGGTCAGCCCCTGCAACTGAGCAAAATCGCCATGCACTATCTTGGAGGCCTGCTTGCTCATGCCAAGGCCTATACAGCGATTACCAATCCTCTTGTCAATTCATATAAGCGGCTTGTTTCCGGCTATGAGGCCCCGGTTTACATTGCCTGGTCTCCCAGAAACAGGAGCCCCCTGGTTAGAGTCCCGGCACGCCGGGGAAACGGAACAAGTTTTGAGTTGCGCAGCCCTGATCCATCGTGTAACCCGTACCTGGCCTTCGCCGTCATCCTCAAGGCCGGGCTTGACGGGATTAAGAAACAGATTGAACCTCCCCCATCAGTAGACCAGAACATTTACGAGATGTCTCCAGAGGAGCTTTCCAGGCTGGGAATCGGATGTCTTCCGGGCAGCCTCGGAGAAGCGTTGGACGAGCTTCGCAGGGACACCGTAATCCAGGAAGCGCTGGGTCCACATATCTACGAGAAATTCCTGACTGCTAAGACCCTCGAATGGGAGGAATACCGGATCCAGGTACACCCCTGGGAAAGGAAAATGTATTTAACCAGGTACTAAAATTTCTGAATAATGTTGCCGCCTTGTTATAAAGGCGGCTTTTTTGTCCTATGCAACGGGTTGGAACATGTATTTTGTATATATTGCGCGATATTGATTGATGAATGGGCATCTTATGTGGTATAATCGCGCCCAAGACAAAAAAGCATGTGGAGCAATGGCGTTCCATAAAGTTCCTTAAATGGGAGGGGGCGCCTTTGTTTTTTTACCGGGCTGTTACGGGCATTTAAATATATTGTATTCATACAGGGAATTCGTTGTATGGATTATGGCGCGGTGCTATAATCCCACTTAATCAAAGGGAAGATAAGTTTTCTTGGGGGAGGGTGAGGATGGTAAGGATTGACGGCAAAGGTGTCCATTACCGTGAACTGAACGAGTTGATTAAGACGAAAGCCGACGAGGGCGAGACGGAATTTTACCTTGATAATATCAACGGACAGCGCTACATCGGAACAGGCCTGTCCAATCCCGGGATAAAGATATACGTCAATGGTGTGCCGGGAAACGACCTGGCTACCTTCCTCAACGGCCCTGAAATCGTTGTTTATGACAATGCACAGGACGCTATCTGCAACACCATGAACTCGGGACAGGTAACTGTGCACGGTCATGCAGGCGACGTTCTGGGATACGGAATGCGAGGCGGGCGCCTCTTTATTAAGGGTAATGTGGGCTATCGTGTGGGCATTCATATGAAAGAATACAAGAAACAGGTGCCGGTAATTGTAGCCGGGGGAACGGCAGGAGATTTCCTCGGTGAATATATGGCCGGCGGAATCCTGATCGTCCTGGGACTTGACCGGAAACCGGGAGCCCCCCTTACCGGTGATTATCTGGGAACAGGTATGCATGGCGGGGTGATTTACCTGAGGGGCGATGTCGATCCGGCCAACCTGGGTAGGGAAGTTGCTGTTTTTGATGTTACCGACGAGGATTGGAAGGTTTTGGGCCAGCACCTTCAGGATTTTTGCGCATCCTTTGATTTTGATTACAACGAGGTCTCTTCGGAAAAGTTTTATAAATTGCTTCCTGTTTCACACCGTCCCTATGGGAGACTTTACGCCTATTAGGCCAATGGAGGTCTGATAAATGGATTTTCAGGTAATAGTAATTGGTGCGGGACCTGGTGGATATCCTGCGGCGCTTGAGGCTGCCCGGCTCGGCGCAAAGGCCTGCCTCATCGAGGCGGACAAGGTAGGAGGAACGTGTTTAAACCGTGGGTGCATTCCCACCAAGGCCCTCGTGGAGAGCGCCTTCGCCCTGAGGTTCGCCAAAAAAGCACCGGAATTCGGGGTCAAAACGGGAGAAATCGTTCTCGACTATCGCCGGGCGCGCGCCCGCCAGGAGGAAATAGTCTCTAAAGTTCGGGCAGGTGTTCATTTTCTGCTTGAAAAAAACAAAATAACCCTGATTGCGGGGAAAGGCCGTTTAGTAGGTCCGCATCAGGTCGAGGTGGTAAGGAATGGCGGCCAAACCGAAGTCATCACGGGAGAAAAGATCATCCTTGCCACGGGGTCGGAGCCGCTTCTGCCCGCGGGTTTGAGCTACGACGGGGATGCGGTGATTTCCAGCACGGACCTGTTGGAAATGGATGAACTCCCGTTATCCCTGCTCATCGTTGGGGGAGGCGTGATCGGCTGTGAATTTGCCGGGATTTATTCTGAAATGGGGGTCAACGTGACCCTGGTTGAGCCCCAGCCCACCATACTGCCCAACGTTGATGAGGATTTGGCCAGGAAGCTCCAGAGTCTTTTTAAGCAGAGAGGGGTTAATCTGCGGACGAAGACAAAGATCCGGAAAGTTAGCAGGACCGGCGGTGTTGTAAAGGTCGAGCTGGAGGACGGGTCAGAAATTGTTGCGGAAAAGGTGCTCCTTGCCGTTGGCCGCAGCCTGAACACATCCGGCCTCGGTTTAGAGGAAACAGGTGTGGCTCTGGGAGGCCGCGGCGAGGTGCTGGTAAATGAGCGGTTGGAGACCTCGGTGCCCGGTGTTTATGCAGTTGGAGATATAACGGGAAAGGCGTTGCTTGCCCACGTGGCTACCGCCCAGGGGCTTGCCGCCGCTTCCAATGCTTTGGGCCTGTCCAAAGAAGTGGATTACAGCGCCGTTCCCAACTGCATCTTCACCTATCCGGAAATCGGAAGCGCCGGCTTGACCACGCGGGAGCTAAAGGCGGAAGGGATAGCTTTTAGAACCGGGAGATTCCCCTTTACCGCCAACGGGCGTGCCCTTTGTGAGGGGGATGCCGAAGGTTTCGTCAAGGTCCTGGCATCGGAGGAGAGCGGAAAGATTTTGGGGATCCACATTATCGGGCCGCATGCAACCGAATTGATTGCGGAGGGGGCATTAGCCGTACGCTGGGGATTTACTTTGGACCAGCTTGAGGAAACCATTCACGCCCACCCCACACTGGCAGAGGCCCTGGCGGATGCCTGCCGGCTTGCTGACGGCAAGGGTTTTTAGAGATGCTTCGGCTTATCCTTGTGCCTGCTCCCGGACTCCGGTTGAACTCGCTTATAACGCGTCGCAGACGGCAGCCGACCGGCTCCTTTGACGGCATCCATGCCGCAGAGTCGCCTGGCTCGACATCCTGTCTCTCCCCGGTTGCCGTTAACTGCTCCTCGTCAAAGCGAGGTAACAACCTCCGTAAGGTGCAAGGATAAGTGCAATTTTTCATCCGTCAAATGGTGCTGTATGAGCGGCATGAAGGTCTATAAAGTAAAGTAATGAAATGTTTAAGGAGGTTTTGAAGATGGAAGTTACCTTGCCGTTTCTTGCGGAAGATGTTGACGAAGCGACAGTATCCTACTGGAAGGTTGAAGAGGGGGATCACGTCGCTGAGGAGGATGACCTGGTAGAAATGTCCACGAGCAAGGCGGTTTTCACTATCCCTTCACCGGTGGCCGGAACCGTCGAAGAGATTCTTGTTCAGGAAGGGGATACCGTCAAGGTAGGCCAGGTGCTCTGTATTATCAAAGAGGACTGATGGCCGTCAATCCGTCTTTATACTGAAATTTAATTGAAATTGCCTATAGAAAAGAGGAGAAACTGGTGGCCACCAAGTATGCGGTTTTTTGGGGATGTCAGATTCCTTCTCGTCTTCCTTTTTTCGAAAAATCGATTCGCCTTGTCTTAGAACAGATCGGGATAGAGATCATTGATTTGCCCGGATTTACCTGCTGCCCCGAAAAAACCCTCGTTAAGAGCTATTCGGAGGATACCTGGTTATTAACGGCAGCCCGCAACCTAGCGGTGGCGGAGGCTTCGGGTTTACCCCTCCTTACCCCCTGTAACGGGTGCTACAGCACTTTAAAAACTGTTTCGGTAAAGATCAAAGACTCGGTGGATCTAAAGGAAAGGGTGTCATCCCGCTTGCGGGAGATTAACCTCGACTTGAAAGGCAGCATTGTAGTCAAGCACCTGGTTGAGGTCCTGCATGACGACGTGGGCCCGGCGAAGATCAGTAGGCAGGTAAAACACCCTCTGGTGGGTATGCGGATTGCCGTTCACTACGGATGCCACCTGATCCGTCCCAGTGCCCAGTTGCGATTTGATGATCCCATCCACCCGGAAAAGTTGGATACGCTGGTACGCGCGCTGGGTGCAGAACCCTGCAGCTATGATACTAAGATGCTTTGCTGCGGAAGCGGGCTGGGTTTTGCCGGGGCACAGGAGGATGCGACAATGTTGATGAGGAAAAAGCTGCTGGACATCAGGGACAGGGCCGATGCTCTCACCCTAGTCTGTCCTGCTTGCTTTATCCAGTATGACCAGAGACAGTTTGTTTTGCAGCGGCAGGGGGAGCAGTTGGGTATACCGGTTTTCGGGTACCAGGAACTGCTCGGCCTGGCCCTCGGACTGTCCGGGGATGCTTTGGGACTCGGTGAACACCGGGTGAAAACGGACGACTTTATCCGGTCCTGGCGGGAAAGGATGAGTATCAACAACAGGATTAAGGAACACCTTGATCTGGCTGCATTAAAAAAATGTTACAGCTGCGGTGCCTGTCTGGATGATTGTCCGGTTGCACAACTGGACGGGAGTTTTCAACCCAGGGAAGTCATCGGGGATTTACTAAAGGGAAATTTGGCCGGCCTTTTTCAAAATCAAACGATCTGGCAGTGCCTTGAGTGCCATACCTGTTCCGAACTCTGCCCCCAGAAGTTTGGCATGGAGAAGGTCTTTATCGTCTTAAAAGGCATGGCATCTGAACAGGGTTGCGCACCGTCACCGATTCAGGGGGGAATAAAAACGTTCTTGAAGACTGCCAGACTTGGAGCGGTTGACGACAAGGCGCGCAAGAAGCTTGGCCTGGAGGCTCTTCCACCCGGGGGAGAGGCTGAACTGCGAAAACTACTGGGCCTAACAGGACAAGAAGATGGGGGAGGATATCATGAGAGGAACTAAACCACGCATTCCCTCAGGATGTGCCATAGTTGGGATTTTCAACAGGAAAGCAAAACGATTCAGCGGCTCAGATGTGCTGCGTTCCATCAGGACAATGCACGATCGATCCAACGGTCTGGGGGGCGGCTTTGCCGGTTATGGCATTTACCCCGAGTACCGGGATCATTACGCCTTTCACCTCCTGTACGAGGATAAGGCGAGCCAGCTGGAGACGGAAAGCTTCCTTGAGGAAAATTTCAATATCGACCGGAGTGAGCCGATTCCGACCAGGCCGCATCCGAACATCACCGATCCGCCCATCCTCTGGCGTTACTTTTTACGCCTGAAACCTCACCATCAGGAAAGATTGCAAATAGAAAACGGCACCTGTGAACCTGCGATTCGCTCCGGACAGGGAGACGAGAGGGATTTCGTGGTTCAACAGGTAATGTACATAAACCGGTACATCGGTGGAGCTTTTGTGGCGTCGAGCGGCAAGAACATGGGAGTTTTCAAGGGTGTCGGTTTTCCGGAAGACATCGGTGAATTTTTCCGGATTGATGAATACGAGGGGTACATGTGGACGGCCCATGGTCGTTTTCCTACGAACACGCCCGGATGGTGGGGCGGTGCCCATCCCTTTACAATTCTAGACTGGTCTGTGGTACATAACGGTGAAATCTCTTCCTACGGAATAAACAAGCGCTATCTCGAAATGTTTGGCTACCACTGTACCCTTCAGACAGACACAGAAGTTATCGCTTACCTTTTTGATTTGCTGCACAGACGCCACGGACTCCCCCTTGAGGTAACATGTATGGCTTTGGCGGCACCCTTCTGGAAGGATGTTGACCGTAATAAGGATGGTAAAGCCGAACTGGCCCGGGGGTTGCGCCAGGTTTACGGGTCGGCGTTGCTGAACGGCCCATTCAGCGTCCTGGTAGGATATAACGGCGGGATGATCGGGTTGACGGACCGGATCAAGCTAAGACCGCTGGTTTGCGCCGAAAAAGAGGATTACATGTATCTGGCAAGTGAAGAGAGCGCCATTCGGGAAATCTGCCCGGCACCCGACCGGGTTTGGGCTATCAAAGCCGGGGAACCGGTTATGGTGCAACTGGACGAGGGGGTGCAGCCATGAGGACGTACATTCCACCTGAGTTTATTGTAAAGATCGATCACCTTCGCTGCCGTCGCTGCAAGCGATGCATCATGAACTGTGGTTTTGGGACATTAAGCTTCCAGGACCGGGTCGTGGCCGATAACCACAAGTGTGTGGCCTGCCACCGGTGCGTTACATTTTGCCCGGAAGGGGCCATCACCATTGAAAATAACCCCCTTTCTTTCAAGGCGAACGAACACTGGACACCTGCGGTTATCAAATCCATCTACAAGCAGGCCGAAACAGGCGGCATGCTCTTTACCGGGATGGGAAACGACCGAAAGTATATCAGCTATTTTGATCAGCTCGCCCTGGATGCCTGTCAGGTGACGAATCCATCCATTGATCCGCTGCGCGAGCCGATGGAACTACGGACGTACCTGGGAAGCAAGCCGAACTCGCTGCAGGTCGAGATGAAAGACGGGAATTATACCCTGACAACAGAAATGGGGCCGCAGATCAAGCTGGAAACCCCCATTATCTTCGCCGGGATGTCCTTCGGTTCCATCAGTTTAAATGCTCATAAGGCCCTCGCAAGGGCAGCTTCCATCTGCGGAACACTGATGAACACCGGCGAGGGGGGGCTGCACCGGGAGCTTTACCCTTACAGCAGCAACATTATCGTGCAGGTCGCCTCGGGGAGGTTCGGCGTCAACCAGGAGTACCTCGACCGGGCTGCCGCGGTGGAAATCAAAATCGGGCAGGGAGCAAAACCGGGTATTGGCGGGCACTTACCGGGGGAAAAGATCAACCAGGAAGTTTCCCAGACGCGCATGATCCCCGAGGGGACAGACGCCATTTCCCCTGCACCCCACCACGACATTTATTCTATCGAAGACCTGTCCCAGTTGATCTACGCCTTGAAGGAGGCCACCCGCTATCAAAAGCCTGTCGGCGTGAAGATCGCCGCGGTCCACAACGTGGCCGCGATCGCGAGCGGTATCGCCCGGGCGGGTGCAGACTTCATTTACATTGACGGTATGAGAGGAGGTACCGGCGCAACTCCTACCGTCATCCGGGATAACATCGGTATTCCCATCGAGATGGCGATAGCTGCGGTAGACGACCGTTTGCGGCAGGAAGGGATCCGCAACTGGGTTACCCTCATAGCAGCCGGTGGAATCAGGTCCAGCGGTGATGTAGCCAAGGCAATTGCCCTGGGCGCCGATGTTGTAGCAATCGGCACGGCAGCCCTGGTGGCCATGGGATGCCGGTTATGCCAGAAATGCTACACCGGCAACTGTTCCTGGGGTATAGCCACCCAACGTCCTGAACTGGTAAGGCGCCTTGAGCCCGAAGAGGCAACCGAAAGGCTGGTTAACCTGGTGAGAGGATGGTCCCTCGAACTGAAAGAAATACTTGGTGCCTTGGGTGTCAATGCCATCGAAAGCCTTAGAGGAAGCCGTGAGCGCTTGCGGGGAATCGGTTTGAACAAGACCGAACTAGAGATCCTCGGAGTAAAACCTGCCGGCCGCTAAGATAAATCTTAACACTGGGTTGTTCCGGCTGATCCTTGCGCTTGCTCCCCGGCACTCAATACGGCTATGCTAACTGAGTAAGAGATGGAATAAATCTATGGTTATCAGACCTCCATAAGTTGCTGGTAGATCCGGCGGTTAGATTCTATTACAAGGCCATGTGCGGGCTTTTTTTGTTCTTTATTGGGATAAAAGTCTCAAGATATGGTAGGAATTTCTTAAAATAAAAGAATCACTATTGTACGATTTTCAGCAAAAGGACAGTTCATGTGAAACGGCTAAAGAAAGAACTGGAAAAGCAGAAAATTGATCAGGAAAGTCGCGGTTTTTTGCGTTAATCCTTCCGGCGGTGCCGTACGAGCGTAGCCCGCGACAAACTTGGTCAAGCACGTACTGGCAATTGCATGATACCGTGGAAGGTTCTGAGACTTTGTGCATAGCTGTAACAATGGATGTAATAAGTTCGTTATGAAGGAATCTTTAACCATTTGTCGAATTTTTGTCACATATATAATCAAGAGGGGAGATGCTGTTCATGAAGGTAGGGTTGCGTTGGAAATTAATAATTCTTCTTATGGGTGCGATTATATTATTTGCTGCGGTTGTCGGTATATATTCCGATAGAGCCATGTATGACAATGTAATCAAGGCAGCCCAGGAAAAATTGAAAGGCGATCTCGCTTTAGGGGCTGCCTATCTTGATCAACGGTACCCTGGCCATTGGGAGATAAGAGATGGAAAGCTATACAAGGGCGGCACGCTGATGAATGGTAATTTTGATGCCGTAGATAAAATCGGGTCTCTGACGGGAGATAAGGTGACCATATTTCAGGGTGATACACGGGTAGCGACAAACGTTTTGAAGGATGGGAAACGTGCCGTTGGGACTAAGGTTGCTCCCGAGGTGGCGGAATCTGTTCTGGAGAAGGGAACTACTTATATTGGAAAAGCAAATGTGGCAGGGGTATTGTATCAAACGGCCTACCTGCCCATCAGGGACAGTGAAGGGAAGGTCATAGGGATCTGGTACGTTGGTGTTCCCAATGCGGTATGCGCCAACATGAGCATATCGTATGCCAAAAGCATGACCCTCTTTAGCCTGGCCGGGATCTTGCTGATCGTTTTGATTTCCTGGTTCTTTGCCGGTTATATCTGCCGTCCCATTCAGGTTTTGGGCGCGGCTATGCAACAGGTAGGAGAAGGTAATTTAACAGTTCATACAAATTTTGAACCCCGCGACGAAATAGGTTTGTTAGGACAGCAGTTTGACCATTCGATAGAAATTTTCAACCAAACCATTAAAAAGATTATCGACGCAAGCAGGGAACTTTTTAATCAGAACCCGCGCCCCCAGTATTTACCATCCCTACATTTCAACAGCCACAAGGCTTCCAGCTACAGCACCTGGTAAAGAGTGTAAATAACCCCTTTTCCCTAAATTACCTGTTTTTTTTCAGGGAACA
>CADDZA010000005.1 GCA_902812435.1 Clostridia bacterium
TTGCCCCGGTCTTGGGATCACCGCTATTTCGTTGTCAAGGTTCTTTTTTTAGTTGCTGGGATAAGGATTGTTCTAGCACATATCCCAGTTTGTTACATGGGCATTTTTGGTTTACGAGAACCTACATTAATGCTAATTATGTCCAGTCTTAGCCTCATTATACCGGAGGAATGGCGTAATTGTAAAGAAAAATCACTGTTCGTCCAGGCATCGCTGGACAAAATGGGTATCTACCGAGCCGGTTACGAAATATGGGTTTTCCATGATGCGCAGCAAAAAGGGTATCGTCGTTTCCACACCCTCTATCCGGAACTCTCTCAGGGCGCGCTTCATCCGCTCGATGGTCTCCTGGCGATTCCTTCCCCAGGTGATCAACTTCGCGATAAGGGAATCATAGTAGGGCGGAATGCTATAGCCCGGGTAAATCCCGCTGTCGACCCGCACTCCGAACCCACCGGGCGGCAGGTAATTTTTTATAACACCCGGGCACGGCCGGAAGTTGAAATTAGTATCTTCGGCATTGATGCGGCACTCCAGGGCCACACCATTGGGCTTGATGTCCTCCTGCTTGAAACCTAACGCTTCTCCCGCCGCAATTTTAATCATCTCTGCAATAAGGTCGATTCCGGTGACCATTTCGGTTACAGGGTGTTCCACCTGAATCCGGGTATTCATTTCGATAAAATAATAGTTTCCCTGCTTGTCGAGCAAGAACTCGACAGTACCCGCTCCAACATAATTTACGGCCTGTGCCGCCCGAACGGCGGTAGCGCCCATCTCCTCCCTCAATTGCCGGGTCAGCACAGGGCAGGGTGTTTCCTCAATCAGCTTTTGATGCCTGCGCTGAATGGAACAATCCCGCTCTCCCAGGTAAACCGCATTTCCGAACTTGTCTGCTAGGATCTGTATTTCCACATGCCTGGGTTCGAGCAGGTACTTCTCCAGGTAAATCCCGCCGTCTCCGAAAGCGGCTTCTGCCTCAGCCCGGGCTGTCCGGACGGATCTTTCCAGTTCCTCTCTGTTTAAGGCAATCCGCATCCCCCGACCTCCCCCTCCTGCAGAGGCCTTGATGATGACCGGATACCCGATGGTTTCTGCAATTTCCGCGATTTCCCGTTCCCTGGTCAGAAGCCCCGGGGAGCCCGGCACAACGGGAACCCCCGCATCGATCATCAACTCGCGGGCACGAGCCTTCGCACCCATGTCTTCGATCGCCGAAGCGGGAGGGCCGATGAATTTGATTCCCTGCCTTTCGCAGATTTCTGCAAAGTACGGGTTCTCGGCAAGAAAACCGTAACCCGGGTGAATCGCCTCCGCACCCTTCATCTCCGCTGCGCTGATGATGTTGGGAATGTTCAAATAGCTCCGACCCGGCGGGGGAGCCCCGATACAAACCGCTTCATCGGCCATCTTTACATGCAGTGCTTCGCGATCCGCTTCGGAGTATACGGCGACGGTCTTTATTCCCATCTCCCGGCAGGTGCGGATAATCCTGACCGCAATTTCACCCCGATTAGCCACGAGGATCTTCTTGAACACGAAAAAACCTCCTCAAAACTCCTCAAAAAGTAAGACCGCATGCAGGACATGCGGCACAAAACATGCTAAACCGACCCGGGCTACGCCTCGGGCGCGATAAGGAAAAGGACCTGACCGTATTCGACAGGCTCCGCGTTCTCAACGAGAATCTCCACTACCTCTCCTGCGCACTCCGCCTCGATTTCATTCATCAGCTTCATGGCCTCAATGATACAGAGGGTATCCCCTTTCTGCACCTTCGACCCCACCTCAACAAAGGGAGGTGCATCAGGTGCAGGCGCTCGATAGAAGGTTCCTACCATAGGGGCCACAACTTCCACTAGATTTGCCGCTCTTTTGGCAGGAGTTGGTTCCAACGCCGGAGCAGGTTCTGGAGTACCACTTGATCTTACCGGGATTTCCTCCGTAGCCGGTTTACTCTTTGCAGGGCCTTCAAATACAACCGGCGATCCCTGGTAAACACCCTTTCTAATGTTAACCCTCATGGAACCCGTTTCAATATGTAGCTCGTTGACATCCATTTCGTGAATCAAGCGGATAAACTCTTTAACATCCTCGACATTCATCTCTCCGTCCTCCCTGGAGGCCTGCTGGGTCTTTGATTTGACAACCGGTGCTGCTGCCTGTTGCTTTTTACCCTTTTCCTGAGCAGGAGGCGCTTCTTTTTGTGCTTCGGCAACAGTTTGAACTTCACCGGTGCGCAACTGCTTCCGGTATTCAAAAAATTTCCTGGCTACCTGAGGAAAAAGAGCATAAGTGATGTAGTCTTCGTCTGATTCGGCAAGATCCCTGATTTCCTCCTTCATTTTCTCAAACCTGCATTCAAGCAGGTCCGCCGGCCGGCAGGTAATGGGTTCCTCATCGCCTATTATAAGCCGTTTGATCTCTTCCTTAATTGGAGCAGGCGGCCTCCCGTAATAGCCCCTGACGTAATCCTTGACCTCCTGAGGAACCATTTTATATCGTTCACCGAGCAACACGTTCAGAACAGCCTGGGTCCCCACTACCTGACTCGTCGGGGTAACCAGGGGTGGGTATCCCAGTTCCTCCCGGACCCGCGGGATCTCCTCCAGCACTTCATTCAGGCGATGCAAAGCCTTTTGTTCCTCAAGCTGGATGACCAGGTTTGTGATCATACCTCCGGGCACCTGGTGATCAAACACCTTCATGTCGTTGATCCTGGTTACGCCACGCTCGAAGCCGCGGCGCCGGCGCAGTTCCTCCCAGTAGTTGGATATTTCAAACAGGTGGTGCAGGTCGAGGCCGGTATCCCACGGTGTTCCCTGCAGCGCTCGTACCAGTGTTTCCACAGGCGGCTGGGAAGATCCGAAAGCGAGTGGTCCAGAACAGGCGTCGAAAACATCAACACCGGCTTCAACGGCCTTCAGGCAGGCACCGATGGCCATCCCACCGATATAATGTGTATGAAGCTGAATGGGAACATCCAGTTTTTCTTTGAAAAGAGAGACAAGCTCATAGGCCGCGTAAGGGGAGATCATCCCTGCCATGTCCTTGATGCAGATTGAATCGGCCCCTATATCCTGAAGCCGGAGGGCGGTTTCCAGGTAGTGCTCGTAAGTATGAACCGGGCTGAGGGTGTAAACCACACAGGCCTGAACATGTTTTCCGGTTCTCTTTACAGCCCGTACCGGTACCTCCAGGTTGCGGACATCATTCAGGGCATCAAAAATCCGGAAGATATCAATCCCGCACTCGGCTGCCTTGTCCACAAAAGCGATCACAACATCATCGGGATAGTTGGTGTAGCCAACTATATTCTGACCCCGCAGGAGCATCTGGAGCGGCGTTTGTTTGACATATTTTTTAATTATCCTTATCCTGTCCCAGGGATCCTCATTCAGGTACCGGATGCAGACGTCAAAGGTTGCTCCTCCCCACATCTCCAGGGAAAAATAACCTACTTTATCAAGATGCTGCAAAATCGGAACCATATCCTCCGACCGCATCCTCGTGGCCCAAAGGCTCTGATGAGCATCCCGTAAAGTGGTATCAGTGATAGCCGGCCTCTTCACAGGTCCTCTCCACCCTTTCAACAACGAACTGCGAGATTTCCAAAACAAAATATTAAAGAAAATTATATCTTTAATTACCTTATAATACAAGCCTACCGTCAGCAGGGGCCATAAATGTATACAGGTATACACCGTCGGCAACCATTATTAAGGCTTTGCTATCACAAAGACATTCCCCGGCTCTAAACCTGTTGCCCTGGCCACGATCTCCGCTATTCTTTCAGCATCCGACTGCAGGAGAGAAGGTGCCTGGACGATTACCGTTGCCGTCTTTGACTGGAGCATCACCACCGCGTCCTTAAACCCCCGCGCCATGATGAGCTTTTCAATTTCAGTTTCCTTGCCCAGGCTGTCGGTGATCTGCATTATATCCTTCTGGGCCCGATCCCTCACCTCGGAACTGGAATCCGGATTGTTGGCAATCTCCTTTAAAAGCTCGATCTGCCGGCTGCAAATGCGATCCCTGGTAAGACGACAATCCACGAAAAACTCCTTTCCACCGATCTGACGGCCGACCTGCTGCCTCCTGGAAGTTACGTTTTTCTTATCAACTTTAACTTCAACGGGGGAATGTTTATATGCCCCTTTCTTTAGAAACGCCCATCCTCCGGCCAGCACAACCAGGACCAGGCAACATACCGCCAGTTTTTTTCTGTTCAAGGTAATCGATATCATTTCTTCACCAGCTTTCCTTCGCGAGTACGGTGACTTTATGGGGGGGTACGTCGAGCAGTATTTCCACCGCCTGGGCCAACTTCTCCCGCAGTTCGGGATCTTTCGCCCCTTCTGCGAGAACGAGCACTCCGGCAATTTCAGGGCGCTTCGCTTTGATGAGAACAGGATCGTCCTTTCCCCCGTTTAATGTTTCGCCAAATACGAGGCTTCCCTGCTCATTGACCTCTGTCGTCTTCCGGTTTCCCCCGGCCTGGTCTTTCTCCTCGGTTATCCTGTTCTGCTTGTTGACGTTTTGCGCAAACACGTTTTCCTGCCCTGAAGCCAGCGTCACCGTTACCTGCACACTGCCCGCACCCGCAACCGAGCCCAAAACCTTTTCAAGCCGGGCCTCCAGTTCCTTTTCTGCCGCCGTCAGACTGTCGTCCCTTTGCACCTTCTGTCTGACCGGTGCGGGAGGTGAGGTGGTGGTAGTAGCGGGATTTATAAGAGATCCTGCAAAAATAAGCAAGGCTACTCCCCCCCCGAGCAATACCAAAAACCGCCACAGGTTCGGGATGCGTCCGGGGAAAAATCCCTTTCCATCCTCTAAATTTCCCCACCATTTGTTCAGGATACCTTTCAGCTCCGTCATCCATCCCACCTACCATAATAATGATGTCAGAAACAGGATGTCGGAGGTCTGAAATAAGTCAACGAAACAGTCTCCTGACATACTCCTGTTTCCTTACAATAAAACCGCCCCATTTCATCCCCCGATAATTCGCTACACTTAAAGTAATTGCTCTTACTGATTATGATTGAATTAACTGTCGGGCATGAGAGTTTACCTGAGAGAATTCATGTTTACAACCACCTGCTCAGGACGCAGCCCGAACAGGGATGCAACTGTGTCACGCACCCGGGCAGACAGCTCTCCGGATTCCGGAGGAATGGTCTGCGTTTGCTGCGGACCTCCTTCCTGATGGCTCCCGATGCTGATATTTTCAACCGGTTTTATTCGGGAGAGACCGTCCTTTTTTTTGCCGGGTTGAATAGTCACAAAAATCTTATCAATAGTTCCCTCCGCCTGTTGCAGCGGGGCATCGGCCAGGGTTACCCGGGCCTTCGCCGCCTGCACACCCGGCACCAGGCGTGCAACAACGGCTACTTGCTCTTCCAGCCGCTTTACGTAAGCGGCGCGCGCCTCTTCGAGATTGGTTTGTTGTAAGGCCTTCCCCTGCTTCAAAATGGAGTCGAGTTGCATTGTTCCTGCCTCCAGGTGCTCAGAGATACCAAAGTTCAGAATCGGAGCCTGACGAAAAAAGGCGACTACAGGATTCAAGACGGCCACCAGCACAAACAGGCCTAGAATCACCTGAAGGAATTTGCGGGTCTCCCTTAACGGTAAAAGCATTTCCAGAAATCCCGCCAGAAGAACGAGGAAAACTAAATTCCTGACAACCGCCCGTATCGTTTCCATAGAACTAACCCCATCATCTCAGCATTACGGTGAAGTTCCCAAGCCCCACCACGATTGCCAAAGCGACAAAGAACATCAGCCCCACTGCTGCCACTGCAGCAAAAACGATAAAGAGGTAATTTCCAAGGAGGTTGAGAGATTCCCCTAACCTCTGGGCTCCCAGAGGCTGCATCAATGCCGCTGCCAGACGGTAGATAACGGCGGCGGAAAGGATCTTCACCACCGGAAGGGCGCACATAAAGAAAAGTGTCAAGGTCCCCAGGACACCCACGGCGTTTTTGAGGAAGAGTGAGCACCCCATCACCGCTTCTACCGCGTCCGATAAAACCCCGCCGACCACGGGAACAAAGGCTCCTGTTAGAAACTTGGCGGTTCGCAGACCGATCCCGTCGGTAACCGCCCCTGCAACTCCCTGAATCCCGAGAATACCGATAAACAGAGTTATAAAGAGGGTGATTAAAGCCACACTGCCGTCCCTGAACAGTTCTGCCAGGCGTGAAACCTGAAACCGTTCCGAAACATGGTTGACAATACCGAGAATTGCGGCGCAAAAAATTAAGGGAAAAACTATGTTGCGGATGAGGGTTCCCAAAAGGTTAAGGGAAATAAAAATGACCGGATGCAGCAAAGCAACCGACGTGAGACTACCCAGGGCGGCCATCAGGGTCAATAAAACCGGAATGATGGATTGCATAAATCCAACCATATTTCCAATGGCTTCTCTGCCTGTGTTCAGGGCCAGGGTAAAGGAAGACAGGGCAACCGTCAGCAGGCCGAGCACACCTATCCCGTGTGCCAGTTGTGCAACTGTATTTTTCTCAAAGGCCCCCTGCAGGTGTTCGAGCAAAGCCAAAATGGTTCCGAGCACCAGGAGTTTCCCTAAAAGAACCGAATGGGTTAAAACTTCACGAAATAAAAAATCAAGCAGGGATTTAAAAATGCTTGCCAGGTTCAAGTCAATCTTCCCGCGGCGTATTGAAGCCAGGATTTTTTCCAGGCTGAAACCGGACAGCTGGTTATGAAGGTCCTGGTCAACTCTTTTGATAAAGGATTCAAGCTCCCCGAGATTTAATTTCTCGAACTGCTCGCTCATGAGCTGCTCTGGCTCCGCAGTGGCAGTGGCAGCTGCGGCGGCAGGACGAGGGAAGAACAACAAGGAAAGTAATGTTACGGCCAGCAGAGCACGGCGTGCCCGTCGCTGAATCATGTGCAGCCCCCCAATTTCTCCTCAAGGAAGCAACCGGATAATAATCTCCAGGATAGCCGCGAAGATGGGCAATGCCAGGATCATAATCAGTATTTTCCCCGCCAGTTCTATCTTGCTTGCAATGGTACCTTCCCCTGCATCCCGGCAGATCTGTGCACCGAACTCGGCTATGTAAGCAATTCCCATGATCTTTAAAAGGGTGACCAGGTACAGTTCATCCACATGAGCGCGCCTCGTGAGATCGCGAAAAACCGTAAAAATCGCCCCTATCTTCCCCAGTACCAGGATAAAGACCAGGATTCCGAAACCGAGCCCTAAAAACAGTGCCATTTCCCGGCGGTTCTCGCGCAGCAGTACCGCAAAAACGGCAACGATGAGGCCGAGACCAACTATCTGAAGGATCTCCACCGCAGTCCCTCCTCTCAAAAGAGGCGAAAAACAGAACGTACCATGTTGTACAACTGGTTGATCAGTTGCACTACCATGATCAGAACCACAACCACACCTGCCAGGGTCAGCATCTGAGCCTGCTCCTCTTTGTCGGCCTGCTTTAGGATGATGTGTAAAACGGAAATAAGAATGCCGATACCGGCAATTTTAAAAATAATGTCCACGTTCATTGCATTACCCCTTTCTTTCTTTTACAGGAGCAACAAAACAATACTGATTCCCAGCAGAAACCCTCCGTAACGCCAGAGGCGCTCGTTTCTCTCCCGTTCCCGCTGCGCCTTTTCTTCTTCCTTGCGCAGGTTCAGAGAGGTTAAGGCGATTTTTTTATGCTGTTCCTGCCTGTCTGAGGCCCCCAACCCCTCACCGAAAGCGCGCAGCACGGCATAATCGTCCCCGTTCAAAGCGGTCCGACCGATCTCCTCATCCAGGGCCCGGCTCCAGGCTTCTCCGGCGGTATAACCCCAGGAGGACTCCAGCAGCGCTGCCGCGCCCGAAAAAATCCGGCTTACTGCCGTATCTCCTGCCTGTCCAATTTTTCTTAAAGCGGCAGGTAGTGGCGTGGCCCCGTACATGATTTCCGTGTCAAGCATTTGCAGGGCATCCTGCAAGGCACGCAACTGGCGGGGACGCAGTGAGTAATAGGAGGCGATGTTCATCCCTGCCATGCCTGTGGAAAAAATCACCAGAAAAGCGCCGATCAGCTTAAACAGAGACATTCACCCCTCGCAGCAGCCTCTTGTTCTCATCCCAGACCCCTTCGAGCGTTCCCGGCCCCCTTCTCCTGCTCAGAAAAACATAGCGCTGGAAAACCCGCTGCTCGATGAGTTCTCGCAGGTAGGGACGCTGCTCCAGTTCCTCCCAGCAGGAGGCGTGCGCCGTCGCCAGAATGCTGACACCGGTGTTGACCATCTCCCAGAGGGCAGCCACATCTTCGGAGCGGCCGATTTCGTCGGTGGCAATGACCTGAGGCGCCATCGACCGCAGGAGCATTACCATTCCCACAGCTTTCGGACAGCAGTCCAGCACATCCACTCTCGGCCCCAAATCATGCTGAGGAACCCCCTGAAAGCAGGCGGCCAGTTCACTCCTCTCGTCAACCACTCCCACCGAAAGGCCCGGAAAATTCAAGGCAGGCAAACCGTAGCTCAAGGATCTAACGAGATCTCTGAGAATGGTGGTCTTACCCGCCCGGGGAGGTGATACGAGCAGGGTATGGTAAGGGCGTCTCTCCTGGAAATTCAGAACGAATGGCAGCAGGTGGCGTGCAGCGCCGGGGACGGCCCGGGCGATTCTGATATTTAAACTGCTGATGTCCCGCATGGTTTTCAAAGCTCCTCCGTCCAAAACAGCCCTGCCCGCCAGGCCGACCCGGTGCCCGCCGGGCAGTGTAATAAAACCCTGACGGAGTTCCTCCTCATAAGCGTAAAGCGAGCCCTGGCTGATCAACTGCAGCGTTTTCCAGATATCCTCCGCCGAAACCAGGTACGCTTCCGAAAGAGCATGAACCGGCTCTCCCTTGATGTTTAAGAAACACTCCTCCTGATGGTAACGCACGGCCAGCGGGCGTTCGCGACGAAGCCGGATTTCCTCGAGCCCCTCAACAATAAACGAGGGAAGCCTTTCAAAGATTGCCTTCAGAGCAGGAGCAACCAGAGGCAGGATCTGACAGATCCCCCCTTCCATAAGGCCGTGCATAGGTCATTCCCCTTATTTTATTCCTGGACTTGCCTTATATATATTTAGTTTTTGGCAGGATTATGAAAAGGAGAGGGGTTCGAAAGGAGAGAAAAATAAAAAGCCCCATTGGCCGGGGCTTTGAAGCAGGCATAACTGGTGGCTGCAAGAATTCAAAGGTCTTCCCGATCTTCGGACGGCCTGGCCTGCCCTGCAGGTCTGCCCGACCTTTGCGGCGGTGGCATGGAACCATCATTGACATACACGACCTCGTTGCAATTCGGGCAGGTTACTTCAATGACATCTTCTTCATCGACGATATCCGCATCAAAGCAGATGATATCGTGACACTTGGGACACTCCACTTCAACATACTCGATGTCGTCATCTCCTGAGCCGCATTCATAATCCGCCTCTTCCCTGATTGCATCCCTTTTATTTTCCGCATCGTTGCTTTCTTCCAGATCAAACTCATCCTCGTCACCGTAAAGGTCCTCATCAAGGCTCTCCAGGTAGTCTTCCAGGTCCTCCTGGCCGACCCGCAATTCCTCTACCTCGTCCACCAGGTCCCCCAGGATATCGATGATCTGCTTGATAATCCTTGCCTCTTCCCTGCCCTCTTCAAATTTAAGGCCCTCTGTCAGGCCCTGAAGATAGGCAATCCTTTCCCGTAAATCTTCCATTTTTTGACCTCCTAAAACCTTTTGGCCTATTATTCCCATTTAAAGCCAGATCTAAACCCGCTCCAGATACTCTCCGGTGCGCGTATCCACCCTGATCACATCTCCGACTTCCACAAACAGGGGTACCTGTATTGCAAGTCCTGTTTCCAGGGTAGCAGACTTCGTTCCCCCTGTTGCCGTATCGCCGCGCACTCCGGGATCTGCGGCAACCACCTCAAGCTCTACAAAATTGGGTAGTTCCACCCCGATCAGGTTCCCGCCGTAGGTGAGCAGGTAAATATTCATATTTTCTTTCAAGTACTTCACGTTGTCCCCGAGTTGCTCGGTTGTAAGGCTTACCTGCTCGTAAGTCTCATTATCCATAAAGACATAGGAATCCCCTTCACGGTAAAGGTACTGCATTTCCTTTCTTTCCAGGTGCGCCCTCGGTAGCTTCTCCCCGGCCCGGAAGGTGCGCTCGATAACTGCGCCTGTTCTAAGATTCTTCAGCTTTGAGCGCACAAATGCCGAACCTTTTCCCGGTTTGACATGCTGAAAGTCCACAACTGTGTAAACGTCCCCTTCAACCTCAATTGTTAAACCTGTCCTGAAATCATTCGTTGAAATCATCTCTTCCTACCTGGCTCATTTCACCTGTTAGCAACTGTTAGCAACAGGCCAGGATTCGCTCCTTTCATCAAATTATGTAAACCTTATGAATTAAACAACAATGAGTTCTTTTTTTAAAGGCGTCAGGGTTTCACAGCCCTTGTCCGTAATCAGAACGGTATCCTCGATCCTTACACCCCCCCAACCGGGTATATAGATACCGGGCTCCACGGTGACCACCATGCCCGCTTCCAGCACCAGTTCTCCGCCGGGAGCAAGCCTTGGCTCCTCATGAACTGCCAACCCAACCCCGTGGCCGAGGCTGTGCGAAAAATATTCACCGTAACCGGCTTTTTCTATAATCCGGCGCGCCGCCGCATCGGCCTCGCCGGTCGTTATTCCCGCCCGAATTAAATCCAGGGCGTTCTGCTGGGCGTCTTTTACCACTTCGTATACTTCCCGCTGCTTTGCATTAAAGTGACCGAGAGCAACCGTCCTGGTAAGATCCGCGGCGTAACCACGGTAGGTCGCTCCCAGATCCAGCACGATCAGCTCGCCGATTCCGATCCGTTTCCCTGATGCGACGCCGTGGGGTAGTGCACCCCGCTGCCCGCTGGCCACGATCGTTTCGAAGGCAGGAAGCCCTGCGCCTTGGGAACGCATGAAAAATTCCATGACACCCGCGGCTTCCTGTTCCGTCATGCCTTCCCGCAATTCCCCCAGGAGATGACGGAAAGCCGCACAGGTGATGATTCCGGCCTCCCTGATCATTGCAATCTCTTCCGCATCCTTCACCATCCGCATCTTTTCCACCAGGCCGCTCACCGGTCGCAGCCGGATCTGGGGAAGATGTTCCTGAATCTGCTTAACCTGCCGGTAGGTCAGATAATTCTCTTCAAAACCCAGCTCAGCGGGCTGTCCCCCATAAACCTCCGACAATGCTTCCAGGAATGTTTTCCTGACGAGTTTCAGATCCCAGTCCGGGGCTTCCACATGCGCCTGTTCCACGAACCTCCCGTCTGTGAATAAACAGGCCGTGTCAGGGGTGACAAGAAGGGTACCTTCACCGGTAAAACCGCTTATATACCTTCGATTTTCCGGCTGCATCACCAGCAGTGCTTCCAGACCCTGAGCCGCCAAAATACTGCGCAGTTCGGCCAATCTTCGGGAGTAAATTTCCGTCATCTCAGGCTACCTTCTTTTTGCGAGATGATCTGGCAGGCTGCGGTAAGGGCGAGGCTGTAGCCGAGCGGGCCGAAACCCGCTATCTGGCCGACGGCAGCGGGTGCCGTCACTGACTTCTTCCGCCAGTCTTCCCGGGCATAGATATTGCTCAAATGCACCTCGATCACCGGGATGTTAACGGCTCTGAGGGCATCGTATAGAGCATAGCTGTAGTGGGTCAACGCCCCCGGATTGATAATGATAGCATCAAAGCGTCCCCTGGCAGCGTGTATCTGATCGATCAGATCTCCCTCATGATTTGACTGGTAAAATTCTACATCCACTCCTGCAGCCTCTCCCTGCCTGGTTAAAGCGCGATTGATCTCTGCAAGGGTGACTTTCCCGTAGATCTCCTCCTCACGCTCCCCAAGCAGGTTAAGGTTGGGACCGTTGACAACCAGTATGCGCGCCACTTGAAACCTCCAGAAATTCGGTGTTATTGACCGCTCACCGTCAATCCGGCAACGCGGATAGTAGGTGCTCCGGTGCCGATGAAAAAGCGAAGGTCATTTCCTATTAAATCAATGTTCTCCAGCAATTCCAGGATATTACCAGCTATTACCATTCCCCGTACCGGTGTAGTTAATTCGCCGCGTTCTATCCAGATTCCTGCCGCACCCACCGAAAAATCGCCGGATACGGGATTGGCGGTATGCATCCCCATCACTTCCGTGAGATAGAGGCCGCTTTCTGTGTTTTTGATAATATCCTGCGGGTCCTTTTCGCCGGGGGCGAGGTAAAAATTCGTGGTTCCCACTTCCGGAGGCGATTTATAAGAGCTTCGGGCGGCATTTCCCGTGGAGGAAACCCCATCCCTGGCCCCCGTATATGAGTTGTGAAGAAAGCCCTGCAATCTTCCCTTCATGATGAGGGATGTGCGCTGACTGGGAACTCCCTCTCCGTCGAAGGGAGAACTCATTAAACCCTTTGGAATAGTGCCGTCGTCGATGACGGTTACCCCCTCAGCCGCAACCTTCTGCCCAACCTTTCCCGCAAAGAGGGAGCGGCCTTTCTGAACAGCATCGGCCGAAAGGGCGGAAGCAATCAGCCCGAGAAAATTCGTGACCACATAAGGGTCAAACACAACGGCCGTGCGCCTGGTCTCCAAACGACGCGCCCCGAGCATCCGGACCGCCTTATAGGCCGCCTCCCGCCCGACGGCCTCCGGATCGAGCTCGTCGAACTTACGGGTAAAATACAGTCCAAACCCGGTCTGCTGATCACCATCATCCCCGGCCACCAGTGATGCATAACCGCCGCATAGCGAGCCCCGGTACGAAGCCAGTATCCCGAGAGAATTGGCGATAGTTACCTGGTAATGTGCCTCCTGGTAGCCGGCCTGCTCCGTAATCCGGACCCGGTTATCGTAGCCGCGCCCGCTCTTCTCTATTTCCTGTGCCAGCCTGATTTTCTCTTCCAGGGGTATCTCCTGTAGCCGGTGATCCTCCAGCTCCATCTCAGGATAGACTTCAGGAGGTGCGGGGAGCACATTGTTCAGATCGGGGCTTCCAATCCGGGCGTTGGCAAGGGCTGCCCGGACGGTTTCTCTTATCGAATCCCGGCGCAGATCGGAGGTGTAGGCAAAACCCAGACGCCCTTCCTTTATCAGCCGGATGCCGATGCCACTTTCCCGGGCGACTTTTAGGTTTTCCACTTCCTCGTTCCTGACCTCTATCACAAGCTCATGGTTTTGGGCAAAAAAGGCGTCCGCCAGATCGGCACCGTACCGCTTCGCATCTTCGACGGCGGCAGCCACCAGATCGCGCTCGTTCAGTTTTTCAACTTCGATCATTGGTAATCACCTTCTTCTTCGAGAATACCGCCCACGATCAGTTCCGGAATCCGGATGGTCGGCTGGGCGTCGGAAACGGCTACCCCCTGCCCGTCTTTGCCGCAGATTCCTATGGAAAATCCAAAATCTCTTCCTATCATATCGATCTGCTTCAGTACTTCCGGCCCGTTTCCCGTCAGAGTGGCGCCCCGCACAGGAACGGTCGCTTCACCATCCTGGATCAAATAACCTTCCGTAACCTCAAAAACAAAGTCCCCGTTGGTGGTATTCACCTGACCACCCCCCATGCGGCGGACGAGCAGGCCGGCCCTGGTTTCCCTGATGATCTCGTCAGGTGAGGCATCCCCCGGGGCAAGGTAGGTATTGGTCATCCTGGGAATCGGCCTGTGCTGGAAGGATTCCCGCCGGCCGTTCCCCGTCAAACCGGCCCCATCCCTGGACGCGGTAATGCGATCGTGCATATAGCCGCGCAGGATCCCGCCTTCAATCAGGACCGTCCGCTGCGCCGGGCTCCCCTCATCATCGAAGCGAAGCGTTCCAAATTTCCCCTGCAGGGTTCCGTCATCCACCACTGTCACAAGCTCCGAGGCCACCTGTTCCCCCTGCCTGTTGGCGTAAACCGAGAGGCCTTTTTGGACGAGGTCCGCTTCCAGGCCGTGGCCGCAGGCTTCGTGGATCATGGTGCCCCCTGCCTCTCCTGCCAGGACCACAGGCATGCGTCCGGCGGGAGCACGCCTGGCGTTGAGCATCAGAAGCGCCCTCCTGGCCGCCCGGCGCCCCAGGTCCACAGGTTTCTCCTCATCAAAGAGCTCCAGCCCCTGGGTCCCTCCGGCCGATTCATATCCCGTCTGGATTACCTGGCCCTCCGCAGCCACGGCATTGACCGAAAGACGGCTCCGAATTCGCTCGTCTTCAACATATACCCCATCCGTATTGGCTATCGTTACCCTCTGTGTCACATCCCCGTAACCTACCGTTACCTGGCGTACCAGTTTCTCGTCAACGCTCCTGGCCGCCTCTTCCGCGGCCTTTACAAGCTTTGCCTTTTCTTCGATGCCTTCCTCGTCCGGACGCCGTTTCACCGGTAGTTTGACGGGGGATTCCCTGCGTTCGAGGGCAATGGTTGCAACCGGGTTCTCCCTGGCAGCTTTAGCCACACGCTCCGCCAGCTTGAGCAGTTCCTGTTTGTTTAGAGCATTGGTGTAGCCGTAGGCGGTATTCTCGCCCCGGATTACCCTGATACCGGCGCCCTGTTCATGCCCGGTGATGACACGCTCGATTTTCCTGTCCTCACAGCCGATTTTTGTGCTCTTTTTGTCTTCAATAAAAATTTCCGCAAAATCGCCGCCCCTCAGGGCAACCTGCAAAACCTCTTCAAGATCCGCCTTTGAAAGCATCCTGCTCCCTCACTTAAACTGGTATAATTTACTTTATCATCATACTCCCGCCAGTTTTTATTGTCTACTTTTTCCGCTCCCCCTATACAAAATAAGACCCGGAGCGCTCCCCCTGCCCCGGGTTGACACATTATATTACGGGGAAATCTCCCAGCTCTCAGGAGGTTTGTCGCTGCTCCGCACCCTTCCGGTTATCGAGGCCACAACCACATATTTAAACCTCGCCGTTCCCTTATCACGCAATGTAATCGTGCCACCTCGCGGCCAGGGCAGTCCCTTTGCCGATATAAGAAGCTTATTACCATCGAAATTGGTATTTTCTATGGCCACAGTATCCGGAAGGCGAACAACGGCAATTGTAACGGCTTCCGGAGAAGCCGTTTTTCTAATATAGTAGGTTCCGTTTGATCTATTAAACAGGATAAAATACTTATCACACTGCTCGCTGAGGGCGCGCTGCTGCACTTCCCGGGTGTCTTCGACAAGGCGGTCTGCGGCCATTCGCAGATTTATACCCGCCATGAACCGCTTCAACCCCGGCACAACTCCCACCAGAAAGATGCCTGCGATCAGCAGTGTGATGGTTGTTTCCAGCAATGTATACCCGTTAGAGCAAAGCCTTGTTCTTCTCCTGTTGTCCGGTCCGGGCATGTACCGTATCACCCTGAAAAGAAACGAAAATACCGGCCTATGATCCCATTACCCCACAGCAAAGCGATGATGGAACCAAGGGCGATAAACGGTCCGAAGGGGATTGGATCTTTTCTACCTTTAATGCGAAAAGCCAGCAGCACAACCGCTAGTAACCCCCCCAGGCAAATACCGATAAACAATCCGAGCGGAGCAAGCGGCCACCCCAGGAAGAGACCGGTGACAAATGTAAGCTTGATATCCCCGCCGCCCATTCCTCCCCCGCTCAGCACTGCTACCAGAAACAAAAATCCGCCGGTTACTGCGGCGCCAACCAGAGCGGAAATAGCTCCCACATCCCCGGTTGCCGCCCCCAGGACAATGCCGCCCAGTAAAGCTGTTATTACAAGGGAATCCGGAATGAGGTAGTGCTGCAAGTCGATAAAAGTGGCCGCTATCAAAACAGCACTCAAAAAAAGGTACTTGGCAAGAGCTGCCTTAACCCCGAAGCGCCAAAACAACACCAAAAAAAGAAGCCCTGTCAGCAACTCCACGCCGGGATAGAGCCAGGATATCCGGGCACCGCAGGTGCGGCACCTTCCCCGGAGCAGAATAAAGCTTACCACCGGCATCAGATCGTACCAGGCCAGCACATGACCACACGCGGGACAGCGGGATCTCCCCCACAGGAGAGATTCCCCACGGGGGAGCCGGTAGATCACTACATTTAAAAAGCTTCCGATGCACAGCCCAAAAAGTGTGATGATAATCGAATTAAGAACAAAAGCCTCTTTTTCCAATTCAGTACCTCTCGTCGCTATTGCAGCGGTTGTCTAAGCTACTTCTGTTCCGGCTGAGTCGCGGACGGATTTGCCGGAGGTACCGGTAAACCGCCCTGCACCTGCCCCTGCCCGCTTACAGGAGCCGCAGACTGCGGCGGCGGTGGCAGCTTCAGGTGCCCGGACAGCTCGGGAATGGGAGAGACGGCGCCCGCCGGTTTAAATGCGTTCCCTCTCCCCCGCAGCCATCCGGCCAACTGCTCCAACTGCAGTCTTGCCTCCGGAGTTTTCGCGGAATAAATGACAAGCCCGATCTCCGCTTTTACGTTTCCACCGGCAGTTTCCCCCGCCATAGAGTAAGACTGCGAAGACGCAGCCGGAGACTGGGAAGCCTCTATGGCTTCGACCTTCAAACTCCTGACTTCGGTTAAGTTCGTCAAAGCCTGGTTTTCCAGGTTGTTTATAAAGGCAAGCAGATCAAGGTAGTTGCCCCGGACGATCACCTTGAGGGGTATTTCCAGGGAATGTTTGTTGGTTATGATATCACCGGGTTCAACACCGGTAATATCAATATTTCCTGCAGCCGATCTCAAACCCAATAGAATAATGTCGGCACCGTCCCGCATCTCGGTTTTAAAGGGTTCCCCAACCTTCTCCATTTCCTGCTGCGCCGCCCGGAGTCTGGTCATTTCCGTTTTTAAGGCAGCAGCGGTCGACCGGGCCCTGGCCAGCTTCGCCTCCTCTGTCGCCAGCTCACTCTTCACCCGTGCGTAAGCCTTAAACTGCGGAGACAAGATAAAGGAGTAAACTGCATAAATCCAGACGGCCACCAGCAGGGCGACCAGCAAGAACCTGTCCCTGGAACTCAGCTTTTCCCACATTCAGTTCACACCTTTGAGGAATGCAGTTATTTCAAACTGAATACCGTCGGTCCCTTCACCGACCTTGTCCAGCCTGACATCCTGAAAACAAGGCAGACGGGTGAGGCCGTTGATAAAGACTCCGATTGATGCCACGGTGCGGGAACTCCCTTTGAAGATTACCACGTTCGGGTGAGGCACCGCTTCCGGTTGCTTGGCACCGCTGCTGTTTTCGGAAACCTGCTTTTGAGCCGAAGCTCCACTTTGCGAACCCTGCCCCGACGTTTTCTGTTCCGGCTGCTTATAGGTAATCTCAAGACCTACCAGCCATAAATCCACGGGCATGATCCGGTTGATATCCACCAGCAGCTCCGACCACTGCTTTTGGCTTTTTAAAATCAGATTGTATTCATCGATTGTCTGCTCAAGCTCGACCCTCTCAGCCCTCATTTTCTCCACCCGGGCTGCCACCGGGTTTATGGCTGTCAGCTCCACCTTTGTTGCGGACAGTTCATTTTTCACATTGTAAAAACTGATGATAAAGACACCGTAACTCCCGAGGATTACGGCAATAAGAAGGGTAACGCCGGTGATGATTAGCAGACGGCGCACATCCACGATTTCCTCACGCTGCAGTTTTGGAGGCAGCAGGTTGACTTTGTAATTGAGTTCAGGCATTTAGTAAACCCCTCTCATGGCCAAACCGAGAGCAATGGCATATGCGGGATCGAAGCCTTCGCCTCCCGGCAGGGGAAGATCCACTGCTCCAATGCCGACCGGAATACCCAGCACGTCCTGCATGAAAACGGGAAGCCCTTTCAACTTGCTGGTTCCTCCGCTTAAAATTAAGCGTTCGACAGGAGTCCCCTCCTGAACAGAGTAAAAATTCAGGGATCTCTGCACTTCCCCGGCAATCTCCATGAGACTCCCCCTCAGGATTTCCACCAGCTGCCTGCCACCGCTCAAGCTCCAAGCGTTATCCCTCAGAAGGCTGGCATCCTCTTGCATTTGCTGGGCTTCTGAGGCTTCCACCCCCTGGGTATCCATAATCGCCCTGGTTAAAATACTCCCGCCGACGGGCAGCACCCGGACAAAACGAATTCTCCCGTTTCTGGTGATCACAAGGTGAGAGGTCCTGGAACCGATGTCGATCATGGCAAGCGTCCCTCTGGTGTTCCTGCCGAAAAGCCGCCACAGGGCAAATGCCTGGATGTCAAATGCCGTCACAGTCAGGCCTGCGCGGGAAAAAATGCCGTAATACCGGTAAACGGTACCGGTCGGGACGGCCAGCAGCAGCACGTTCTGGCCCTCTTCGACGTCGCCGTCCCCGGTTTTGCCCTCGTCTAACCTGACATACCTGAATATAAACTGATCCGTAGGAGAAGACAGGTACTTTTCTATTTCGATTTCGGCGGCAGCCGCCAGTTCCTTATCGCTCATCAAAGGGAAGCGCACAACGCGGTTGATAACCTTTTCGCCTCCGATACAGGTTATCACCTCGTGTAATCCCTCTGTCCTGATCTGGCTTAAGACCTCAACCAGATGCTCCTCATCAAACTGTTCCGTCCAGACACCGGGAGGACTCGGGTACTTCTTCAGGGAAACAATTTCGGCCATACCATCTGAGATCCTGACTTCCGCCACTTTGATCCAGTTGGTGCCGATATCTACACCTGTAAATTGGTTCTTGCGGGGCAATATCTTTTGTAGAAAATCCTTCATAGTGACCGCCTTGTTGAGAAATTGCACTTTCACGAGATCCTGTGCAGTAAACCCATACCAGAGTTCCTGTTTTCAAAAAAATCGCTCACATGTCATAAAAATAACGATACCCATATTCTATAATAGTTCCTTTAATCCTGCTTTAATGTGGTCTCATTGTCTAATTATGTTAAAAAAATCATGTTAATAAAAAAATCAGCCAAAATCTGCCTTCAAGCCAGCTTCTGATCTTGAGCTTTGGATATGGATGCCACATATAGGGCCGGAACCCAATTCTTTCTAGCCTTTATTTCCAGGCGATAATCTGATACCCCACCGGCGTGCCCGGAGGAACTGCTGCCTGTGCCGCGTTCAGGTTAATTATTGCATTAATCAGCACGTCATTTTTGGCGGCCACCCAGTCCAGATTAAGGTTTCCCGTTGTCGAACAATCGAACTTTCCGGTTGTTATCACAGATAAGCGCCCGCCACTCCCGACAACCGCCCTATAAACCACGTCGCCGGCGACGGCAAAAAAGCCGCACGTGCTTTTTATACCCGATGTGTCAACCCCGAACAGACCGGCGAGGGCCTCGTCGATCTTGATGCTGTCGGCCACAACAGTAGCAGGCGCACCTGCCACAACATTCAGTCGACCCAGGTTGAGGTCGACAAAAGTTACAATTTTGCCTCGATATTTGCCTTCGATACGATCCTGCCACCTACTGTAGGCGTCTCTGTACGCTTTAAAATCAAGTACCACCGGGCCATCCACGACGGTAAGCGACGGTAGCCGCAACTCCGCGCCGGTAACGGTAATTATCACCAAGTTCAAGGGTACTTCCGCGACCGAGTAAACCCACCGGATTCCTTTGCCGCTCCCGAACTCAGGGTCATCGTCAAGCCACGCCGTCGCACTTGCAAAGCATGAACCCTGCTTCTGAGCTTCATCTCTCACCCGTTCGTACCAGGTGCTCCCTTTGTCCACCACCGGAAACTTAGGGAGGGGGAACCCCGGGATATTCGTGCCGCAGTGCTCGTGAATGGTGACCTTCCTGAGTTGCCACCAGGGGCCGTGCACCTCATTCCCCGCCCAGATTTTCCCGCTCCAGGTACTGAGTGCCCCCGAAAGATGCACATCCTCACCAGCCTTGATCTCGCCGCCGCCCGACGTAATGCCCCCTTGCAAGTAGGCATTCCTACCGGCGTAAATGCCTCCAACGTTACCGGTAATCAATGCCTGCGATTCTACGTCTCCCATCCGGGCCAGAAGGGAGCCGCCAGTACTTGTGACTCCCCCCGTCAGATGGACCGCTGTATCAGACTTCAATCCCGGGCCACCGTAGGAAAGAAAGGGATCGGGCACCACCTTCACCTTTACCCGGATGTTCTTTCGGGCCAGCCTGCTGCTGCCGGCAGGATAATGCGAAGAAGAAGCTATTATGTAAATGTCATTCCCCGCCGTTTCTTTCGTCACGCTCACTTCGTCTATCACCCCGCCGGCATAAGGCTCGTTATGTATGCTAAATTCCTCAAACCCGGGGGCTGGATAGATGAGCCTCTGGCGCAGGTCAGCCAGGGCCATTTCGATGCCAGCCTCGGCGATATAGTAGGCCTTCTTCTGCCATGTCTCCAAGGTGGCGTTTTTACGCACGGCGGTGCCCATGGCCACAGCTGCGCTGCCGATCATGAAGATGACCGTGGTCAAAATCAGAACAAGTACAAGAGCCTGTCCCCTCTGGTCGCGAAGCATGCCACCACCTCCCTATCCGCTCTCCCCGACCCGCAGGTTGACCTCCGTGCTCAGCCGCACCTTGCCGCTCTTTCCCTTCTCACCTTCGATGGTGATCGTGATGCTGTTCCCCTCCCTGGTGAAAACGAGTTTCGTGATGATGTGGCTGGTGACCGGAAGCCACGTATACCCGCCCGTACCCTCGATCTTCTCCTCAATCTCTCCATCCTCCCCCTCCTTCTTGTTGAGACGGTATCCGTTCCTCTTCTCGCTGGAGGAGAGGGTAAACTCGATATGGGAACTGGGAACATCATCTAGATTTTCTGGAATAATGGTGTCAGGTTTGGCCTCCCTTATTTTGCCGGCCATCCTAGCCGCAGCAATGCGCAGGTTCTCCTGCACTTCGATCCTGGCGCTCTCCCGGGCGTAGCTCCGGTAGCCGCTCAGGTAAAGGAGGGAGATTCCGCCAACGACGAAAGCAATGATGGTCAGGGCGACGAGCGCCTCTATGAGGGTGAAGCCGCGGCTGTCACGCACCTCCCTCACCACCGACTCAGCCTTTCGCTGGTAAGGGTGACTTCTCGCGTGCGGCCGCCGGTTGTCGCATAACTTACGGTGACGGTGACCGTGGCGAGGCCCTTGGTGGGGTCGGGGTTCGGCACGACTCCGATCCGGTACATGTAGCCCGAGGCAGTGCCCTTTAAGATCGCGTATGTGGTTGTGGCATCTGGCACCGTGTCCCACGGGCGTTCCACCGTGGCCGTGCGCGTGGCGCCGTTGTAATCCGTGATCTTCCGCACCTGCCCGGAACCCCGCCCCCCGGTGGTCGCTATCATCAGTCCGCTATAGTAATTATTTACCTCGCTGGCTTGAGTCGCCAACTGAATCGTGTCAATTCCTCCGCCCCGCGCCGTCCCGAACTGGTTTTCGGGAACGGCTTTAACCTGCTCCAGTATTTCCTGGGCAACGTTAACCGCCGCCACGTCGTGGCGCGCCACAGCCGTGGACGTGCTCCCGGCCAGGAAAAGGCCCATCAGGGCCGCGCTGGTGAGGCCGAGGACAACCAGAGCCACCATCACTTCGATTAGGCTCATGCCACTCTGGCCGTTCTTTTGAAAAGGCATCAAACCGTGGTCACTCCCGATCTGGCGGCGGAGAATCTCAGGCCGTCAAAATATTGATAATATTTCAACAAATCTTGCAATTTTCCTGCATGCCGCATTTAAATATGGATATTTTACCCAAAAATACCCTCTTCTTAAAATTAAGCACTGTACCTGGCACCGTCATAATTATCCTCAGATACCTTTTAATTTTGGTTTTTCTAACCATGCTGTGAAATTAAAGGTATCAAGAGGAGGAACCGTCGATAATGGCGAATTATTAGTAAAACTATAAAAAAGCATCAAAATACCAGTTTCCTTGTTAAAAAAGAATCTGGATGCCAGATATGTTCTGCTCTGGTTTATGGTTACCATTTACCCTCTGGTTGTGATCCCCCATCCTTTTTATATCACCTACCCTGGGGGAACGGCGCTGCCCGGTTACTTTTACGCGCCCCGTTACCTTCTGCTCGTAATTGTCTCGGTGATCGCCTTATTTCTGCTGCTGAAAGACAACCCCCAAATCAAACACCCGACCTTTATACCTCTGGGGATGTTTCTGATCTTTGCCCTGACCTCGGCACTGCTTGCCCCCGTCCCCATCACCGCCTGGATCGGAAGCCCTTTCCGCTTCACAGGGCTGAGCACATACCTTTGCTGTGCCATATTATTTATCCTGGCCATGCATACGGGTAAAGAGGAAAAATTGCTAAGATATATGACCGGTAGCGCGGCCATTGGATCGCTTCTGGCGATCCTGCAGTACTTCGGTTTGAACCTGGTTCCTCATGAACCCTTTCGGAAAGGGATGATCAGCTACGGTACAATGGCCAACCCGGATTTTCTGGGGACTTATACGGCGTTTATTTTGCCTGCGGCAGTACTGCTATTTTTAAGATCAAGAAAAAAGGTATGGCTGCTATGCTCCGTATCGATCTACGCCGGCCTGCTGGTGAGCCTCTGCAGGGGGGCCTGGCTGGCTGCTCTGGCCGGCTTTCTCGTCATCGCCGCATCCTGCCGGAGGGATACAGCGAAGAGAAAGCCCCTTCTCCTGCTGGCAGGAGTTTTCCTGGCAACCACTCTGGTTCTCCTGCCAGCCCGGGATGGTCTCCTGTTGCACAGGATCATCTCCCTGTCAGGCGAGGTAAGCAAAGGAATTAAAATGGACGAAGGAGCCGGGGCCTACCGTTTCTTCATCTGGCAGAAAAGCTTCAAGCTGTTTCTGAGATTCTGGGCCTTCGGCATCGGTCCCGACCACCTTCTCTATGCTAAGATCTTTACCCCCAATCACGCCCTGGTGGACAAAGCCCACAACATCTTTCTGGAAATCGCCCTGACAATGGGGATCTTCGCCCTGCTTTCCTACCTGGCCTTTCTGAGCTTTTTCCTGCGCCCCGCCAGGAACGAAAAAGGTTTTCTCCTCTTCACGATGATTCTGGTTTACCTGATACAGGGATTCTTCAACATCGACGTGGTGATGATCATGCCACTGTTCTGGATAATATTGGGAATGTCCTTATCTGAATATTTTATATAAATTATGGTGTTGTTGGAGCAGATTGTTGTGTTGCACTTGTGCCTGGAGGGTTTGATGTTCCATTCCTACCTATACCATAAACATATTTACCACCATATGGGTCTGTACTAGATGTATTAATAGCATAGCCTTTACTATCGCTGGAAATTGAGTAAACATACTTAGTACCTGACGAGGATATAATTGTAGTATCTAACCCAGCATCCCCTAAATTGGAAACAGACGGATAAACCTCATTATTCTGTGCATAATAACTATCTAATGCAGCCTGCATGGTGCTAATCTCGGCTTTTGCTTTTGTCACTCTTGATTGAGTGATATACCCCGAATAAAACTTGATCCCACCCCCGATCAAGACAGCGATGATGATCAGAACGACCATCATTTCAATCATGGTGAAACCCTTTTCGCTGCGCAAATACCTTTTCAGGTTCAACATTCGCACCTCTCCTCTCCGAATTTTAAATTTTTAAATCTTTCTCTGCATTCCTGCGTGAAATAAAACGAGTCCCTTTTCTTCTACGGCATTCCTCCGGGCATACCCCCTCCCTGTATTGCTCCCGACAGGCCGAACAAAGGCAAATAGATGGAAATCGCTATAAAGCCCACCAGGATGCCCACCACGGCGATTAAGACGGGTTCCACGATGCTGGAGAGCCGGGCAATCATGGCCTCCACCTCCTGCTCGTAGAAGGCTGCCAGCTTTTCCAGCATGCTATCCAGGGCACCGGATTCCTCACCGATACCGATCATGTTGACGGCCATCGGGGGAAAGATCTTGCTTTTGATGAGAACCGGCGCCATCCTTTCTCCTTCCTTGATATTGCGCATGGCTTCGGCGATTTCCTTGGCGGCAATTGAGTTTCCCACCACCTTTTCCACCGTTTCCAGGGAGCGCAGCAGCGGGACTCCGCTCCTTAGCAAAGTCGCAAGCGTGCGGGCAAACCTGGCCACGATCGTCTTGGTCGCCAGGGGCCCCACCACGGGGATCTGCAGCAGTAAACGATCGATAAACTTTCTGCCGTTTTCGCTGGCGAAACCCTGTCTTGCAGCCACAAACAAACCCGCCACGCCCGCCAGAAACAGATACCAATACCCCGTCAGGGCGCCGCTGATCCCCATCAGGATGCGGGTAGGCAGGGGAAGGACGGCTCCCGACTGGGCAAAGATATCGGCAAAGATGGGAACGATCAGGGTGATCAGCACGAGTACGGACAGGAGAGCCATTCCGGCAATCATAGCCGGGTAGGTCATGGCGGATTTGATCTTTTCCCTGAGTTGATGGTCCTTTTCAAAATGGACCGCCAGGCGCTCCAGTGTCTGGTCAATCGTTCCGCTGACCTCACCGGCGGCCAGCATGTTGATAAAGATTTCTGGAAGTTGCTCACTATAGCCGCGAAAAGACTCGCTCAACCCATTACCTTTTTCAATGGCGACCCCCACTTCCTCAAGGATATTGCGGAGCCTCTTGTTCTCCGTCTGCTGAATCAGGATACGGATGCACTGCAGCAGGGGAATGCCGGACCCGATCATTGTGGCGAACTGCCGGCAGAAAACTGCCAGATCCCTGGTTTTGATTTTTCCTGCCAGCAGTTTGCCAACATCAAAGGAATACCTGCGCACAGGGTTGAGCTGCACGACGAACAGATTTTTATCCCGGAGCAGGGAAATAGCGTCAGATGAGCTTTCCGCCTCGACTCTCCCGGTGATGAGTTGCCCGGACAGATTCCTGGCCTTGTAGGCAAAGGTGGACTCCGGCATCTAAATCACACCTTTCATTAAGATCTCCGGGTCCCGCGCCCGGTTCAAAACCTCATCCCGGCTGATTATCCCTTTCTGGTAAAGCTCCCGCAGGGACATATCAAGGGTCTGCATCCCGTAGCGGGCACCGGTCTGCATCTGCGACGGTATCTGGTAGGTCTTGCCTTCCCTGATCAGGTTCCTCACCGCCGGGGTAGCGATCAGGATTTCCAGTGCCACAACCCGCTCGGGCTTATCCACCCTCGGTATGAGCTGCTGGGAGACGATGCCTTCCAGGGTGTCTGCCAGCTGGATGCGGATCTGCTGCTGCTGTGCCGGGGGGAAAACGTCGATGATCCGGTCGATGGTCTCCGCCGCTCCCGGCGTGTGCAGTGTGGCCAGCACCAGGTGCCCCGTTTCCGAAGCCGTGAGTGCTGTCGCAATTGTCTCCAGATCGCGCATTTCTCCAACCATGATGACGTCCGGATCCTCTCGCAGGGCGGCACGCAAGGCGTCGGCAAAGGATCCGGTATCTTCCCCTATCTCCCGCTGATTGACGATGCTGAGATTGTGCCTGTGCAGGTATTCGATCGGGTCTTCCAGGGTGATGATGTGCAGCCTTTTCTCACTGTTGATAAGGTCAATCATGGCAGCCAGGGTTGTGGACTTGCCGCTGCCCGTTGGGCCGGTCACCAGCACCAGCCCCTTTGGCCTCCTGGCGAGATACATGAGGGTACCCGGCAGGCCTAATTCCTGGAAAGAGGGAATGCGGGTATTGAGCAGCCGCATAACCATGGCAATGCTGTTTCTCTGTTTGAAGACATTGACCCGCACCCTTCCCACACCCGGAACAGAGTAGGAAAAATCCAGCTCCCCTTTTTCCTGCATGCGGTTATACTGCTCCGGTGTCATGATTTGCCGCGCCAGCGCCTCGGTATCCGGAGGTGTCAGGTTCTTGATCTCCCCTGAAGCAACAAGGTCGATCTTCCCCGCCAGTTCCGGTGCGTCAAATGGATAAAGCGCACCATTTAGTCTTATGATAGGAGGCCTGCCAACTGTAACATGGACGTCCGATGCTCCAAGCTTTGCGGCCTGTGCAAGAATATCAACGGTATTCATCCATTTTCCTCCCGAAAGGCGACTCGCATGATTTCCTTGATGGTGGTAATCCCCTGCAGGGCTTTAGCGATGCCATCCTCTCTGAGAGGTACCATACCTTCCAGCAGAGCCGCCTGCCTCAATTCGTCGACCGAAGCCCTCTTCAGGATGAGCTTCTGCAAAGCAGGCTTAACTGCCAGTATCTCATGGATGGCGATTCTCCCGCGGTAGCCCGTCTGGTTGCACTGCTCACATCCCCTCCCGGCAAAGAAACCACCGGGACGTTCAACCCCTGCAAAGGCAAGCTCTGCCTCATCCGGCACATAGGTTTCCCGGCAGTTCGGGCAAATCCTGCGCACCAGGCGCTGGGCAACCACTCCAAGGGCTGAAGAAGCCACCATAAAAGGCTCGACCCCCATGTCCACAAGCCTGGTGAGCGCTCCCGGCGCATCGTTGGTGTGCAGGGTGGAGAGCACCAGGTGCCCCGTTGTGGCAGACCGGACGGCAATCTCCGCCGTTTCCAGGTCGCGTATCTCGCCGATCATGATCACATCAGGGTCCTGGCGCAGGATCGACCTCAGGTAGGTGCCGAATGTTGCGCCTGTTTTAACATTGACCTGTATCTGGTTAATCCCTTCCAGTACGTATTCCACCGGGTCCTCGACGGTGATAATGTTTTTTTCGACACTGTTGAGACTCTTTAATGCGGTATAAAGCGTGGTGGTTTTTCCGCTTCCGGTGGGCCCTGTGACCAGCACCATCCCGTATGGGCTTTTCAGAAAATCCATAAATTGGTGCAGATTGTAGTCAGAAAAACCCAATTTGTCAAGGGTAAAATTCTTAATGCTTTCTTTATTAAGGAGCCGGATCACCACTTTCTCCCCGAAAATTGTCGGTATCGTGGAAACCCTCAGGTCCATATCGTAATGGAGCAGTTTCAACGGAATGCGGCCGTCCTGGGGTAGCCTGCGCTCAGCAATGTCCAGGCTGGCCATGACTTTGACCCGCGAAACCACTGCATGGCTCATCCTGCGGGGCATTTTCATGACATGGCGCAGCAAGCCGTCAACCCGAAATCGTACCAGAACATGGTTTTCAAAGGGTTCAATATGGATATCGCTCGCATCCTCCTCGATCGCCCTCATCAGCAGGGAATTCACGAGCTTAATCACAGGTGCATCGTCAACGATGTTCTCCTCTATTTTGACCGTTTCCTCTTCGGTCTCTTTTTCAAGCTCTTTAAGGGCCTCCTCCACCTCCGGAAGCCCGAAGTGTTTTTCTATCAAGGCATCGATCTCTTTGTCCGTAGCCTTCACCGGTTCAATGTCGTACCCTGTCAGCAGCCTGAGATCATCCAGTACCATAACATTGTAGGTATCAACCATGGCGACGAACAATCTGTTTCCCTCTTTTTTTACGGGGAACATCCTGTACTTCCTCAGCAATTGTTCCGGTACGATCCTCAGCAGTTCGGGATCTATTTGCAGATCGATATTGTTCAGTTTTTCGATGCCCAGGGCTTGATTCAGGTCATCCTCCGTGATCATCCCTAACCTTATCAAAACACGCCCGAGCAGCCCCCCTGTTTCAGCCTGGACGCGCAGGGCCTTCTCCAGCTGTTTTCTGGTGATAATCCCCTTTTCAACCAGGATTTCGCCGAGCATCTTCTTTTTTGGGACCAAAGACATAACCAGATCTCCGCCTTATTTTCTATATAATTTAAAATTACGCCAAGATCTGTTATTATCCTGCACGTAATATATCTTTTTCAAAGTGGATATTGAAAGAATCATTTGGCCGGTTCTTGTCACGGAGGTTGACATCAGGATTGCTGCAGGAAGGTTACCTGGACGGGTTTAAAGGCGGACGGCGGGAATTGTGAAACTGAAACTAGGGGCTCAACAACTCAGTCCTGTCAATGATGCCCGACTCCGCCAACTGCTTCAGAGAGGCTTCCAGTGTTTGCATACCGTATTTGCCACCTGTTTCGATGGTGGGTCTGATCTGTTGGGTCTTACCGTCCCTGATCAAGATCCTGATCGCTGGGGTGACAACCATTATTTCGAGGGCAAGGGCCATCCCCTTCCCGTCGGCTCGGGGTACCAGCCGCTGGGAGATTATACCTTTAAGGACAGTTGAAAGCCGGGCAAGCATCCGGCTCTGCTGATATGCAGGAAACAAATCGATAACGTCCTCAAGGGTTTGCACGGCATCGGCGGCGTCGTAGGAAGCGAGAACAAGTTTGCCGGTCTCCGCCGCTCCAATCGCCGCCGATGCAGTATCCCATTCTCTCATTTCTCCCACCAGGATTACATCGGCGTCCTGGCGTACGGCCGAGCGCAGGCCACCTGCAAAAGAGCCCATATCTTCCCCCACCTCACGCTGGTTGACAATGCCCTGCTTGTGCTTGTGAATATATTCGATGGGGGCTTCCAGGGTAATGATAAGGCAGTTGCGCTCGCTGTTGACCAGGTCGATCATCGCCGCCAGAGTGGTCGTTTTACCGCTTGCGGCGGGACCTGTAACAAGAACCAGTCCATTGCGTCTCCTGGTGAGTTCTTTGACAATCTCGGGAAGTCCGAGCTCTTCAAAGCCGGGTATCCTTCCGGGAATTATACGAATTGCCGCGGCGCACCTGCCCCGCTGGCGGTATGCAATACAGCGAAAACGGCTTCCATCCGGTAGCGTGTAGGCAAAAGCAATTTCTCCATTCTGTACAAAACTTCTCCACTGTTCCTCGGTGGCAAGGGAACGAAGGATCCTTTCGGTATCCCTTGCGGTGAGCGGAGGCAGTTCGATGGGAAAAAGGCGGCCGTTGACCCGGACAAAAGGAGGTGCCCCCGCAGACAAATGCAGATCCGAGGCTCCCATCTGTGCAGCGGTCCACAGAAGTTCTACGCTTTCCAAATGGCTCAAAACCGCTCACCTCTTTTTGCCTGGCACCTTTCAAGCGCGGACCTGATTACTTCCCGGCCAACATCGGCGTCAATGACCACCTGGCCAAGAGCAACGGGAAGCACAAAACGAGGCCTCCCCCCCTGAGCCTTTTTATCCCGCGGGAGAACCTCAATTATTTCCTCAGCCTTGAATGGAATCCGGATCGGAAGCCTGGCATGCTCCAGTATGCCGGCCAGGCGCATTGTGAGGTCCTGGCCGCACAGCCCCTTTTCCTCTGCAATTGCAGCAGCAACCACCATCCCCGCCGCAACCGCTTCGCCGTGCCTGTAAACCTGGTATTTCGTTAGGACCTCCAGGGCATGCCCGATGGTGTGGCCGAAATTGAGGATCGCCCGCAACCCCCGTTCGGTTTCGTCTTTTTCCACGATTCCCGCCTTGATGGCGCATGACCGCCTGACAACCTCGATCAGTACATCTTGATCGAGGCCGAGGATCCTTTCAAGGTTTTCTTCCAGGAATTCAAAAAAATCTTCATCCTGGATGACGCCGTACTTGATCACCTCGGCCAACCCGGCCCTCAGTTCTCTTAACGGCAGCGTTTCCAGTGTTGCTACATCCGCAAAAACCAGGCGCGGCTGGTAGAAGCAGCCGATCATATTTTTCCCAAGGGGATGGTTGACGGCCACCTTCCCCCCCACCGAGCTATCCACCTGTGCCAGCAGGGTGGTTGGTACCTGCACAAAGGGTATGCCGCGCATGTAGGTCGCCGCCACGAAACCGGCCAGATCCCCGATCACTCCTCCACCGAGGGCAACCACAGCGCTTTGCCGCTCCAATCCTCCCTCAAGGGCCTGGGTGTAGAGCTCTCCTGCAGATTCAAGCGATTTATATTTTTCACCATCCGGCAGTTCCCGGTAAAGGACCTCAAAACCTGCATCCCTCAACGCCCGGGTAACCTGTTCCCCGTAGAGCCTCCCCACTACCTCGTTTGTGACAACAAAGACACGTGTGGCAGGCATAAGAGCTGCAAGGTGCCTCCCCAACTGCGGCAGGCAGGAGGAAACAATCAAGATCGGGTAGCTGCGCTTGCCAAGGTTTACTTTAAGTTCCACTCCCATCCCCGCTCCCTCAATACCGCAACGATTTTATCTACAACCCCTTGAATACTGAGATCCGAAGTGTCTATTTTGCAATCACAATCCTCGTAATAGGGCGCCCTTTCCTGCAACAGGTTTTCAATCCGCTCGATTAACCGCTCCCGATTCGCCAGCAGCGGTCGGTTGTTGTGGCGCCGTACCCGCCGGGCGATCACCTCCGGCCTGGCCTCCAGCAGGACGATCACCCCGCTTTTCCGGAGGTTTTGCATGTTTTCCGGGTCTAAAACCACCCCGCCGCCGGTCGCGATCACCGTATTGCGGAAACCGGCGGCTTTTTCCACGGCAGTGCGCTCCTCCGCCCGGAAGCGCTGCTCTCCGTATCGCTTAAAGATCTCATGTATTTTCAACCCGGTGGCGTACTCGACCTCCACGTCCGTGTCGATGAAGTTCATGTTCAACCGGGAGGCCAGCTGCCTGCCCACCGCAGTTTTTCCCGTTCCCATGAAACCGGTCAGGACGATGTTCTCCTTCTTCAAAACCTTCCACTCCATCATACCTTTTCGAGATAAGCCAGGTATTCCCACCATCTCAGTCGAATCTCGTCCAGGGTATCGTTACCAAATTTTTCGAGCACCGCATCGGCCAGAACCCATGCCGTCACGGCTTCAGCAACAACGGCGGCAGCAGGAACTACACACACGTCGCTGCGTTCCACCGCGGCTTTTACTTTTTCTTTCGTAAAGAAATCCACGCTCGGAAGGGGTTTTCGTAATGTTGGAATGGGCTTTACTGCGACCCGCAGCACTATCGGCTCCCCATTGGTCATACCCCCCTCGATGCCGCCGGCATGGTTCGTAGGCCTGTAAAAACCGCGATTCTTTTCATAATAAACCGGATCGTGGTACTCCGAACCCGCCATGCCCGCGCCCCGGAAGCCCAGTCCGATCTCCACACCTTTTACCGAAGGAATGCTCATCAAAGCTGCGGCCAGGCACGCGTCAAGGCGCCGGTCCCAGTGCACATGGCTCCCCAGGCCGGGGGGAAGGCCAAGGCAGACGACCTCAAACACTCCGCCCAGGGTATCCCCGGCTTCCTGTGCCCGCTCAATCTCCCGGATCATTTCCCCGGCCTTCTCCCGGTCCGCGCAGGCCACCGGTGACGTCCGGGCAAATTCGGCAATTCCTGCGTATTCCTCCCGGCCAGCTCCTGCCGCGCCGCAGGCTATGGCGCCGATCTGCACCACATGGCCGAATATTATACAGCCCAGCTGCTCCAGAAGTATCCGAGCGACCGTCCCGACGGCCACCCGGGCGGCCGTCTCCCTGGCGCTTGCTCTTTCCAGGACATTTCTTAAGTCCATGTGCCGGTACTTCAAGGCGCCTGCCAGATCCGCGTGCCCGGGTCTCGGCCTAGTAACCTTTTTTTCAGCCTCCCTCTCGGGGTTAATCTCCCCGGCGTCGGCAGACATCACATCATGCCAGTTTTCCCAATCCCGGTTCCTGATCATCAGGGTGATAGGACTTCCCAGGCTCAGGCCCTTCCTGACCCCGGACAGGATCTCCACTTCATCCTGTTCTATCTTCATGCGTCCCCCGCGGCCAAAGGAGGACTGCCGCCGTTTAAGCTGCGCGTCAATAAACCGCTTCTCCAGCGGCACACCTGCGGGGAAACCCTCGATAATAGCTGTAAGAGCCGGGCCGTGCGATTCCCCGGCCGTTAAAAAGCGCAGCATCAAACACTCTCCTCTTTTTTAACATTTCCCAAAGCCTTTTCCGCCGCCGCCCGCATCACCGCCACGGGTGCCTTCTGTCCAGTCCACAACTCAAAGGCCAGCGCGCCCTGGTAAACTAGCATCCCGATCCCGTTGAAAACACGGCAACCCCTAGCTTCTGCTTCCAGCAAAAGGCGCGTTTTGGTTGGGTTGTAGATGAGGTCATAGACTATTAACCCCGGCCGCAGGGCTGCCAGGTCCGACAAAGGAACCTCGTCAGTATGGGGATGCATACCGGCGGAGGTAGCGTTAACCAGCAGGTCCGCCCGGGCCAGCGCCCGTGAAATGGCTACGCCCTTTAAATCGCCTGCTTCCACCTTACATGCCGCCGACCGGGATATATCCCTTGCAAGCGCCTCGGCACGAGAAAGGTTTCTGTTGAATATCCCCATGCTCTCAACCCCTCCTAAGGCAAGGGCATAAGCAACCGCCCGGGCCGCCCCCCCGGCCCCCAGTATCACCACATGACTTCCACCGGGATCGAACCCTGCATCTGCACGGAGGGACTCCAGAAATCCGGGTGCATCCGTATTATAACCGATCAGGCGCCCTCCCCGGCAGACGATGGTGTTCACGGCACCGATAAGCCTGGCTTGTTCCTCTACCTCGTCAAGATAATCGAGCACCCTCTCTTTATGAGGGATGGTGACGTTTGCTCCCCCTAGGCCCAAAGCACCGATTGCCTTGACAGCCGCTGCTAGGTCGTCAACCTTTACATCGAAGGCGAGGTAGCAGCAGTTCAACCTCAGTTCTTTAAACGCTTCATTTTGCATCACCGGCGAAACAGAATGAGCTACAGGGTGTCCAAATAAGGCGAAAACCTTGTCGTACTGTCCGGTAATAATTCCATCCCTCTTCCTGTGGTTGGTTACTTTAAGGTACTACCTGGATAAAGTAAACTAGATTAGAAAAAACAAGTCAATCTTCAGATACGGGTTACCTGACGATTAAAAAGACGGTCTTGCGCTCTAAGTTCTCTCATACAAAATTAATTTTTCTAAAAGGCGAACGAAACGGGTCCCGATAAATTCATGCTTGCTGATCGGTGTCACCAGAATTGTGAGAAGCCCTAACCTGTTACCCCCAAGCATATCGGTAAAAACCTGATCTCCAATAACCGCTGTTTCCTCACTCCGGGTCTGCATGAGTTCCATCGCCCGGAGGAAACTGCGGCGCCGCGGTTTACGGGCACGGGCAACAAAGGGAACCCTAACTGTTTCTGCGATTCTCCGCACCCGCTTGTCGGAATTGTTGGAGACAAAACATAACCGGAGACCTACCCTTTCGGCCCGTCGGAGCCACTGCACGGTTTGTCGGGACAATTCGGGATTGTTCCACTCCGTCAGGGTATTATCGAGATCAATGATTACCCCCCGGATACCATCGCGGTAAAGCCGTTCGAGTGGTATATCAAAAATTGAATTGTAGATCTGTTTGGGGCGAAGCAGATCCAAGATCATTGCCGCAATCCTCCGGTTGAAATAACCTTGCCTGACCATTTACTGCCTTGAAGGCTGTTCCGCCGCTCAAGTTCTTGTTCGATAGCACCGATCACCTTCGCTTTGCCAACATTCCAGCGGGGGGCTAGAAGATAATCGGAATCCAGGACATCACCCATTAAACGATGAATGACAAGATCCGAACGCAGGTGTTCTAAAAAATCACAGACCAAGCCGACATACTCCATGAAGGTTAATGTCTTAACCTCTCCACGGCGATACATGTCCGCCAAAGGAGTGTGATCGATCACCTGCAGGTGATGAATTTTTACTCCTTGAATCCCTTGGGAACTTAAGAAGACCGCCGTCTCCAGCATATCTTCATGCGATTCCCCGGGCAGTCCCAGGATTACGTGTGTACAGAGGAAGATGCCCCTCCCCTGGCAGCGGGCAACCGTATCCTCAAAATCATCCCGCCTGTGCCCACGGTTGATCAGGGCCAGGGTACGATCATGGGCCGACTGGAGTCCCAACTCAAGCCAAATGTGCCAGCGGGTTGCGTATTCTTCTAACAGATCCAGCACCTCGTCCGGGACGCAGTCAGGCCTGGTAGCAATGCATAATCCCAGAACATCAGGTTCTTTTAGCGCTTGATCGTAAAGCGACCGGAGCTTTTCAACAGGAGCATAGGTATTGGTGAAAGGCTGAAAATAGACCAGGTATTTTTGGCCCTCTTTTTGTTTTATCCCGGCCTTACCCTTGGTTATCTGCTCGTGCAAAGATGCCGGCTCGCTTTTTGCAACAGGGCTGAAACTGGGGTTCCAACAAAAGATACAGCCTCTTCTGCTGATCGTGCCGTCCCGGTTAGGACAGGTGAACCCGGCGTGAACCGGAAGCTTATAAACACGACATCCGAATCTTTGGCGAAAAAAAGTACTTAAGGCGTAATAACGCATGTTAGTCCTATCTTTTCCGTGCCAATTTCAGATCATTCCATGAAAAGGGATAATACATTTTCCATATCACATTAGCACATCATCAGGCTTTTTACAACTTCACCCCGCTCTTTTCTTCCCCCTTTTTATAAATCATGAACAAAACAGGAATGGCAAGCATGTCAATATGTGGAGGAAAAAACTTCAAATGACGCCCAGTTCGTCAGTAAATAATGGCAGTATGTATTTTGCTGGGAAAACAAGAAACGGCCTTACAGCCGTGTTAATTCTCTCCCGACATCTCTTTTAGGTGAAAATAGACAAGAGTAGACAAGAGAACCGTCCCTCTGTCTACTTCTCTGATAACTCTTTCAGGAGCTTTTTTATAGCTCGTTTTTCGATTCGTGAAACGTAGCTTCGCGATATGCCCAGGAAGCGGGCTATCTCCCGCTGCGTTCGCTTGAGACCGCCAAACAAACCATACCTAAGCTCCAGAACCTTGCGTTCCCGTTTATTGAGTTTCTTGACCTTTTCCAGCAAACGCCGCTCTTCAAAAAAATTCTCGACCATTTCGGAAATAGCCTCAGGGCCGGTTCCCAGCACGTCCATCAGGGTAATTTCGTTACCTTCTTTGTCCGTTCCGATTGGATCGTAAAGGGAAACCTCACCCTTATTCTTTTTAGATGCCCTGAGGAACATCAGGATCTCATTTTCAATGCAGCGCGCCGCATAGGTTGCCAGTTTTGTCCCCTTATCCATGTTAAAGGTGTTAATTGCTTTTATTAGGCCGATTGTGCCAATGGAAATTAAATCATCGGGGTCCTCCCCTGTGGTGTCAAATTTTTTGATGATATGTACGGGAAACAAGGTCATTAGAAATGCCTTCATTCCTGCAGTCAGACAGCTTCTTCTTCAAGAGCTCATCCAGAATACCCACGTAGGTCAAAACAACCTCTTCACCTTGAAACTCAACGATTATCTCATTGACGAGCATTTCGAGAATGTTGCGTTTTTCCCTGAACGAGAGAGCCCTCCCATCACCCTCTTCGCTTTCTATATTCTGCTTTATGGCATTTAACATTCGATTTACTATATCTATGCTTTTGAGGTTTCTCGTCCTGGCGTTCAATAAATTTTCATACTTTTTTGCCTCATCTTGAAGTCGTTCAATTTCTCTGTTTACTTTATCAATATCGCTCTTCATTTCATCCTCGGATATAACTTCCAGGACGAACATCCTCTTGATCTTCTCTTTTTCTTTTTCCTTGCCTGCTATTTGCTTTTCAATCGCATCTAGGGTCCTCCTCAGGGTTGCGGCAGATGCATCCTCCCTCCTGGCTCTCGCCTGCAGAAACACATCCGGGTTTAGAACCAGTTCTTTGATCTGATTCCACACGTAGTCATCAAGCATATCGGCTCTGATCGTCCTGGCGTCACAGCCCTGAATTTCGTTTCCGTATTTCCTGGGATATTTGTTGTTGCACCTGTAAACGGGATAAGTTTTTCCATGATCGCCGGGGTACGTGGTGCAGACCCAGGAATGTCCGCACTTGCCGCATCTCAGCAGGGACCTGAGAAGATATTCGTGCCTGACATTCCCGGAAAATACTTTCCTGTTTCTGTCCTTTAGTTGTTGAGCCATCTCAAAGAGCATCTCATCGATAATGGCCGGGACTTCCACCTCGATCCAATCCGAGCGGTCGCGGTACTCGTACTTCCTTTTCGGCTTGCCTCCAGAAGTCTTTTCACCCCTGATCTTCGTGAACTTCCGCCGATTGTAATAGTACCTGCCGACGTAAATTTCCGAGGTAAGGATTCTCCTGATCGAGCTCGCACTCCAGTACTTGCTTTCCCCTCGCTTGGGATAGCAGCCGAGCTCGCATAATTTCTCACCGATCTGCCTCATTGTAAGCCGGTCGTAAACGTACCAGTCATAGATCAGCTTAACGAATTCTGCCTCTCTCTCGTTTATCACGAACTGGCCGTCGTAAAAGTCGTAACCGAAAGGAGCAGTTCTCATGGGCATTACTTTCTGTTTTTTTCTCACCGTATCCAGCCTGCCCCTGACGGTACGCTTCTTGATCTGGGCAAGCTCGTATTGAGCAATGACCGATTGCATGTTGAAAAACAGCTGCCCTTCAGGCGTGTTCCGGTATTCCGTGTCCACGAAGACCAGCTCTGCACCGTGCTTTTCGAATTCCCTGCAAACGATCAGTTTATCTGTCAGGTCCCTGCTCAGACGGTCAGGATGCGTACAGATAACATGGCTTATCAGACCGAGAGATACATCGTTTCTCAGCAGATTCATCGCCGGACGGTCAATATCCTCTCCGGTCATTCCCTCTTCTTTATAGATTTTTATCTCGTCTTCGGCAAACCCCAGCTCGCGAGCTTTTTTCAGGCAAAGCTCAACCTGTCCGTCTAGGCTTGTACCTTCGTTAACCTGAAGCCCGGTCGAGACCCTCGCATATACTGCTATCAACCTGAACACTCCTCTGTATCGTCTCAGTTTTTACCCCTTGAGCCGGGCACTGTAATTGATGACAATGTAGTTTATCTTGATATGAACATGTCTTTTCTGCGTTGTTTTGGAATATCCTGCCCGGCCAAACAGTTCTGCATAAATATCTGCGTAACCTTCCCAACCGCTTCGAGAACTCGGTCGCTAAGTCCTTGAAAATCCTTGAGGGCTTCTTCTAATTCTTCTGGAGTCATTTTTTCGTATTTGTTGCAAATCTTTAACTTCTTCACCCCATCTCCCACCTCAGTTAAAACGTATTTTCTCCCCCGCTTGTCTTAAAACCGGTAAAATATTCCCCAAACGAGTAGGAGAAGCAACCAGCCCCTTCTTCTCACACATCGCACGTACCGCTCTTCGGTACACGGGAGTTCACCAAGTCGGTAGGTTGCGCCTGCTTCCCATAGGAAGTTGCGCATCCATCCAACTGTTCTGAAACCTGGTAGGGTGTGGCTTTGCCGTGGCTTTGTGTCTTGACTTGTTGATCTCCGGTGCTACAATTTTGGCGGCTACCTTAATTAAGGAAGCGGAAGATGGGATTAAACTGAACTGCTTGTGAGGAGCAAGAAAAATAAATTGTGTTAAAGGAGGCCAAAGAGTTGTACGCCGGTGAGAGCAAACCGAAAGAGGATAGGCAGACTACCCTGCTCAGTTTATCCACTGCCGCTATCGCCAGCAGAACGGATAAGGCCGAAGAAATAGTTGGTTGGCTCGAAAAGGTGGGGGTGCGCGCGGTTGAGCTGAACGGGATTAAGGAGCACACTTATCAGGAACTCCGATCCCTATTGCCCCGCGCCGGGATCAGCGTCTTGAGTCTCCACAACTTCTGTCCGGTCCCAGAAGCCAGCAGCACCTTTCTCTTCATCTCAGATGACCCTGATGAACGGCTGCAAGGTGTACGGGCCACCATCAACACACTAAGAAGTGCGGCGGAGGTGGGTGCCCGGGCGGTTGTTTGCCACCTGGACTACGTGCCCTTGCAGAAAGAAGTAGAAGAGTTTGCTGCCAGATGTGGAGTCGAGGGAGACACTGCAGGAGTAAAAGCAGCAAGGGAAAGGCTCAGAAAATTGCGCAGTGAAAAGGCCGCTCCGTACCTTGACCGGGTGCTTTTGTGCCTTGACCGTATCCTTGATGCCGCTGCCAGACTGGGAATGATGGTAGGGCTAGAAACCCGCTGTGGTTACCACGAAATACCTTCGCCAGAGGAATTGGGGCTGATCCTGAAGAAGTTTGCAGGTGCTCCCTTGGGCTACTGGCATGACGTCGGCCACGCACACCAACTGGAGTTTCTTGGGTTATACCGCCAGGAAGAGCTCCTGAAGCGCTATCAGGAGGAGATTATAGGGGTTCATCTGCACGATGCTCGTGGCGGAAGAGATCATCTTCCTCCAGGGACGGGGGAGGTAGACCTGGCAGCGGTGCTGACCCGCATTCCTTCCGAGGCGATCAAGACCGTTGAGGTGGCAGAGGCGCAGGATGCTGCCATCGTCCGCAAGAGCCTGGAGTACCTGTCGAACCTGCTTCAAAGCGCTAGAGGGAAGGAACTGGATTCCTTCCGGCGACCCCAGACCAACAGATGACGTTCTAAAGCATAAGTTCATGCTGAGAGTGGGGGTTGGTATGCCATGTGTGTAGGACTTCTGGAAACAGATGATACGTATGTTTGGCAGCCACGTCTTGAGCGTCGCGCGGAGTGCCGGTTGCGACTGGATATTTCTGGACTCCGCTGCATGAGTTCGCAGGAGACACTGGCAATGGTGGATGAACGGCTAAAAACTTTTCCAGCAAAACTCGTTTTTATGGGCAGCGGTGCCTTCCATCACCTGGCACTGCCATTGATCGCTCGACAGGCCGCAAAAAGGCCCCTGAGCGTGCTCATTCTCGACCGTCACCTGGATTTTTTCCCGGTTCCCGAAGGATTTGTGAGCTGCGGTTCCTGGATTCGGGAAGTGGCAAAGCTTCCCGCGGTCCGGCGGGTGGTGGTAATTGGAATCGTCGGGAAAACGCCGAGTTTGCCTGCAAAAGTGGTCGCTTTAACCGCTCAGTCATGGCGATTCCTGTTTACCCGTACTAAGGGCTACTTCGAGGCACTTTTGTGCACCGGCGACATCTATCTCAGTGTGGACAAGGATGTTTTTGCTGCGGCAATTACCGACTGGGGTACGGGTGAGTTGTCGGTGGCGGAAGTACTTGCTTTTCTGCGCTGGTGCATGGCACGCCGCCGGCTGGTTGGTGTAGACGTCTGTGGGGAAGTGGTACCGCGCGGTCTTTGGCCGACGGTCGAAGAGCGAAAGTTAATTGCTCGGAACGAAAGGATCAACCTTACCTTATGCCGGTTTTTAAGGCATCGAAGCCATTTGCTGCCCCACGGGAACGACGGAAATCACCGTGGCCGCTTCCAGCTCAGGCCGACTGCCTGAAAGAAGAATTGCCCGGTATCGCAGCTGCTACCTCACCCATATTCAACCCGCTTATTTCAGACACTCTCAGACCTGTGTCAAACTGCTACAAACTCTTCCTGCCCCCCGACGATGAACAGCTCTCAAGCCGGATATCTTTTGTTTCAACCTGTCTTTCCCTGAGCGGCACGTACTTCCTGACCGGAGTCATGGCGTATGTATAGGGTTTTTTTGCAACCAGTGGGGACAGCATCGACACTCAGCGATATTTCAATAAGCTTCAGTGTACCTTGATTTGCGATGATATCCTGTTGATGATATGTGCTACAAGCCTGAGGTTATGCTCGATTAAAACATTGCGTGCCTCCTCATCTCCCTGCTCCAAGCGGCGAAGGTAGTAAGCTTCATCATCCTCCGAGAGCGGTTGGGGAAAAACGTTGTTACTGATGTAACCGGTTAAAAATACAAGCCCCTGGAGAAAAGAAATAGCTGTTGCAATGAACAGCTCTAGACTCAAGCCGATCCCCTCCGATTTATTGTCACTTTAGATCATATGGGGATCCGCTAAAAATGGTGCCTGTCTCATTTAAATAATTATATTCTACAGCCAACTGATTTAGTCCTGGTTTTTCGACATTTATTATACATTTATTATTATGATCCGGATTGACTGCGGGGAACTTAATTATCTCGTTCCAGCCCACCGGGTCGATAAATGCTCTTGAGAATTTCACGAAACATATCGGCGGCAAGACCTCCCCCAGCACCTCCCCCCTCTACAACAACAGCAACGGCCAACTGGGGATGGGCACTGGGCGCGTATCCTACAAACCAGGAGTCGGCAACCGGATCACCTTTAGCATTATGGATTCCTGTTTCTGCCGAACCTGTTTTTCCGGCACTCCCTATGCCTTCAACCTCGGCCCGTTTTCCGGTGCCACGGGTTACGGTGAGTTCCATCATCTTCTGGAGTTCCCGGGCAACTTTGGGGGAAAGAACGCGCCGTGAGGGAGCGCTTAAATACAATTTATCTGTTTTGCCATCCGCGTCGGTGATCGCTTTGACCACTCGCGGTGGTATATAAATTCCTCCCCTGGCAACCGTGGCTGCCAGAACTGCAGCATTAAGGGGCGAAATCAGCACTCCATCCTGACCTAGAGCAGCATTGCCTACTTGTCCGGGGTAGGACCCTATCCGAACTACCCCAAGCTGCTGTCGTGGCAGATAACCGTCCAGACATCCTTCCATACCCAGCAGCCGTGCATAGCGTTCCAGCAGCCTCCCACCGAGCCGCAGCGCTACATCCACAAAAACCGAGTTGCATGAATGGGCAAAGGCCTCCCTAAAGGTCAGGTTGCCGTGTCCGCCTTTTTTCCAGCATGCAATTCCCTCTTTGTCGTTGAAACTGTATTTCCCCGAACAGAAAAAATGCTCATTCGGCCGCACCTTTCCCTCCGCCAGGGCAGCCGCGGCTACGACAATCTTAAAAACAGATCCCGGGTGATAAAGTGCAAGGCTACGGTCAAACTGATCACCGGCTCCGTTATTCTGATTATATAAGGGGCGGCTGGCCAGCGCCCGCACCTCCCCGGTTGCAACGTCAATAACAGCTACCGCTCCCCGAGCACCGTACTTATCCATGATCTCCTCAACCGTCCTCTGAATATCGCTGTCCAGTGTTAAAATTACGTTTTTCCCTTTCACAACCATACCCTGGGGACCGCGCAGGCGCAGACCTCGTCCCTTTAATAATTCCCCCTGTCGATCTATTACTGTAAGCAACTCCAGTTTTCGTTCGGATGGTGCCAGGACAGCGTCATAAGCGGCTTCAATCCCCTTTACACCCTGCTGCATCTCCCCGCCGGGCACGACCCCCCTCACGTACCCAACCAGGTGCCTTGCCAGAGAGGTATCTCCGTATCGCACGGGTAAAGGAACGAGATACACCCCGGACATTTCCATGTCTGCCAGCGATTTCGTCTCCTGTTCGTTAAGGGTCAGCGGCAGCATGAAAGGGATCCGTTTGGACAGAGATGCTTGAAGAAAAGCCCTCAGTTTCTGATGTCTGCAGCGCTGGGGCAAGTTGTTGATCAATCCCTCGATAAAAACGCCCTCCCAGCGGGGCTGCTTTACGGAAGAGGATACCTCGACCCCAAAGGAACAAGGGATTAAAGAAGGAAAGACGGCTACACCATAGACCCTTTTGCCATCCAGTAGTGAGTTCCCCCTGCAATCCTGAATGTCCCCCCGAAAAAAATTGGCTACCGGGAGACGGAGCGTATGTTCTGCCACTGCGGCGGCCGCCAGCTGCCTTCCTTTAAACAGTTGAAGATAGGCAAGGCGTCCTCCGAGTGCAAAGAAAATACAGAAAAAGAGACAGCATATGAAGAAAATGCGGCGCTCCTGTAAAGTGTTCAACCAAGACTCCCCTAAAAGGGCATAATATGGTCTTAAATATTAGCTTTGCCCGTTTTAGGGGATTTATTCAACAGGTACCGGGTGGCCATTTGACCGAACTGTGCAGGGCAGGTCTGAATTGAAGCCGATTTGTCAGTATAATAATGATATCTGGGCGAGCATGAGGGTGACGTACTTTACCAGGCAGGCGGCGGGAAGGAAGATCAACTGGGCGAAAAAGGTACCGAGCAGCCGGCTGAAGATAAGCAGGAAGGTAAGGTGCATAATCTCGTTCTCGCTTCTAATCCCCTGAATTGCCTGGTCGGTGATCATCGCGGTGACGGGATCGATCAGAAAAGCCGCCAGAACCACTGCGATCCCGTTCACAATGCTGGAAAGAAGGGTGGCGGTGGAGCGAAACGAAGGAAGCAGTGCCCCGGCAAAAAGGGCTGAAAGCACTCCCGTGGTCCATATACCGATTACCACAACATTGGTACAGAAGAGCCTCAGTTGAGAGTTACAATGGGAGTTAATCCGTGTAAAAGACAGCGGATGCCTTTTCTCATGTCGATACCGGTAGGAGAATAACCGGAGATACCGAAGGGCGGATTGAAACTCCCGTAAAATCTTGTGGAGCCGCGCCGGAGAAAGAATGGTCAGGATAAGAACGGGAAGAGACCCTATCCTATCAAATAAAAAAATTGTCCTGTTAAAAAGTATGACAAACAAAGGGGTTAAAAGAGCCGCCACTGCGGTCCCCCCTGAAGCCGCCAGAATGATCAACCTGATGTCCTTTTGCAGTTCGTCCAGGTGAGCCTGATAGGAGATATAACCGGCGTTAATGCCCTGTTCAACTACCGACGAGAGGAGCGGCGCCTGGATCATGTTCGCAACCATGGCAAGCAGGGAGATGATCTGGTACAGAGAGTAGGCAGTGGCGAGATGTCTGGTTTTTACTCCCGAGAAACGAACCCCGTAAAATAGGGTATCTATCAGGTGAATCACCGCTGTAAGAAGCGTAACGAGCAAGATCCGGTCCATATACTCCCCTTCCTGCCTGCGTTGGTATGATAAACCTGTTCACTTTTTCTTATATGCTCAGGGTTACCGTTTAAAGAACGCCCTTCCGGATATATCTCTCTTACCATTCCAATAGAATAAATGGTGTGGGGATACTCACATATCAAACGGAGGGATAGTGTGGCGAGGGAAATTAAAGGATATCTGTTTATCGTCACTGCTACAATGCTATGGGGTTTCAGCGGGGCTCTATCAAAATATTTCTTTAACCAGGCGTTAAGCCCGCTGGTTTTGGTGAATATGCGCCTGACCCTTTCTGCGGGCTTGCTGATGTCCATCCTTTACCTGAGGCATCCGCGAATCTTAAGACTAGCCGGAGGTGATCGCAAAAAAATGGTGCTGTTCGGGGTGCTGGGAGTGGCGGCTGTGCAGTTCTGCTATCTCCACACCATCAGCCAGATGAATGTTGCCGCAGCAGTATTTCTGCTCTCACTTTCACCGGTCTTTGTAGCCATTTACGCCATGGTCTGGGAGAGGGAACCGTTAAGTCTCGTCAGCAGCGCCGCCCTGCTGCTGGCCTGTACGGGAAGCGCCCTGATCGTCACCAATCAGGTATTTCCCGGAACGCAGCGCTCCTGGCTTGGCGTTATCACCGGTTTTGCCTCTGCGGCAGCCTACTCATTTTACACCCTTTACGGCAAAAGGCTTTTAAACAGGTACAATTCATGGGGAGTGCTGGCTTACGGATTTCTCTTCGCGGCGGTTCCTTTCTGGTTTCTCGTTCCACCCTGGGTGGTGCTGGAGCATCACTACAGCTGGCAGACCTGGCTTTTCTTCCTGTACGCCTCCGTTTTTGCCACAATCATTCCTTTTGGGTTTTACCTGAAAGGACTGCATTACCTGAAACCTTACTGCGCCAGTATCGCCGGAACTCTGGAGCCGGTAATGGCAGGGGTTTTCGCCTATTACCTGCTAGGGGAAACCCTTTGCGGCTGGCAGTTGCTTGGCTGTGTCCTGATCCTGGCAGCCGTGATCATTCTCCAAATCGAACCACATCTAACGGGCCCGCTGCCTCCTAGGCGAATCAGAACGATACCGTAGTAGTCCGTTTATTCTCCAACATACTGTCTGGCCGCGATCTCATGCTCCCGCAAAGTTAAGCTGAATATGTGGGATCCGTCGCCGCGCGCCACAAAATAGAGATATTTCACCTCTGCCGGGTAGAGGACAGCCTTGATGGAAGCCAGGCCTGGGTTTGCGATTGGGCCTGGCGGGAGGCCGTTGTTGAGGTAGGTATTGTAAGGGGAAGGAATTTTGAGATCTTCATATGTTAACTTTTCTTTTTGCTTGCCCAGGATATACTGAATGGTGGCACAGGATTCCAAACGCATGCCGTTTTTCAACCGATTTAAAAACACCGCAGCGATTAGTGGACGTTCCCTGTCAAGCTTGGCTTCTCGTTCTACCAGAGATGCCAGGATGACCACCTGCCTGATTGACAGGCCCATTTGAGCCGCCCGCTTCTGCATTTCAGGAGTGAATGCCTTCTGAAAACTTTTCAGCATTTGATCAATGATCTCTTTTTCAGACAAACCTGCCTGGAACTCATAAGTAGCCGGAAACAAATAACCTTCTAGCCGGTTCGGCCCCGGAGGTATCCCCTTTAAAAACGGGTAGGCAAACTCCCCGGAACTTACTGCAGCTTGAAAAGCGGCCTCGTTGGCGATCCCCTTGACGGCCAGTAAATGCCCAATCTGAGCCGCCGTATAGCCTTCCGGAATGGTTACCCGGTAGGAAATCACCTTGCCCCCGACGATCCGGTCCAGTATCTCCCGGAGCGACCAGGCACTGCTGATGCGGTACGATCCCGCTTCAATCTGCCTCTCCTTGCCCCTCCACCGAGCGTACAAAACAAAGAAATCTGCACTCTTAATCAACTTTTTCCGCGCCAATAGATCCCCAATCTCACGTAATGAGGTCCCTTTTTCAATGGTAAGTGTAGAGAATGTTTCCGGACCGGGGTGAGCACTCACGGGAGCCGACAGATAAGCGACATAAACCCTTACTCCGATCCATACTGCCCCTATCAACAGGATGAGCACACCAAGTCGGATCGGGTTAAAAAGCAGGTACTCAAAAATCCCCCGTTTCTCCCTTTCTGGGATCATGCGTACAACCAGCTTTCGCGTTTTTGCGCTTTTTTTACATTATAAATCCCTGCCCTAATAAAAAACAATACCGCACGCCGGAGTTACCGGTTAGCAGGAGCAGTATTTTCAGTTGCACCGGGTTGTACGGCTGAATCAGTCTGCTGCTCCGGGCCTGGCGCCGGAAGTACCGGTGGTTCTGGTTGTTGATCCTGTCCTGTTCCGGGTAGTGGAGGGGTGCTGAAAACCGGTTTTGTTCCTACCCTGATAATCTGGTCCACCGGCTTATAGAGATCGCAGGAAACCAGCCTTTTGGTCACATGACCATCCGCGTTCTTTGTATAACTGAAAACACGCACCTGGTAACCCTTGATGCCCTTTCTTTCTTCAACCGTTTTCCCTACATACAGATTTGGGTCCTCTTTCTTGATCACCTTGGGTTCCAGCACCTTATCAACGATACTCTCCAGGGTTATATTTTTCTTTTCCGCTCTGTTTCCAAACACCTTAACCGTGAGAGCACCGCCGTTCACCCGGGTGCGAATGCACAAGTAGCCGCTGGTATTGTTCCGGAATTTGAGATCACACCCCCCGTAGGCAACGGTGGCATCCCTTCCAAAGGGGACATAAGTGACAGGGAGAGAGTGGTTGCTTCTTTCCACAATCTCCAATCCCGCCAGAAGAGCGGCATTGTACAGGGTGGAGGATACCTGGCAGACCCCTCCGCCAATTCCCGGCGTAAACTGGTCCTGGATGATCACCAAGGCTTCTTTATAACCGGCTTCCTTGCTTCGGGGGCCCACCACACGGTTAAATGAAAATACTTCACCCGGTTTGATCACGATATTGTCAAGGACATCAGCCGCTACATTGATGTTATAAGTACGGTTCACATTGCTGACATCGAAATAGGTGGTATATGAGGCCAGCAGTCCGGTTATCTTCATGGCGAGGATGTCCCCGGTGCGGACTTTCGGCTGTACCTGGCGCAGCCTTAGGTGAATTTCGCCGTCAAAGGGCGGGTCAACACGGCTCAATGCGTTAAGGGTAGCCTGGTAATCCAGGACCCAGCCCGGTTTGCCCGGCTTTACAATCACGTCTCCGCGATTGTTGATAATTAAGCGCGCATCTTCAGGAGGGTAGGTTATTTCCTTTACAAAACGGGAAAGAACGCTTTGCGCCCTGCGACGGTCAACACTGCCCTTTAAAGGTAGAACCATCTGTCCGTGATAGGCATCCCAGATGTCATGGATGCGTTTCCACACGGACCCAGAGCGGCCCACCAAAAAAGCGCGATGCACCGCTTCCCCTACTTCGAGCCGGAAGCCAAGTTCGCGCCGCGAGATATGCCATCTTCCGTCCCCCGCCAGGACCAGATCAACCGGGGAAGAGAGATAACTGTCCTGCAAAAGAGCAAGCTTTTCTTTGGCTGCCTGTTCCGTGAGCCCTGCTACATCAACATCCCCAATCCTGATACCGGGTAGAATTCGACCCTGCCAGGCATGTGACCAGACTGCCGCCCCGGTTAAGGCACCAACGACTAAGATTAATATTAATACAAATCCTACAAACCCAAGCCTTATTCTCTTCCGCAACAGGTTTCCCCCTTCCCGTACGTCTTTTTTTATACTGTTCTACGCCGAGAAGGTTCCGAAGATTACAGGCCGCAACCTAGTTATCGTCTTCCTCGCTTTGCAGTTCCTGCCAGGCGTCAGCGACTCTCTCCCACTCCTCGTCATCCTCGATGTCGCACAAGATCTCCTCTCCATCCTCGTCAACGCCAAACTTCAGGATGATGGCATCTTCCTCGTCTGTGGGTTGCAGAATGGCGTATTCTTCTCCATCAACGGTGATCACGTCAATTAAATTAAACTCGTGCTCCTTACCGTCCTCGTCCGTTAGAATAATTGTTTCTTCCCTGTCTAATTCCATCTGGATTACCTCCGTTCTTTTTTTACGTAGTTTCTCGGAAACTCCACTTGCTTGCGGCTAAAGCATATTTCTAGCCACATCATTTGGTTTCACCTCCAATATCTTTGGGTGCGTAAAACTACGTAAGAACGAGATATTGGAAGTTACTCAA
>CADDZA010000006.1 GCA_902812435.1 Clostridia bacterium
GCCCCGGTCTTGGGATCACCGCTATTTCGTTGTCAAGGTTCTTTTTTTAGGTGCTGGGATAAGGATTGTTCTAGCACATATCCCAGTTTGTTACATGGGCATTTTTGGTTTACGAGAACCTACTTTTGATGATGCCGACCGCCTCTTCGACCCTGTCATCCGAAGTAACCAGGGCAAGGAGGAAAGCTCTCCCGCCGGATACCCCGTAATCAATGTCTCCGTAGCCACTGGCTGACGGATCTGCGGCAAGGAGTACTCGTCCCGAATCTCCCAGGTTTTCTCCCGTACCATCCGAATAAATGGTAAGCCCGGTTAGAGATGAGGCGTTATTAATCGGATTATTAAAGTGAGCGTCAGATTCTACACCGTAGCGGGATACCCGGTCGATCTGAATGTTTTGAAAACCTGCCTGTTTCAATTCCTCCGCAGCCTCCTGAGCCTTATTGGAAGTGGGGAAGTAGGAAAGGATGCTTCTTTCTCCCGGTTTTAATTGCGGCATTGCAACACCTCCCGTCATTTAGATTAGCAGTCACGTTATTCAATGTGAAAGAAATTAACCGGCACAAGGAAAGGCACCGGGATGAACCGGTGCCCCGGTACTAGTCTCTCATGTTCCGGGAAAAATGTTGCATGAAATTTAATGAGCTTTTCTGGATTGGACAAGTTTCACCATCATATTCGCCAGGGCCTGCTTTTCCTCTTGGTTGCCGGTTTCCCATAATGATTTGAGCAGTTTGTTCTCCGGCACATCAGGATTTATATTTTTCGCCAAATAGTCTCCAAGCATAACCGCAGAATTTGTGATCTGCTCGCCGGACAGACCGGCCGCCTTTCCCTGAGCCAAAGCCGTTGATAAAGTGTCGAGCCACTGGTCAAATGATGTTATGTCCATAATGGATACCTCCTGTTTTGGTTTTTACTTAGTTTTTGAAATGGCGGCTCCGGTTATGCAAAGAATTAGCCCTATACCACATCGACAGTCGAAGCCTCATAGACCCTGTTGTGGTGGCTCGGTTGGCCCGGCACGCTGAAAGCCAGGTTCGATTCTTAAAAAAAGGAATCACACCCTCCCTCGGCAAAGTATAAAGAGAGGAGGATTAACACATGCTGCGGGTTGACAGGAAGTTGCTTTACAGGTCCGGGCGTTGCCCTGGGATTGTTGTGGCCGCACCGCACCACGGGATAATCGAAGGATCAGACTGCTACACAAAAGAGGTGGCCGAAATGCTGGCCGACCGGCTGGGGGCGGCCCTCGTGGTGGCGGAAAACCTACGGCCGCTGGTAGATCTCAACAAACAGCCGGAACTCGCTGCCAGTCCGGCAATGCAACACCTCTGCAGCACTTACCAGGAATACGCCCTTGCCCCCGGGGTGAGGCTTTTCCTGGAAATCCACAGCCACATCAACGGCTATTACGACCTGGAGCTGTCCTGCGGCTTTCCTTTCGATCATTTCTCCCCGTTCGACGGCGAATTCGAACAAAGACTGGCGTCCCTGCGCCGGCAACTCCGGAGAGAAATCATGCAGAACTGGTCGGGGGACCTTCCCCTTCCGGCACCAACCCTGGGTGTTTACCCCTTTGACCGGGACGTCTACATGAAGGCAACCAAAACCTACCTTTTTCAACGGATCCGGGAACTCCAACAGAGCGGGAGAAAAATCTTCGGCATTCACATCGAGATTTTTCGCGACTACAAGATAGATGATCCCTCATCTCCCATCTATGCCTGCCAGGAAACCCTGGTAACCGCTCTTGAAATGAGCATCAAGGCTGCCTTTACCGGTTAGCTTGTTTTTTGCCGGCGAATTTCATTAACTCCTCCCCTTTCCTTTTTGCTTTCTCCTCCTTCACCCCACACCGAGGTACCCCGGACGAAATAACAGGCAAGAAACATGCCACATATTGACATTCCGCCCGGCTTTACAGGAACATATGTTCCATACTATAATAGGAATACCAGTACATATGTTCGGTGATTTTAATGGAAGGAACCATTATCCTTGCAGACATGAACTCTTTCTTCGCCAGCGTCCACCAGGCCGTTGACCCCGCTCTCAGGGGAAAGCCCGTGATCGTGGCCGGAGACCCGGAAAAGAGACACGGCATCGTTCTGGCCGCAAGCTACGAGGCCAAACACAGGGGCATTAAAACGGGAATGGCGGTTTGGGAGGCGCGCCGGGTTTGCCCGAACGGGATCTTTATCAAGCCCCAATATCACCTCTACGTCGACTTCTCAACCCGGATCCTCGAGATCATGCACGACTTCACCCCCCTGGTGGAACCTTTCTCCATCGACGAGGCCTTTCTTGACATTTCCGGTTCCCTGAAGCTTTTCGGACCCCCCTTGGAAATCGCCCGGGAGCTGAAAAGAAGAATCCGGGAAGAAGTGGGGGTAACCTGCAGCGTCGGGATCGGGCCCAACAAACTGCTGGCCAAAATGGCCGCCGGTTTGCAGAAGCCCGACGGGCTCGTGGTGCTCCGCAAGGAAGACATTCCTCTCGTCATGTGGCCGCTCCCCGTCAGGGAACTCTTCGGGGTAGGCACCGCGTACGAAAAACACCTGAAAAAGCTCAACATCCATACCATCGGGGATCTGGCGAAATACCCGGCGGGTATTCTCCAGCGCAAGTTCGGGGTCTACGGAGCAGTGCTGTGGCACTTTGCCAACGGGATGGACTCCAGCCGGGTCAACCCGGACTGTTTGAGCAGATTTAAAAGCATGGGGCAGCAGATCACCCTCCCCCGCGATTACAGGGGGAGCGAGATCAAAACTGTCATACTGGAACTCTCGGACCTGGTCGCCTACCGGCTCAGAACCGGGGGGTACAAGGGGAAAACCGTTGTTCTAACCCTGAGAGACACCAGGCTTAACTGGCTCTCCCGGAGGTACACACTGCCCGAATACACCGACCTCGCCTCCGACATTTCCCGGGCCGCCCTGCACCTCCTGGACAGACACTGGTTCCCCGGCTGTCCGGTGCGGCTCGTAGGGGTAACCCTTGCCAACCTGATACCAAACAGGATGGAACAGATGAACCTCTTCGGAGAAAAGGAAAAGTTCAAAAGGATAGAAAGGGCGTGCGATTACATAAGGGACAGGTACGGAAAGAGAGCGATTCTCCGGGCGGTTTCCCTGAGCAATGGGGGGCTCGAATTCATCAGGGGTTAGCCCCATATAATTTCATCTATGGGATTAACTGCCTGCCAAGGGAAAACTGGGCGGGCATGGGGTCGTACCTCTGCAGGCGGTTTCCCCATTCCACAGGCTTGAAGGAGACGGGCAGTTGCAGTGCCCCGGGTCCTAACCTCGCTGCACAACTTTCATGCCGTCCTGGAGCATCCGTACAGCGGATACCGCCACCCGTTCCCCCTTCTTCAGCCCGCTCACCACTACAACACGCGTTTCGTTCTTCGGCCCCAGGGTTACAAGCCGCTTTTTCACCGTACCGTCAGGTTTCACAACAAAAACGTAGCTGTGGCCGTTACCGGTTTTAACTGCGGACAGCGGAACTACGATACCTCTTACACCGCCGGTTCTCAAGACTGCCCTGGCAGTCATCCCGGCCTTAAGCTCTCCCGGGTTTTTTATTTTGATTTCTATTGGAAAATACTGGCCAGTTGTCGCCGCTACCGGGCCAAGCCGGGTTATCTCCCCCTCGAAAATCTTTCCCGGTAATACATCCACGGCGACCTTCACCTTCTGCCCAACCACCAGGAAGGGTACAAGAGCCTCAGATACGGTACCCTGCAGTTTCAGGTTCGACGTATCCGCCAGGGTCAAAAGCGCAACCCCCGGAGCCGCAATCTCGCCAGGATTGATGTTCCGGTTTGTCACCACACCGGTGATCGGGCTGGTGATCTCGCTGTTGCCGATCTGCACTTGAACCGTATTGACTGCAGCCTGGGCCTGCTCCAGGGCGGAACCGGTCGCTATGGCATACTGTTTCTGGGCGGATTCATACTGCTTCCTGGCCAGATCCAGCTTGTTTTGAACCTCATCGAACTGGCTCCGGGAGACAGCTCCGGCATCTGCCAGCATTTTGATCCGGTCATAGGTTTTCTGAGCAAGGTCCAGATTGATCTTTGCCGACTCCACGGCTATCCTTGCCTGTTCCGCCTGGTCACGGACAACCCGTACGGCCGCCTCCGCCTGCCTGAGCTGGGCGTTCAGCTCCCGGGTGTCTATCTGTACGAGAAGCTTCCCCGCCTGCACAGTATCGCCCACATCGGCCAGGACTGTTTTTACCTGTCCGGTCAGCTTGCTGAAGATGTTGACGGTCCGGACGGGAACCAGGGTGCCGGCGAACTCCTGGGTAGAACTTACATCTCCTTCGGTTGCCGTTTTCACCATGACCGAAACCCTGTCATTCGTCCTGCTCCCGCATCCCGCAAACACAAGGATTAATACGGCCGCCAGCAAACCGGCCGCCAGCTGCTTCCTCCAGTTTTCCATGGTCTTACTCCCCTCTCAGACCTTCATTTTTTGCCTTCCTAACTCTATTTAACATGGATGCGCACCTTAACACTCATCCCCACCATTAAATGGGCGTTTCCGGTATCCTCTAACTGGATTTTAATGGGAATGACCTGTGTCACCTTGGTAAAATTACCGTTGGAATTCTGCGCCGGCAGCAGTGAAAAGGTCGAGGTCGTCGCCCGGCCGATATTCACCACCCGGCCTGTGAATATCCGCCCGGGATAGGCGTCGATATTCACATCCACAAGCTGTCCCGTTTTCACCCTTTCGATCACCGTTTCCTTGATGTTGGCGCTGACATAAAGGTTGTCAGAATCGACAATAACTGCCAGCTGCGTCCCCGGAGTCGCCATCTCCCCGGCTACAGCCCTAGACTGAATCACCTGGCCCCCGATCGGCGCTTTGATCTCGGCCTTCCCGGTCATGACCCCGGCCACGGCTCCCATTGTCTGAGGATTGACGGCACCGGAGGTCATGACCGAACCCAGATCCTGCCGCCCCAGCACCTGACCTGCCTTAACCATATCCCCTTCCTCGATATTCCATTCCAGGAGCTTGCCGGAAATCTCCGGAGTAACGGTAACGGTGTCCGCCGCCACCCGGGCATCCTCCGTAATGACATAATTTGTGCCCATATAATGATAGTAAAAGGCAATGCCACCCGCTCCCGCCAAGGCAATTATCAAAACCAGTGCAATAATCATACGTCTAGACACTCCACTCACTCCTCATCGACCTTGTTATCCGGTACTAAGTAAATAGCTTTACTCACCGCCGAACCCCGGTTGTCTCCCCCTCCCTCGCTGGAGAAAAACTGCCGGAATGACTCCTGCCAGGGTAATCAGTGACGCAATCACAAAAATATCATCGATCCCCTTTACATACGCCACCCGGGAAACAACCCCCTGGAGGTAAGCGGTTCCCAGGCTTTTTACCTGGGCTGTGACCGGACCAGCGCCCAGGTAAGCTCCCAGGCGCTGGAAGAAATCGCTCACAGCAGGATTGCTTGCAGTGATGTTGCCTGCCAGGTCCGCGGCGTGGGCGGCCACCCTGTGATTCAATATCGAAGTCAGGACGGCTATGCCAAACGAAGCGGAAACGCGGTTAATAATGTTTGTGATGGCCGAGGCCCGCCCCACCAGTCCGGGGGGAACTACCGCCATCGCCGCGGTCTGCGCCGGCATGTTTGCAAAGGACATACCAAGCCCCCGCAACACCAGCCAGGTGACGATCAGCTTCGTGGGTGTGATGACATCGATATTATGCAGGAGATAGGTGGTATACGAAAGGGAAAGCAATCCCGCTACCGCAAGCACCTTGGGGCCGAACCGGTCGTAGAGCTGCCCGGCAACCGGCATCATCATCCCGGAGGCTATGGCGCCGGGCATCATCAGAAGGCCGGTTTCCATGGCACCCAGCCCTCTAATGGTTTGTAAAAAAAGCGGAATGTAGAAAATGCCCGCGAAGAGCCCGATGGTTGTGATAACAACCATGATGTTTGCCAGGGTGAAGGTCGTATAGCGAAAAACCCGCAATTCAAGGAGGGGATTCTCCTGGGTGAGCTCCAGGTAAATAAAGAGACCCAGTGAAACGGCGCTTATGTAAAAGAGGAAAACAACCCCTTCCGACGTCCAGCCCCAATCCCCTCCCTTGCTGAGGGCGAGCAAAAGGCTGAAAAGACCCACCGCGGAAGTAAGAACCCCGCCGATATCAAGCTTCCCAGGATCAACCGGCGGAAACTCAGGCAGAAAGAACCAGGAGAGCAGAATGCCGGTAATCCCGATGGGCAAATTGATGGTAAAAATCCAGCGCCAGTCGACGTATTCCACCAGGTAACCCCCAAGGGTGGGGCCAACCGCCGGGGCAACCAGGAGAGCAATGCCGAAGATCCCCATCCCGCCGCCGAGCCTTTCTCGCGGCACCATCCGGATCACCATCGACATGGTGGTGGGCATAATCATGCCGCCCCCAAAAGCCTGCACCACCCTGGCGGCAATCAGGGAATCCACATTCCAGCTCAAAGTGCACAAGAGGGAGCCAAAAACAAAGACGGCCATAGACAGTATGTACAGGCGCTTGAAACCAAGCCTGTCCCCCAGCCAGCCGCTGAGCGGCACCACTACACCGAGCGCCAGCATGTAAATCGTAACAACCCACTCGACGGTGCTGGTATTGGTATTGAAAACATTCATGATCGTCGGGATCGCAACATTTACGATGCTGGAATCGAGGATCGACATGAATGCTCCGATCAAGGCGATCAGAACAGGAATAATCCAGTGAGTTGCCGGATCGCCTTTAGCGGTGGAATTGCCCTGGCCCGTTTTTATCTCTTGTTTTTCCGTAGCCATCACCCTTTTCCTGTTCCAGGTACTTTAGCAATAACTCCAGGTCCTCGAGAATGCGCCGGTAATCAGGTGCCGGCATGGCACCAAAAATTTTTACAAGTTCCTGATCAAGCGAAGCCTTAACTTGATGGATAAAATCTTTTAAGAGCGGCGTGCCTTTCAGCAGGATGCCGCGGCGGTCGTCCGGGTCGGGGAACCGCTCCAGCAATCCCCTTTCCACCAGGCGGTCCAGAATCCCGGTAAGGGTGCTGGGAGAAATACAGATTTCCTGCGCCAGGTCGGTTACCCGGTAAGAACCCCTTTTATTCGTTTTCCAGAGCACCATCATCTCCGCACCGGACAAACCCTGCAGCTGGCCCACCAGCCTCCTGAACAGCCTCCGGTGTATCCGGTAAAAGAGCTCCAACAAGCGAAAATTTTGCAACACTCCCACCTGTTTCGGATCAGAATATTACGATTACGAAACAATAATAAATATAACCACCGAGCAGGGGTCTGTCAAGGGGAAAAAGCGCTGGCTGGACGCAAAAAAAGACACGCGGAGAGAAGGGTTGCAAAAATAAACGCCGCGCGCCGGACTATGCACGTCTCGCTTATCGCTTTCAGACAGTTTCCATATCGCAGGAGTCGAAGATATCTCCCGTCTTCAGGTCAACCAGGAGCACCCTGGCGGTGTCTTTATCGATATCCAGCACCGCAAAGCTCGGGGCGTGCCCCTTCTTATCGGCATCCTTCAGATGACCGGGGTTGACCCAAAGGACGCCGTTCTCCACCCTCGCCTCGGGGATATGGGTGTGGCCGTAGGCCACCACATCTACCTTTCCATTCGCGGCCAGTTGTTCCGGGTCGGGGTCACCGGGAAGGTCATTTTCATGAGCCCTGGCGGTGTGGGTGAAGAGCACCATCCGGCCCTCGATCTCTTTAATAATACGATTGGGAACGTCAGTGGCCTGATAGTGCCGGCAGTAAACCCCCGGCACCTGCAGGATGTCCAACCCTACGTCCTTAACGGCATCGACATCCTCGCACTCGTCCCCCAGGTGGGCTAGCAGATTCACGTGCCACCTGTGAACCAGCTTCCAAACCGCATCCTTCAGATTGTGCAGTACTCCGTGGGAGTCGCTGACAAGGCCGATCCGCACCTCTATCACCTTCATTGAAATTATTACTGACGGACGAAATAAAGGCTGGCCCTTCCTCCTTACCGGGAAAGACCGCGAGCCAATATCATTATAACAGCTCAGACCTTCATGCCGCACGTACGGCACATCAAAAGAATGAAAATAGCGGTTTATCCTTGCAGGCGAACCGAAGTCCGGGAGCAAGCGCAAGGATAAACCGGAACATATTTTCAGGGTAGAGAAAAAATGTTGCCGGTTTTTATTCGCTATGATAAAAAAATGCTGCCGACCGCAGCGACAGCATCACCATATGCGGGTCACTGATTTTCTAGGCCAGATACTGCTCTCCGATGCGATCCGCCGCCAGTATGGCATCGTAGACCATCTCGGCGGTGACCGGGAAGGGCATGTTAAAGATGGTCTCCCCTTCCGCGCAGGAGCTTTCCGCAACCCTCCTGATTTTTTCGGGTGATGCGTCGGTAATGCCGATCTGACGCAGCGTCACAGGGAGCCCCACAGACTGACAGAAGCTCAGGACCTCCTCCAGTTCTTCGTTGCTTCTGTTTTCCAGCACGAGCTGCACCACTGTGCCGAAAGCCACCTTCTCGCCGTGGTAGTAATGATGGGTTTCCTCCAATGCAGTTAGCCCGTTGTGAACAGAATGGGCAGCGGCCAGGCCGCCGCTTTCAAAGCCCAGGCCGCTCAAGAGGGTGTTTGCCTCGACGATCTTTTCGACATCTTCCGTCACAGCGCCCTTTTCCACGGCAAGTTTTGCCCGCAGGCCGTGTTCGATCAACAGCTCGTAACACAGCCTGGCCAGGGAGAGGGCTGCCTCCGTGCTGTTTCCTCCGGGCAAGTTCCTTGCATAGGACCTGGCGCTGGCATCGGCCTCAAACCAGGTTGCCAGGGCGTCTCCCATGCCGGAAACAAGCAGCCGTACGGGGGCCTTGGCTACAATCCCCGTGTCCACAAGCACAAGGTCGGGGTTTCGTGGCAGCACCAGATAGCGTTCGAACACCCCCTCAGGGGTATAGATGACTGAAAGGGCGCTGCACGGCGCATCGGTAGAGGCGATGGTCGGTGCAACGACAACCGGCAAACCGGCAAAGTGAGCCACGGCCTTGGCGGTATCAAGGGTTTTGCCGCCCCCGACCCCGACTACCACTTCAGTCCCCGCCGCTTCGGCCAGATCCTTCAGGCGGTCGATCTCCTCCATCGAGCACTCGCCGCCAAAGGTCTCGTACTGGGCTGTTACCCCGCTTTTTTCAAAGCTTTTTGCGGCAGCTTCCCTGACCAGGGGAAGGGCTATCCTGTCCCCGACCACCAGGACCCGTGACCCGAGGCGCTTCACCTCTTCCCCGATCAACCGGATTGCCCCGTTTCCCTGGACGTAGCGGCCCGGTGAAATCATGATCCTCGCCATCTGAACAACTCCTCCTTGATCCTAGTTTTACTGTTATTCTTCACCGCGCCGGCTTCAAGTAAACGTCCGACATGAAAATGGAGCTGAGAAACCTTCACTGATTAAGCTTTCCTCTTGAGGCAGGTAAAATAAGGACTACATAAAAAGGAGGAGAGGACAGCCCGGCCAGGCTATCCTCTCCTGTGCCTTTCTCTTATTTCCCCTTCACTGCCCTACCTTTACTGTTCCAACTGATACGGAACTGGTGGCTTTATGGCCGCATGTTATATTTTATCTGTTGTGGCTTCTCGAATTACCATCTCCAGATCTCCCGGAGTATACGACACCGCCCACTTCCACCTGCCAAATCCGCCGTGGGAATTTACCGCTTCCACCCACTCGGCAAGGCTGGCATGTTTGGTTTTGGCTACTGCATCTTCTTTTCCCTTTACCTCAAGGACCAGATACTCTCCATTTACGAGCTTGATGATAAAATCCGGATAGTACTTGCGTACAACCCCCTGGTAATTGTAAACAATGTAGAATCCTAAACGGTCATTCTTCACAAACGACCTGACGGCAGGGTGTTTATCAATAATATAAGCCTCTGTTGCCTCCCAGGTGCTGTCCACAACCACATGGCTGATATGGGACTTTTGCGTCCACTCGCAGGGTTTGCTGGTATACCATGCCCGCATGTCGGAAGTGGAACGGATAGGATTCTCACTATCAAAAACAGGAACCCTTTTTTCACAATTCTCAGCCTTTATTGCATTCCAGATATGCTGAATTATTTTGTTCATATTAAGAATAATCAACACCTTGCGCCGCTCTGCCGAAGTATTGAAGCGCTCGCTGGAAATCACAATTCTGTCCGATTCGATGAATTCACCCACAATTTTTATAAGCTGGGCGAGAAATAGCTCCTTGCTTCCTTTCCAGTTGGGCTTTTCGACGTTGTAGATCCTCTTTGCCGTTTCAAAAATAATAGTCTGGGTACGGTACCTTTCAGCGATCTGCTTCAGATCAATGTCCGATAACAAGGCAGGGTTAGGCTTCTCCGCTATAATAGCAGCCAGCTCCGCTTCCGTAATGCTTTCAAAAGGATCCAGCACAATCGGTTCTACCCTGTTTAAATCAAGGGTAAGCTTCGGTCTGTAAACCGTATCTATCCTGATGACGTTGGGCCAGGATATCTCGTGTTCCATTTTTTCCGGTACCGGCTCAATTTTCGTCTTCGGCTTCGGCGGCGGTGGAGGGGCGTCTTCTCCTCCTTCATGAGGTAAGAAGGTAAAAGGTACTCCGAAAATGTTCACATATTCCGGCTCAAAAAGCCCATCCTCACCAACATCGTAACTGACCCGCCTCAGCCCCCTTCCTACCACCTGCTCGCAGAGCAGCTGGCTGGAAAAAGCGCGCAAGCCCATAATGTGGGTTACGGTCTTGGCGTCCCAGCCTTCTGAAAGCATACCGACGGAAATCACATTTTGAATTTTTTCGCCCAGTTTCCCGACCTGACCGACAGTGTCAACTGTTTGGCGCAAGATTTCCGCCTGTTCTTTTTTAGTCAATTTTTTAGCGGGGGCTTCGTCTTCCTGATCGTCCGGGCTAACGTCAACGGAAATTGCTTCCTCGCCCGACTCGGCTTCGTCTAAAACTCTGCTGTCGATCTGCAAGATACCCTCAGGATTGCACAACTCGGGAATCATGATCTCGTTATGGAGAAAGGCGTGTTTTATCCTGGCCGACGTTTCAGTGCGGTTGGCAACCGTAATCATTACCGGAGGCACTTTCTGCCCGGCTTTTTCCCATGCCTTTTTGGTCTCCAGCCAATCCTTTCCTAAAAGATAATAAGCATTCGTGACCAAGTCTGGTAGCGGTTCGCTTTCCCGCGCCTTCCTGTTAATGTCTCCCTTAACGGTAGGATCCATGTAAATATGATAAAGTCTTGATTTTAATTCGGGCGTCCTGGCCGAGTCGTCTCGTATAACAACGCGCGGCGTCTTTACCAGCCCGGATTCAATGGCGTCGTTCAAACCGAAATCGCTGACAATCCAGCCGAATAAGGCCTCTTCCTGGGCCCTTTTTCCCGACGGGGCAAAAGGTGTAGCAGAAAGGTCGTAACAACACAAAATTCCCCTTGCCCTGTGGATACGATCAAGGCCGCCAACCCATACCGTCGCCCGGGCTTCCTGTTCCTTGAATTCCCTTTTTACCTTGAGCTCTGGATTGACGCGCCAGGCGTGGTGGGCTTCATCATTAATCACAATGATATTCCTGGCACCGGCCATATCTCCCAGTACTTCACGGACATAAGCCTCGTCACTCTTTGCGCCGCGCTTGTCCACGCTCTTCTTTTTCTTGAGCTTTTCCTCGTCCTCCCACGCCAGGGCGTGCCAGTTGATGATCAGGATTTTCCCCTGCCGGAGGGAGTCCATAAGTCCCGGCGGAACAATATTAAAGACCTCGTAATAGTTGTTTACATCAGAAGGGTTTAATACGCGAAGCCTGCTCTTTACCGTCAGGCCGGGGGCAACGACAAGGACGTGCTTGGAAAAACGGGTATCCCGGTGGTTAGCCACTTTGTTGAGTACCTGCCAGGCGATAAGCATGGACATGACAACCGTTTTGCCGGAGCCGGTGGCCATCTTAGAACACAACCGCTTAAACTCTCCACCGTCCGATGGAATCTGGATGCCCACTTTTTCGGCATCGGGCGCTTCCACCAGCCAAATCAGCGTTTCAATAGCCTCGAGCTGGCAGAAAAAGAAACGCCTCTCCGCTCTTTCTTCCGGGTCCTGCCAGTAGGTCAGCAACCGCCTGGTAATCCCTGTCACCCCCGGATACCCTGCTTCCCGCCATGCTTTTACCCTGGGGCGAATCTCATTTACCAGTTTTATGGGCACAAATACGCCGGGGTCGTCAAAGGATTTGCTGCTTTCCGAAGCGACGACATAGCCGGCAGGCCTCCTGCCCTCCCGTTTTTCAAAGGTCCTCGTTTCTCTATCGTAATGCCAGTAAAACCTTGGTTCCTCATAAGGCGAATTGATGATCAGTTTATCTATGACTTTCTGACCGCCCATGGTTCCTTCTTAAAGCCTGATCACCCGCAGGCTTTCAATCCCCCTGTCGTCAATGATTTTAACAGCAATCGTCCTGTTCGTGCCCGCTTCGAACGGCAGGCTTACCGTTCCCCGAAATGCCTCAATTCTTTCGGGATCGATTTCTGCCTTAAGGGTTTTCGCCAGCCTGGCCCAGCCTTCCTTGGCACCGGCCATCGGGAAAAAGACCTGGGTGGGGAACAGGCTTCGCCCATCGTAATTGGTGTCAAGCATCCACATGGCAATGTTATGTTTGCCGCCCGACTCCACATTGCCGGTTTTGGTATTGTAGTAATCAAAGCCTAACACTTCCACCTGGTATTTGCCTTTATCCTTACCCTTGGTTATCCTCTTCACCTTGACGTCGGGCTGGCCGATCAGCCAGAAGCTATCGTTGCCGGAACGTTTCTTTTTCAAGTCCTCGGTAAACAGGTCGGCGTTCATCTGCACCTTTAAGAGCTGCATGCCTGCAATCTCCGGCTTCAACTCATCGATGTCCTTCGCCGCCTCCTCATCAAACTGGAAGGCGCAGAACAGCAACATATCCGGCCGGAACATCCGCGCCTCCTGCCAGGCCTGCTCCACCTGTTTTTGCTCTAGCGGCGCGTATTCCGGCCCAAAGGAAATCAAGACCCGTTTGGGCACATCTTCTTTTGTTTCACCCTCAGCCTGAATCCATCTTGCACCCTGGAAAGGCTCTACCCTGGTAAACTCAATGCGCTGGCCGTTTTTGGCTCTAATACCGGTTCGCAAAAGCTCCTGTCGCCATTCGGCCTGCCGCAGCGTCTCACCGGAACGGGCCACCGATGTATCGGATGCCCCTTCATCTTCGCTCACATCATCCAGGGGCTTAACGGTCGGGGCAGGTACGGCTTCTACAGTAAAAGGACCTGTGACACGGATCTTTTTCTTATCAATGTATGGCTGGTCATAGAGAATTTCTTCGGCCGGCGGTTCGTTGTTGGCGATGGATTTTAAGGTGATATGCGGAACGGTCTTATATTTAAAACCGCTTCCCACTCCCTCTTCCGGGCGGGCAAGCTCATAGTAGTCGAAAACCGCCGTCATGAGCCGCTGCTTGGCCAGGGCGATGGCTACCCTAGAGGTATCGCAGGTAATCCAACGACGCCCCCACTGCTCGGCGACGTAGGCGGTAGTCCCCGAGCCGCAGGTAGGGTCGAAGACCAGGTCGCCCGGGTCGGTGGTCATGAGCATGCAGCGTTGGATGACCAACGGGAGCGTTTGAACAACATATTTTTTTTGTTCCCCGAAGCCACTAATTGATGTATCAACCCAACTATTTGTCAATTGGAATACGGGATAATCTGACAAATAACGTTTATATCGGAGCCTATTTCCAACTGCAAAAATTCTGTTGGCGTTAATTAATCGGTACATCCCCTCTTTTGTCGTTGACCAATGCCTATTTTTCGGAGGATAGTACGACTTCCCGTTGAAAACAACCTCAAAAATACCTGATTCTGTTTCACCCTGACTGGTAGTGTCAGAATGAGCAAACCTTTCTGAAGCAATTTCATCAGGTTTAGCTTTTGATATATTAACAATTTTTCCGTTTTTTAGTTCAACGAATTCATACTGTCCAATTTCACTTTCGTCACCCTTCTGCTTATAGAGCTTATGGAATTTGGTAATCTCCTTGCGCTTACCATACCATAATATATAGTCAGAAATAGAATCAAGGAAAAAAGCTCCCCTTGCAGTTGTTGTTATAAAATTGATGGTAGCAATGAAATTCTCCCTACCAAAAACCTCATCCATCAGGCATCTGACCAGATGCACGTTCTCATCGCTTATCTGCACGAAAATGCTCCCGCTCTCGTGCAGCAGTTCTTTCGCCAAAAGCAGTCTGTCGCGCAGATAAGTCAAATACGAATGAATCCCCAGTTCCCAGGTATCCCGGAAGGCCTTGATCATCTCCGGTTCCTGGGTCAGGTCCTCATCCTTGCCGTCCTTGACATCCCGCTTGTTCACAAAAGGCTGGAAATTGGAGCCGTACTTGATCCCGTACGGTGGGTCGATGTAAATCATCTGCACCTTGCCCGCCATGCCTTCTTTCTCCAATAAGGAGTTCATCACAAGAAGTGAATCACCAGCAATCAGGCGGTTTGTCCAGTTATGGCGGTGCTTGTAAAATTCCACCGCTTCGCGCACAGGCAGGTACTCATCTTTTCTTTCAAACAAAGAAAGCTGTACAATCTCCGGCCGCTGGTAGTTTCTCAGCTGGTCGATTATCCTTCTGGGGTCAATTTTTTCATGAACATGAAGTGAGACAGTCGGGACTTCAAAAGAGGTATGCTCGGCCTTTCCTGCCCACTGCAGGGACGGGTCAATATGGGGGTCATAGCTATAAGTCTTTTTTCCGGATTCCCTGTCGGTTTGCGGTGTTACCAGCCCCACCGGCGGATTGTTCAGCCTTGTTTTTCCCTTATGCTCATACTGCTCAATATTCCTCTTATCCCCACCGTCATACTCATCAACCACGAGCAACAACCTCCGATAGCCATGCTTTCTGTGCACTCAGCATATACTCAGCTTTTTTCCCTGTTCACTTCCGGGGTCAAAGTTATCCATACCAATTTAGCTTCATAAATTAAGGGTCTCCGCAATCCACCGAAATTACTAAACATGATTGGCTTTGCGCCTTTAATACTTGACCGTAAGGGTCTTGCCGTCGCTTACAAACATTACAGTTCCGTCCCGGTCGGTACGGTAGACCTTGACCCCTGCACTGGCCAGCCTGGCCAGGGTCTCCCTATGGGGGTGACCGTAGTCGTTCCCCGCCCCGACGGAGATAACGGCGTACTTCGGAGACACGGCCTTCAGAAAAGCCCGGGTTGTCGAGCTGTAACTCCCGTGGTGGCCGACCTTGAGCACGTCGGCCTTGAGGTCCGCCCCTGAGGCAAGCATTTCCTGCTCCGATTCGGCCTGGGCATCGCCGGTTAGCAAGAAAGAAGTACTACCGTACCTGACTTTGAGCACCGCCGACCAGTTGTTTAAGTCTTCATAACCCGAACGGCAGGGAGCGACGAAGCTTATTTTCAGGGCGTTCTGGTCGAGTATGGTCAAACCCGCCTTTACCGGGGTTATTTTCAGGCCCTTTGCCTTTAGAGAACGGAGGACACTCTCAAAGCTTTCGGTGGTGGTCGTCACCCGGGGCATGTATACTTTACCTATTTCAAACGCCTGAATGACGTTATCCATACCACCGATGTGATCTGCATGGGGATGCGTTGCCACAAGGTAGTCGATTTTTTCGACCCCCTGTTCCTGAAGATAGGAAACCACAGCAGAGCCGGCTTCGTTCGGCCCGGCATCAACAAGCATTGTTTGCCTGTCAGGAAGCTGGAGCAGGATTGAATCCCCCTGGCCGACGTTGATGAAGTGGACGGCCAGCTTGCCGGAGGTTGAAACTTGCCTGTTGTTCTCGTTGGGTGGTTGAGAACCAGGAGCAGTTTCGGTTGTATTTGACTGAGTCGATGGATGGTCCTGGGTTACGGCATGGCTCCCGCAGCCTGAAAGGATCAACAGGAATGCTAAAAGGATAGGCAAGAGTGTTTTCCGCCACATATGAATCTCTCTTTCCATCTAAAATTACGCTATTCTCCTACTCCTCGAATAGTTCTTCTGCAAGCTTTCTGACCGCTTCTTCTCTGTCCTTCGTGGCATGATTATCGATAGAGATGCTCATTTGAATAACATCCCCTTCCCTTGCCTCTTTTGGTAAAAGGGCTCTGGGAATATCAAAGATCTTATCACCAAATTCTATTACAGCCCATTCCCCTTCAAACCGGTCAATGATCAGCACTTTGATCGCTCCTTCGTTATAGGGATAATCACATCTGGCTTGCTCTCCCTATGCAGCAATATATTTCCTAGCCTAAACCTATATTAGACAATAACTTCTTTTTCCCTGCAAACGTAAAAATCCGCAAAGCTGAATATCTTATCACATCCGATGATACGATACTTTATAAATAAATGCATATTGTCAAGTCCTTTTTTGGGTTTAAAACATAAACCGGGCACGCGTGTGCCCGGTGGTTGTTTCTTTTACCAGAGAAATCTGTCCTATGCCAGTATCTGATACTTGCCTGCCGGCAGTGCTTTGGTTTCCAGACTGGTTAAATTCACAAACTTGCTGGCCTGATCGATGTCTATACCGACAAGGTTGCCGTTTTATGGTCGTTTGCGCAGAACCTGTTCTCGAAAATAGCGAGTTGTTTTCATCCCGTTTTCCTACATTAATTAAACCAGTAAATGCCATTTTAGTGCAAGCTAAAGGCTTCTAACACCTTGCTTAATGCAATGGAGCATCGATATAAAAACACCCCGCCAGATCAAGCCCGCGCCTTCCTTCTGCCTTCAACCGCAGCACGCTCAAGCACCCGCTTCGCCGCTTCCCCCCTGAGACATATCATAAATGATTCCTCAACTCTTCAATTGTAACTCTCGCAGTTTTAAGAATTGTTGCTAATGTTTTGGTTGTGATTGTTTCACCACTATGAACAGCAACTACCGCAAAACGTTCTGGATCGCTTAAGTGACGAAGAAATCGATGGGAACTTTTCTTTCTGCATACATAAAATCCCATTCGTTTCAGCACTCTAATCAAATCCAAACCGGTAATTCGTGGTAATCGGCTCACAGAGCCACCTCAATTTTAGCATAATCGCTATAATCCTCTGGAATTGGTTTTCCTTCTTCTGTTAACACTTCCAAATATAACTCAATCGCTTCTTTGATTCGCTCAATTGCTTGTTCTTTTGTGCTACCCCAAGTGACGCACCCAGGTAGAGCTGGAACCTCCGCCATCCACCGCCCGTCTTCTTCTGGGACTAAATGGATATTAAAAGAATGGCGCACCCGATTTCACCCCCTGGTTGAACACAATATTTAATTTTAGTATATTCAAGTATTTCCGTAAGAACAAGAAATTTAATTCTGACATTCTTTTTATATTGGGGAGCACCGGAAAAATCAAATAGAGCTCAGGCTCATGTATGAGAAAGAATACGAGGATCACGACCTGGTCTTCTGCCAGCCCAACGGAAAGCCGATCCATCCCGATGCTCCAAGCAGCTGGTTCCCTGAATTTGTGGAGCGTATCAGGTTACCGAAGCTGAATTTCCACTGCCTTCGCCATACCCATGCAAGTCTGATGCTGAAAGCCGGTGCTGATATGAAGGTGGTATCGGTCAGGTTGGGGCATAGCTCGATACGAATTACATACGATCTCTATTCCCATCTCATCCCCGGCGTCGAGGATGCAATACTCAATCAATACGGAAAGTTGTTTTAGCAAATGGGCGGCAACTGACAAAAATGGCTTCCGGAGGGATCCCCGGAAGCCTTGATTTCTCTGGAGCTGATGGTGGGATTTGAACCCACGACCTGCGCATTACGAGTGCGCTGCTCTACCGCTGAGCTACATCAGCACTGTATTGTTGACGATGATATTATACAGCACCTACGGCCTCATTGACAACACCATCACATCCGGCGTTTTGTAAAATGACCGGTCTCAGCCGGACCCGCCTCCGGAAGCCCTGCTCCGCCAACCGGAGCGCCGGTTGGCCGGCTATCTGCAGCTAACGGACTCCCCGGAAGGACGCTCCCCGCAACAATCCCCAGGAAAACCAGGGCGCTGCCGATGAGCTTCTGCGGGGTAAAGACCTCGCTCCCGAAGCAGTAGCTGTAGAGGGCGGCAAAGACCGGCTCCATGGAAAACACCAGCGCCACCCTGGCGGGTGTGGTAAACCGCTGCGCCCATCCCTGGATCAAAAACGCCAGAGAGGTCGCCGGAACCGAGGTGATCAGCAATGCCCAGAGAACCCGGGGGGTCAGGCGGAAGGAGCCCCCGAATCCACCCCACAGGCCGAAACTGAGCAGGCAGATGACCCCCAGCTGGATTACCGTGAGGCTGTGGGGATCCATGTGTCGAGATGCTTCTTCCACCGAAAGGATTTGCAGGGCAATGCATACCGCGCAACAGAAAACCAGTAGATCCCCTTTACCGGGTAACAAGCTTCCTTCCAGGGTCAGCAGGCCAAGACCAACCGCGGCAAGCATGGCGCCGGTAACGGTGCCCCGATCCGGAAGCCGCTTCGTTTTCAGGGCCACCAGGAGAGGCACGAGGACGACGCTGAGGCCGGTGATGAAGCCTGCCTTGGCCGGCGTCGTCCAGAGCAGGCCCAGGGTCTGAAAGGCGTAGCCTCCGAAAAGATAGAGGCCGGCGCGCCAGGCGGCCGGGTGCCAGTGCCATTCCCCTTTGTGGAATGGCACCAGACAAAGCACGGCGATCAGAAAACGAAGGGCAAGAAAGGGAAATGTCCCGATATCTGCCAGGGCGTCGTGGACAAGCTGAAAAGTCGTTCCCCAGACAAATGTTACGCCAAGTAAAGCCGTATCGGCAATAAATTCCTTTGTCGGAACATGTTTCACCTAAAATTTTCTCCTCGTAAAAAGCAGGAATTTTGTTAAAATAAGTGAATAATTATACTATCTATTTTAGCAAAAAAGTGACTTGGGGAGGGAAAATCTTGCAAAATTTTCGTAAACAGGTGTTGGTGGTTTTACTGGTGGTTTTGATGGTTTTGTTGGGCACCCTGATCGCCGGATGCGGCTCCAAGCAGACAAGCACCCCGGCTGGGAACAACCAGGCGAATAGTGTCAAAAAGTACAGCGTTGCGACAGAAGCTGCTTTCGCCCCGTTCGAGATGCGTGATACTGAAAAGAATGATTATGTAGGGTTCGACATGGATCTGATCCGGGCTATCGGTAAGGTTCAGGGCTTTGAGCCGGAGATCAAGGACATGGGATTCGATGGAATTATAGCTGCCGTCAAAACAGGGAATGTTGACATGGCTATCTCTGCCATTACTATTAAACCAGACCGTCAGAAAGAGGTTGACTTCTCCATCCCGTACTACCAGTCAGGGCTGGCAATAGCCGTCAACAAGGATAACAACACCATTAAGAGCTTTGACGACCTGAAAGGAAAGCGCATTGCCGTCCAGATTGGGACAACCGGTGCAGATATGGCCAAAACGATCCCCGGCGCCACCATCAAGACTTTCGACCATGTGACCGAGGCTTTTATGGAAATGAAAAACGGGGGTGCTGATGCCCTGATCAACGACCTGCCCGTCAGTGCCTACTACATCAAGCAAAACGGTGGCAAGGACTTTAAACTTGTAGGTGACCTTCTCTCCAGCGAATTCTATGGGATCGCCATCCCGAAGGATAAGCCGGAGCTGAAGAAAATGATTGACGAAGGGCTGATGAAACTCAAGGAGAGCGGCGAATTTGCAAAGATATATGAAAAATGGTTCGGCGAAAAGCCGCCGGAGTTCCTGCCCGGCGAGCCGAAAAAGTAAATAATCCCATCAATGTTGCGGTGTACGCGGCTTCAGCCGCGTACACCTTTTCTAATTATTTATATCTTGTGAGGTGCTGCGGAACATTGGACATAATCATCAAAGCACTACCGGCCTTCGGATTTGGAGTCTACCAGACACTAAAGATCACATTACTGGCCGTTGGATTGGGCTGTATCTTCGGACTAATCGGTGGGTTGGGACGTCTATCCCGCCACAAGGTGATACGCTTCCTGGCAACCTGCTACGTGGATTTCATCCGGGGCACCCCGTTGCTGGTGCAAATCTTTATTGTTTATTTCGGTTTCCCTCAACTCTTAAAGGAATTAGACATGCTCCTGCGGTCACAATTCGGCATCGTTCTCTTTCAAACAAATCCGCATATCGACGCCTTTGTGGCCGCTGTGATCTCCTGCAGCATCAATAGCGGCGCTTATGTTGCGGAGATCTTCAGGGCTGGTATCCAATCTATTGAAAAGGGACAGATGGAGGCAGCCCTCTCTCTTGGCATGACGCCGAGGCAGGCGATGCGCTACATCATTCTTCCTCAGGCCTTCAGGAGGATCGTACCTCCCCTTGGCAACGAATTCATAGCAATGCTGAAGGATACATCCCTGCTTGTCGTTATCGGCTATGTTGAGCTAACACGGACAGGGCAACTCATTATCGCCGATACCTTCCGGCCGTTCGAGATCTGGATGTTTGTCGCCCTTCTCTACCTGATCATGACCCTGAGCATTTCGCGGCTGGTCGACTTCACCGAAAGGAGGCTTGGCGTCCGTGGCCATCATCAAAGTTAGGAATTTGAAAAAGAGATTCGGCAAGCTCGAGGTGTTACGCGGTATCAACCTGGACGTGGCAGAAGGGGAACAACTCGTGGTGATCGGCCCCAGCGGCTCGGGAAAAAGTACTTTGCTCCGCTGCCTCAATATGCTGGAAGAGCCGAGCGAAGGAACGATTGAATTTGAGGGAATCGACCTGACCGATAAAAACACCGACCTGCCGAAGGTCAGGGAGTCGATCGGGATGGTGTTTCAGAGCTTCAACCTCTTTCCCCACAAGAACGTAACGGAAAACATCACCCTGGCCCTCTTAAAGGTGAAGGGGATGAAGCAGGAGGAGGCAAAAAACGTCGCCTATACCCTGCTGGAGAAGGTTGGTTTGAGCGATAAGGTCAACGCCTATCCCAGCCAGCTTTCCGGCGGCCAGCAGCAGCGAGTGGCGATTGCCCGGGCCCTGGCCATGCAGCCGAAAGTGATGCTCTTTGACGAGCCCACCTCCGCCCTCGACCCGGAAATGGTGGGAGAGGTTCTCTCGGTCATGCGAGACCTGGCCCGGGAGGGGATGACCATGGTGGTGGTGACCCACGAGATGAAGTTCGCCCAGGAGGTTGGCGACCGGGTCATCTTCATGGACGAGGGCCTTATCGTCGAGGAGGGCACCCCGGAACAGATCTTCAAGGATCCCCGAAACCCCCGGACAAGGTCCTTCCTGACCCGGGTGATGCAGTAAGCCCTGTAGGCTTCAAGAAAACGTGATTTCTCGAACTAAGAAAGGGGGTGGTCTGCTTGATGCCTATTTTTGCCCATATCTGGTCAATCAGCAGCCGCACAGGTATATTACTCCGTCAAAAAAAGCGAACTAACGCATACTGTCTACGAAGGTACCACAGCCGGGCACAGCACTCCCCTTATAGAGGCGGTGCGCCTGTCTCGCCTTTCTTACCAGTCTCAGCTTCTGCTTCACGGCGAGCATCTTTTCCTGCAATTGCCTGCGGAGCCTCTCATCATCCGCAATCAGCCGCCGGAAAATCTCACCGATTTCCCGCCTGGCCGCCCCGGCATCATCCGGCAGGTTATCGTTCAACTCATTTCCGGCCACCCAGGAAGCGATACCATGCCGGGCTCGCAATTTGTCAAGCAGTTCGCATATCTCCTGGCGCTCGTTCAGCAGCGAAGCCAGATCATCGACTTCTCCCCTGTCGATCCTTTCCGCCATACTCTCCGTGATCTTTTGCATTCTTCGGGCAAGATCCCTTGCCGTCAGCCATATATCAAAATCCGGGTTCATGATCATGATCACAACCTTCAGGCTATTTTTCATACTGGTAGTTTTTGTAGCCAGGTTAATTACTTTGATTTTATAAGTTGCAGGAGTCGCGTTTATTCCGGCAGCTACCGAGCAATGGTTACTCATTACTAATTATATCGAATCATCCTGGGAAAACTTTAGCAAAAAAATAGGGAGACAACATCCTTGAATATTATTAAAAACCATGATTTGACTTGACGAGCAGGGCGCCGGTCTTACACTGGAATGACGGTTTGCATAGCTTCCCGGGGAGTCAAAACAGGTATATCGAAATGCTGAGAAAAATGCCCGGCGTTCCAGCTGATAAAATGGGATACAGCCGGGCCAAGTTCCAAGACAGCACAAAATAATTAAGGCATCCCGAAAGCTGGCTTTTTTCCGCATGACCTGCAAGATATGCTCTAACTCCTTACCCTACGAATTCTTTCTCCAAATATCTTTAGAAGCTTTTGCAAGCTGGAGCTTCACCCCCGATAAATCCACAAGGTCCAGAACGTGTAACCCGCACGCTTGCGCCTCTCTGACCAGAGCCTGCTTTCGTATCCCCGGCAGAGCCACAAAGACGTTGGCCGCCCGGTACAAGCGACCGCGCTGGTTCGACGGAATATTACGCGCTTCCACCACCAGGTCGTTTCGGTTGAGATCGATCCCTTCCTTCCTTGCCATTTCCTGGATTGCTGAGACAACTTTGACGAACCAGTCGCCGCTTGGCGGTTCCACCCTGATCACCAGCCCTACTTCTTCGTCGGGCCGGAAGGTCTTGAGGTAATCCCGGACCAGGCGCAACCAAGCCTGTTTCGTGTCTGAGGGATCCGGTACGCATAGGATGATCTTGAAAGACGCGGCGCACCCAACATCCAGAGGCTCCACGTGGGATGAGAAAACTTCGCTGAAGTCCAGCGAGATGTAGAGAGTGTCCCTATCTAAGCTCTTTGCTGCTAAACGGGCGACAACCTGGTCGGGCCGGTAACTATTTCCGGTAAAGTCGACTTCCCACTTGCCGGCAAAAAGCATTTTATTAGTCTCAAGAAGCTTCACGTATGCATCCGGCTGTTTTTTGAAAGACTGGCTTCCGTAGTGGTGCACGAATACGTCGTCGGCTATAACGAGCTTGTAACCCGCCAGTTGGGCCCTTATGCAGTAGTCGTCGTCCTCGTAATTGCCGATCCCGAAAAGGGGATCGAAGCCTCCGATTTTTTCCACAACCTCCCTCTTCATCATCCAGAGGAAACCGATCAAACGGTTTGTCTGCCTCAAGCTCCCGGCATGCTGGAGGTACCACTGCTCAGCCCAGGAATCCAGCGAACTTTCATCGTACGAACACTCTGTTACTATCTGCACCCCAGCGCAGTAATTCGTGCGGGGGCCAACGATCCCTATCGAGGGGTCTATCGCAAAAGCAGCCATCATCCTGCTCGCCCAGTGCGGCGTGACGACCACGTCGTTGTTCATCACCACGATGTAGTCCCCGTTCGCTGCTGCCAGGCCCTGGTTGCAGGCCAGAGGATAGCCGAGGTTTTCCTCGTTGCGGATCACTTTTACCTTGCCGTTAAGACCTGCCGCGAAGTTGGCCAATGCTTGGCCTGTTTCTTCGTCACCACCGTTGTCAACAATTATCACCTCACAGGACCTGGAGGTTTGCCTCACTATGGTCTCCAAAACCTTCTTTGTAACATGGAGGTCTTTGTATACAGGTACGATCACACTTACCAGGTCCCTTTGCGGCGAAAACCATTCTATCCCCCAAAGGCTTTTTCCATCGGGTGGAGAGCCGCGATACGCGGAGTAAAGCTTTTCGTAGAGTTGATTGGTGCTCTGTTGCACCAGGTATTTCGTCCTGGCGCCCGATTCTGTGTTAAAACTCTCCTGCCCCTTGTGAAAAACGAAGACAGAAGGCACCACAACCTGCCGATACCCTGCTCTCGCCAGCCGCCAGCTGAAATCAAGGTCGTCATTGCCCAAGAAAAGGTCCTTGTCAAAACCCCCAAGCTCTTCGTAGATGCATCTCTTGACCGCCAGACAGAAGCCGATGAGAAGATCCGTCGGCACCAGCCGATCTCGGTGTTCCTGGAGAAGAAATTCTGCCAGTTGCGCGACGCTCATGCCTTTGGCGAAAATTTCCTCCGGAAGATACCGCGCCACATTCTGAAGCCCCGCGGCATAGTTGGAAACGGGGCCAGAGACAGTGACCGAGTTGTTTTGAGCTAACGGCGCGATCAAGCCTTCAATCCAGCCGGGGAAAACTACCGTGTCAGGATTTAAAAAGATGAGAAAATCGTGGGTGGCCAGCTCAGCTCCTCTGGCTGCGGCTCTTGCGTACCCGAGATTCTGGATTTCGCAGCATAGCCTTATCCTCTTGTAGCCGAGATCTTCTCTCAGGCACTCAACGTAGTAGGCAGTTTCGTCGCGGGAGTTATTGTCGACTACAATGATCTCGTCCGCGTCAGCTGTGGTTGCCAGCACCGACTCGATGCACGGAGCTATTGTTGCCAGCGAATTGTAAGTAACGATAACCACGCTGACCGGCGGACGGCTGACATCACACAATTTTTCGGAGGGCAAATTTTTCCGGTAATGCCTTATTACGTAGGGAAGCCACCTGCGGTGGAGGATGTTAATGTTCCTCCATTCCCTGTCAAAACGCCCCGGTGTTCTGCTCTCATAATGTATGGCCCGGCTAGCAGGCTCGTAGATAATTCTGTATCCCCTTTGCCTGGCCTTAAGGCAGATGTCAACATCTTCGTAACCGTTCTTGTAAACTTCGTCAAACCCGCCAAGTTCGTAAAAAACGTCCCGGGGCAAGAGCATGGAAGCTCCAGTGACGGCATCCACCTCGCATCTCGCATCCTCGCTGTCCGGCTGGCCGTAGCGAAGGTGCGCTGAATGTATGGGATAAGTGCCGGCGTATGATATACCGACGCCTGCGTGCTGGATCCGCCCGTCGGGATAAAGCAGTTTAGAACCCACGATGGCTGCTCCGTGCTCTGCCTCGCAGGCAGCCAGCAGAGCCTCCAGCCAACCACGCTCAACTTCCGTATCGTTGTTGAGAAAAACCAGGTACTGCCCTGTGGCGGCGGCTGCTCCGGTGTTACAGGCTGCGGCGAAGCCCAGGTTTTGCGGGCTTCGAATCACTTTCACCCACGGAAACTCGTTTTTCAGCCGCACGGGCGTCTCGTCGGCCGAGCCGTTGTCCACCACGATCACTTCCACCTCGTTCCTGTAGCCGGCAGCGTCGAGAGATGCCAGGCAGCGGCGGGTATACTGCCAGTTATTGTAAACGGGTATGATCACCGAGGCGCTGGGCCCGCCGGTACGTTGAGCCGGGCATGTCTTGTGCTTTCTCGTTCCATACTTGCGTGCGTAAACTTCCTGGTAAATGCCGTGGATGGCATCCACTTCCCTCCACAAAGTTGGGATGCGGGTGGATTCTGCTCCTGCCTTAATACGGCGCAAAAGGTCTCTATCCTGTACTAGCGCTATAACCTTCTCCCGAAGCCCGTCAGCATCGCCAACCTCCACAAGAAATCCGTTCTCGCCGTCTTGCACGATATCGGAGCCAAAAAAGCGGGTGGCAATCACAGGTATGCCCCGAGAGAGAAATTCCCGCAGCACGAGAGAGTACGTTTCGAAATGGGACGGAACAATGCCCACATCGATACCGTTCAAAATGACATCCAGATCGTCCGGCGTATACTCTCCCAGGTAATTTGCGCAAGGCACGTTAAGCAGTTCCTCGAATAGTGCCTGATCGCAGATCTTTCCGTAGACCTGAAGCTCTACCCGGTCCGGCAAAAGGTCTTTGAAGGCCCGGGCCAGCGCATCGATTCCTTTACGCAAAGCGATTGCTCCAAGGTAACCAAAAATCACGCGCTCTCCGGAGCGGCATTTCTGGCTGGCTTGTTTTGCTCCAGGCGGTAAGCCGTGGGGGACGATGTAAATCTTGCTTTCTGGTATAGGAAGATACCGTGTGAAATAGTCCCGAAAAGCGGTGCTCGTGAAAATAACGCCGTCAACCACCGTATCGTAGAGGAAGCGGATATATCTGTTCCAGCCGTGAAGCTTGCCGACCAGGAGGCTTCCGTCTCTTGCAGAAAATAACTCATTCCTCTCTACCTCTCGTGAGAGCATACACCCGGCGCAGGTGAGCATGTCGGCCGGACCGCTGCATATGTTGCACCTGTGCGGAATAACGGGGGACCCACGGAGGCAGATTTCCTCGGTATTGCAAATGTGGCGGATAACAGCGGCGCCAAAGTCTGAGGCAAGCTGAAGAATCTGAGGTGAGAAGAGCACGTAGTCGACCATGTGAACGATGTCGGGGCGGAAATGGTTGAATACCGCCTCGACGGGTTGCAATTTTCTCCTGTCGGTAGAAAATAAGGCTTCGATAAAAGCATCCGGGTAATGGCTCGGAGGCACGCGGTAGATAGAGATGTCATCTTTCTCTTCCAAAACCACCCCTTTTCCGGAGTCTTCCGCGGGTAAGTTGGGCACGATAACTCCTACCCGGTAGCCTAACTGCTTCAGCTCTCGGGCGTACCTCCAGGTGACCAGCGGCGTTCTGGTGTATTTGTAAGGTGGGACATTGTGGCATACCAGCAGTACGGAGTATGGGCAGGTGTTGAACCCTGACGGTGCACTCCGTTTTCCGAACACAAGAAAGTGTTCGCCGTCCTGCCGATCGGGTGTCGCTCTATCTATAGAGTACAGTTCAGGATCTGGCGAAAAGTTTATAGACCACGTGCTCTCAATCCTGAAGAATCTTTTGAGAAACTTTTCTGCTTTTGTAAGCGTCCAGTTGGAACGATGGTCCGAGTTGAGATCAATGCCGTGATGCTTCCAGGAGGGAAGACATACAGCGATGTAACCCTCCGGTCTTACGGCCCGCAAAAGTTTATCTACGAGCGTCTCCGGTTCATCCACATGCTCCAGAACCTCGCACGCCACTACCGCGTCAAACTTCTGGCCGGCGTCAACTATATCATCGATACTCTGGCAGGCAAAGGATACCGGCCTGTCTACAAAGAGACGCTTGGCGAAATCGACCGGAAGCTCGTCGATGTCGATGGCACTTACATATAACCCGCTTTTTGCCAGTAGCGCGCTGCCGTATCCACTGCCACAACCCAGATCCAGGACGATCGTTGCCTTGCCCCGGAGGCAATCCGCAATCTGCTTGTAAAGAAGATAAGTATTCTTCTGGGTGCGGATATCGCTCAACCCATGGTAAGGGGTTCGGTGAGGATTATGCGATTTCCCTAGTAACTCCGCAACGAAGGATCTTTCTTCAACCACGAAGATAGTCGCGTGCTCACCGAGATTCACATTTGCTTCCTCCAGCCTCTTCCTGACGATTTCTACTTCTCTTTCGGACACGATCGCGCGCACACATGAGGGAACGATCAACTTTTTCTCGGCAGGCCTCAGTTCGGCGAACAGGACGGGGTACAGATGCTCTTCGTCCTCAAACAACAGGTTGAATACAAGTTTATCTCGCAAAGCAAAGACGTTGAAGGCGGTAAGCGAGACTCTTGCCCTGACTTCTTCAGAATAAATCTGGTAATCGTTCAATTCTTTGCTGTACTCGAGTAACCACCGAGATGTCATAGGGTCTTTACCTGACCCCCTCGGCCCTGTACCAGGAGACGCATGTGCCGCGCGATTTGCAGGAAGTTGTTTGCCTCCTGGTTTCCGGGGTCGGCTTGAATCGCACTAAGAAACGCATTTTCGGCGTCTTCCCAACGCTCGAGCTTAAGCATCAACAGTCCAATGCGGTACAGTAGTTCAGGATCGTTCGGGTTGAGGCGGTAAGCCTCGAAGTAGCAGTCGGCTGCTTCGAGCCATTGCTCCAGGCCGAAGTGGGCGTTTCCTTTGATCACATTCAATTCAAACAATTCCCCAGGCTTTAGTGCCGCTGCATCTACCAGAGAAAGCAGGTTAAGGGATTCGACATAGCGCTTTAACGAATTCAAGCACCGCGCTGCGAGGAAAGCAGCCTTGGAAAAAAACAGTTTATCCTCACTGAAAGTGGCAAAGGGATAAACAATGTCCAGTGCTTCCTCCACTTTACCTTTAAGGACGAGAACCTGCGCAAGGTTGGTGGCCGCTGCTCGGTGGGTGGGGTCTTTAGTCAAGGCACCCCGGAAATAGACTTCCGCGGTATCGAGAAGGCCTTTCGCTAAAGCGAGGCAGCCCCGTTCGTTCTCGACTTCCGGGTGCGCCGGAGCCGCCTTGAGCACCTCTTCAGCCTCGTCCAGGCGTCCGAGTTCCTTAAGGGAACGGGTTTTAATCACAAAAGCGGAAACCTCCGTGCTGCCGTGCTCGAGGGCTTTTTCCGAGGCTTCGAGGGCAATCGGCCAGTTCTCTGCCTCGGCGGCCGTGCCCGCAAGGCGAAGCCACAACCCGTGCTTGAGGCTGGCCGACAGCTCGCTACAGGCAATGTGCTTTCCGGCCTCGGAAAGACTACCGGCTGCCAGAAGCACTTCCAGGTACTCGGCATGGGGCTCAAGAGCAAAAGGCTGGGCCTCAATTGCCCGCCGCGCCCACTTTATTGCCTCGCGGGGCCTGCCCTGCAAGCGCTTTGTCCTGGCTACTCCGAGAAGGGCGAAAACGTTCGCCACGTCGCTCTCCAGCACCTGCTTGTACTCGCGCTCGGCCTCTGCGTACCTCTTCTCCTTTTCCAGCAAGGATGCAGCGGCAAGACTAGCGCGCCAGAGCTTGATGGTAGAGTCGGTCTGGTTGAAGATCTGGTAAAGGCTCGCTGGTGGATCGGGCAGCGCAGCCGCTTCCCGATAAGCTGCGATCGCTTCATCCGTGCGGCCCAGGGCTTCCAGAACCTGAGCCTTGGTGAAGTAGCATTCCGGTAAGGGAGCTTCACATGCCGTTTTGGCGTACTCCAGGGCCTGCTCCTTCTTCCCGCAGGCCAAAGCTGCACGCGCCGCGTGCCATAAGGCCGAAGGTCTGTTCCGCACGGCCTCTGGGGACTCGAGGCCAAGGTACTGCTCGAGCGCCCGCAGGGCCTCTTCCGGTTTGTTCATGGCCATAAGGGTAAGACCGAGGTTATACCAGTCGAAAGGCGAGTCCTTCTTTTCCGTGATCTCCTCCAGAATGCCGGCGTTCCGCTCGGGTTTCTTTTTCCCGGCGATCACGCCCGGCAGATAGCCGTAGTGCAAAACATAAGGCCCGCCGACCAGTTCTCTGGGGAGTGTGGTTATCAGCTGCTCATGAATCTCGCCCGCGTACCGGATATCGCCGGAACGCCAGAAGAGCCTGATGTTCGCCTGGTCCGAAAAGTGAGGGAGGAATTCGTTTTGGTAGTTGTAAGTACGGAGATAGTAGACTTTCGGTTCCCCTTGCTCGGCCAAGCGGCGCAGCCAGGCGCCTGCCTCCGGAGTCAGGTATTCGTCGGCGTCGAGGGTGAGCACCCAACCCTCCCGGATCTCCTCGAGGTAGGTGTTCCTTGCGGCTGCGAAGTCCGCCCGCCACTCGTTGCGGAGAAGACGCACCCCGTAGCGCTCCGCTATCTCAGGCGTGCGGTCCCGGGAGCCGGTATCGACCACCACAATCGCCTCTACGAAGGGCAGTGCCTGCTCGAGGCAGCCGGAGAGGAACTCTTCTTCGTCCTTGACGATCATCGCCAAGGTGATCCGCTGATTCCCCTTAGGGACACCGAGTTCTTCTTGGGGGCTCGGCCATGCCCTTCCGCAGCACACCGTATCGTACCCAGCTCGGGCGAGGGCTTCTTTGAAAGCTTCCGCGAAAAACCTGTTACCCAGGTAGACAGGTAGCTCGCTCATCTCCCTGGCCAAGGAATCAGGAAGGCAGGCCCCGAGGGCGCCGTAAAAGCGCAAGACACCGTCCTCCCGGGCGCGCTCCCAGTGTGACCAAAGAACCGGAGTGCCTCCGTCCCAGCGGCAAGCCTCGCGGAGGAAGAGGCGCAGGAAACGCCGCGGCCCCCAGTAGAAGACCTTGTTGCCCTGCCCTTTAGCCTTGAAGGCGTTGAACAGGCGCGCCGCGCTTGCCCACCAAACGGTACGCCTTGAAGTGCTGGCATCGGGTAGCATCGGGAAGCAGATTTCACTTCCCTCCAGGCCCGCCTCCCGCAGGGTCTTTGCTACCTGTCTTTCGCTGCCGTCGAGAAGCAAGAAGCAGCCGTCAACCTTTGCTTTCACTGCTTTCCCCTGCCTTTCGGGAAACTACGGCCTCGCGCCAGGTATGGTGCAGTTCCTTCAAAAACCCCAGCACCTCCTGAACAACGGCTGGATCTTTCCTTACGTTCGCCTCCACCAGGCGCCTCCGGAAGTAGTCGTAGAGGCTGTAGAGGTTTCCGGAAACCTCGTAGCTGAAATCGAGCCCGGCGATGAGCTCGGTCAGGATGTCCTGAGTCCGCGTCAGCCTTTCGTGGGCCCTCACCAGGTCCCCCCCATCGAGGGCTGACCTCGCCTCCTCCAGGAACCGGATCGCCCCCTCGTAGAGCAAGAGCACGAGGCGCTCCGGGGAAGCCGTGAGGACCTGAACCTCGCGGTATTTCTCGTAAGGGTTCATCACTGCCATCTTTTCACCTCGATCCCTTTACTTCCCCGAGCCGATTTGAGCAGCCATGCCCGCCAGCCAGTTGCTCTGGGCCTGCATGGTGGCAAGTGCCTGTTCGAGGGCTGTAAACTGGCGCCAATAACGGTCCTCGAGCTGGGCCAGCCTCCCCTCCATCGTTCCAATGCGCTCGTCCAGCTCGCGGATGCTCCGGGAAAGGAAGCTGTTGTCCACAAGAGTATAGGGCGAGCCCGCCTGGGCCGTGACTCTGCTTATGGCATTATTGACCTCGTTGTAGAGGCGCACACCGAGCCCCTGCTGCTCAAAGTTCGGCGCGCTTGTGGTGAAGAGCTTCATCACCGCTTCGGGGTTGGCGTTGATCGCCTCCCGGAGCTTCGCTTCGTCGATGTACAGCTTCCCCCCTTCCCAGTAGTATCCCGTCCTGATCCCGATGTCGAAGAGGGAATCGTACACCGTGAGCCCGGTGACCGGGGTCGTGAGCGACCGGCGCAGGCGGTAGACGATGTCGCTCAGGATCGGGTCGTTCTTGAGGAGGCCGCTCTTCGCCTTTTCCTCCCACTGCTCGATCTGCTTGTCCGTGAGCTGCTTCTTCTGCTCCTCGGTCAGGGGGAGGTAGTCAGGGTAGCGATCCTCGGTCAGCTCCTTGTTGATCGTGTCAAGCAGGGAGTTAAACTGGTTCACGAAGCTCTTCACGGTTTCGAAGAGCTTGTCCGTGTCGTTGGTGACCGTTACCAGCACCGGGGATGCCGTCGTTTTCTTTAAGGTAAAAGTAATGTTGTTCAGTGTGAAGGTGTTATCATACTTTGTGATCCCCGTAAGGCCGTTGATATCCACGATGGCGTTTTTTCCCTGCGCAGTGGAGGAAAGGGCTAGGGTTCCCAAAGCGAACGTATCCACGACATCGGCGATTTCGATCTCATTGGTGGGGTAGTCACCGGTCCGGGTGGTAGAAATTACTACCTTGTCAGTACTTGCATCGTAAAACGCTGTGACCCCCAAGGTTGTCTCGGCATTGATCCTGGCAAGTACGCTATTCAGAGTATCCACCGTTGTGTCCACAGTGAAAGTCTTGCTGTTACGCGTACCGTCCGGGTTGTAAGTAGTGATAGCGAACGAAAGGCTCGTGGTGGCCCCCCACGGCCGGGCAAACTTGGCCTTCTGGCTTTCCAGAGTGGCGTTAGGATCGATTTTGCTCGTGCTGCTGGCGGAAAGGGTCAGTGTACTTATGTCGCTGGCCACTTCCGCCAACTGGTTGACCTTTATACTGTACGTTCCTGGCTGCGCGCTACTGCCCGGCACGGCTGTTACCGCCGTCTCGTCGCTTGACGTCGCCTTCATTACCCGGAAGGTGCCCTGCAGCCGCAATGGTGAGGCGGTGTTCGTACGGAAATCCATGAGCGCTCTGTTAATGGTGCGGTAGTCCTCCTGCTGCCACTGGAGGATCTGCTTTTTCTGTTCCAGTTCGTCAAGAGGCACCCGCGCCGCTTTCATTAAACCGTCGATAATCTTCTGCGTATCCAATCCGGACGCCAGTCCCGGCATACGGTATAAAGAATTTATCGAGTTTATAGAAATCAAGGGTTTTCACCTCGTTTTTCCCGAATACAAATCATTCCCACGTCTTCATCCTGATTCGTTTAGCTCACAACCCGCATATTACACCCTTTTATCTACCAGAAATCCCACCTGGCGCCAGATCTCCGCCACCATGTCCAGGATCTTTTCGGGAGGAACCTCGTTGACAACCTCGCCGGTCTCCTGGTTGATCACCTGCACCATAACCCGTTTGGTTGCGTCATGGATTTTAAAGTGAATCTTATATCCAAAAATCTGAGCGGCACGGGTTAGCTTTTTAGCTGCATCCTGTAGTTGCTCCCTGCTAATAGTAGTTTCACGCAAACCGGCATTCTCCTGTTGCATAGCTGATTTTTTATTAATCGCAGGGTTTTCACCCCCAGGATGACCTATCTCCTGGCCCGCAATTTGACTGCTCTTAGCTATCACTTCCCCGATACTCAAAATCTGCACCTCCGACCATCATCAAACAAGCATCCCAATGAAAGAGAATTTGGGCTGACTGTTAACAGCCAGCCCGGTATTTTATCATTAACCCAGAAGCTTCAGTACAGACTGCGGCATCATGTTCGCCTGGGCGAGCATCGCCGTGCCGGCCTGCATGATGATCTGGCTCTTGGTGAAGGCCATCATCTCCTGCGCCATGTCCACGTCACGGATGCGCGACTCGGCTGCCGTCAGGTTCTCCGCCGCCACACCGAGGTTGGAGATGGTGTGCTCGAGGCGGTTCTGGTAGGCACCCAGCCTGGCGCGCTCGGTGGAAACGTTGTTAATGGCTGTATCAAATCTTGTGATGGCACTCTGGGCGTCTGCCTGAGATGTTACCGTGGCGGCGTACGCCGTCGCTGTCGCTAACTGGCCGCTGCTATTAATATAAACAAGTGTAATCTGAGTTGTATTACTACCGGTACTGAGAGCAAGCCTCAACGCGCTATTGTCTTGAACTGCTCCAGTAGCTGCATCTACCGAAGCCGCCCGCATATCGCCTACGCTGACGGTGAGGGTTTGCGACTGGTTGGCCCCGATCTGGAACTGCTTGTTTGCGTAGCTTCCATCAATGAGCCTTTGCGTGTTGAACTCCGTGGTGACGCCGATCCTCTGCACTTCCTCGGTAAGCTGGTTGATCTCTCTCTGGATCTGGTTTCTGTCGTCCTGGGTCAAGGTGTCGTTTGCCGCCTGGACAGCCAGCTCCCGCATCCGCTGCAGGATGCTGTGCGTCTCGTTCATGGCACCCTCAGCGGTCTGAATCAAGGAAATGCCGTCCTGGGCATTGCGTACCGCCTGGTTCAGTCCGCGGATCTGACCCCGCATCTTCTCGGAAATCGCCAACCCGGCGGCATCGTCCGCAGCGCGGTTGATGCGGAGGCCCGAGGACAGTTTCTCGAGCGACTTAGCCATGGCACCGTTGGTTACGCTCAAGGAACGCCAGGCATTCAGAGCGCTGATGTTGTGGTTGATAATCATTTTCTCTTCCTCCTTGAAATTCTGTTTTTCGCGCTTCCCTGCGTTTTTCAGTAAACCTTTTTAACTTCCTAATTCACTATATCTAACTTATCTCAATTTGCCCTCCGGTGATCCCTCCTTTGCCCTTCGCTTTATTTTTTGCCACGGCACTTTTCTTCCCTCGCCGGGCCTTTCAACAGGCCAATGAGAGTCTGGCTTGTTATTTCTTTTATCGAAAATCTCGATTAGTAATTTAGTCCCGAATACCCCTGCTTTCGTCCCGATGATCCCGAAAAAGCAGTAGATCCCGGTAATTTTCACCATCTTCCCTCTGTTCCCCGCCCATTTTGGCGTTTCTGCCCCCTGCGCCCCGGCCGGGAGGATCCCTCGAGCGCCGGAATGCCGCAGCGTCTCCGTCGAGGCCGGCCGGGGAGCAAAACGCGCCGCCGGCACCGCCGGGAAGTCCGTAAAAGGCCGGCCGACAGGAGCCCGACAGCGCCGGGAATGAAGGCGCCGCATCTCCAGTCCGTAGAGGCGGAGAAAAAGACAAAAAAACCGGCAGTGTTCCTGCCGGTTGACCCATTACTTAGACTTTCATTCCGCCCGAACGGCACTACCTCTCTTCCTTGTCCTTCTTGCTGTAAGGCATCGGATCGAAGCCTGGGCCATATCCCGGGTCATAACCAGGACCGTATCCCGGGCCGGGGCCCGGAGCATAGCCCGGTTCACGCTTATACTCATCGAGGAGCATCCGCAGGGAATCCATCTCTTCCTTCTCACGCCTGATCATCATTCTGATCACATGCTTCAGGTGATGGGTGGGAACACTTTCAGCGATGCGTTCCCAAAGGGGAATTTCTTCTGCATCCAGTTTCAGCACATGCTTTATGTGATCACGCCAGGTGCCGTCCATCATTTCAACGCTCACCGTTCATCCCTCCTCTCATTCCTGTTTGGCCTTACCGTAGTCGCCCTTCTCCTTGTAAGGGTCGTAATCCCCGTAGGGCGGGCGCGGCCCGTACATATCCCCCGTATCCGGGTAAGCAGGCATCATATCCTCATGATAATAGGCTAAAATAGTGTTCCAAATACATGCCTCCCGGGTTTCATCCCCGATTATACCTAAAAGAACATGACGTACGGCGATCGGCGCCGTCCGGCAAGCCGCCGCCAGATGCTTGATCTCTTCCAGGTCTATTTCTAAAGCTCTTTTAACGAGGTGGTGATGACTCACGTTTTACTCCCCCTTCTAGCACAAATTGGTTACTGCAATGTTAATTTATGTCAGGGCATAACAAAATGTTCCACAATTCAGGCACACGGCAATTTTGCATAATTTCCTATTTATGGGATTCGCATTTACAACCTCCTAATTCTATGGTATACTGTCGTTGCATAAACAAAAATCTTACTGGTAACGCTGAATTCTCTAACGAGAAACGGGGGAACCAGGTTTTTGGGGTGAATCCCCGCACTCAAGTGCGATGATGTCGTTTTCCTCCCGGAAAGACGGGAAATAGCAAAGCCGGGGGGCAGAAAAAAGCCGGTTGAGTGCTGGGTAGGGTTACCTTGCGACCCGAACCCGTCAGCTAACCTCGTAAGCGTGGGAAGGAAGGCCAAAGGCCGGTTGGTCCAGGATCGAATCAGGCTGCCATGGGCTTTTTTGCGTTCCAGGCAGTTTTGTTTTGTCAGGAGATTAGCATTTCTGCAGTAAGTCATTAACAGAAAGGATGGTGACGGCTTTGGCAATCGAATTTAACAGCAGCCCGGAAGAAAACATCCTTAACCCGGAGTCAATGAAAAATCAAAGAGAAGCGGCCCTCAAGCGGGCGGCAATCCTGAAGGAAGCAATCCAGGATTATCTTGCGGCAAGAGAAACGATTCCCTGCGGGTTTGACCTGGTGAACCAGTATGAACAGGCACGGGAGGCTATCTTAAAGGCTTTCGGAGCAACTGAAGAAAACTGGGACGGCTGGCACTGGCAGCTCAAGCACCGGATAACGCACGTAGACACTCTGGCGCGTTTTGTCCCTTTAAGCGATCAGGACCGGGAAGAGATCGCTGCGGTCAGCGGGTACCTCCGCTGGGCGATTTCCCCCTACTATATGGCTCTGGTGATGTGCGACGCGCCACACGGGCCGCTCTGGAGGCAATCCATCCCCTCGGTGCAGGAAATCACCGATACACATGGATCCGACGACCCCATGGCGGAAAGCTGGACATCCCCGGCACCCGGCATAACCAGGCGTTACCCTGACCGCCTGATTATCAACGTCACCAATCAGTGCGCCATGTTCTGCCGCCACTGCCAGCGCCGGCGCAACATCGGCAGGGTCGACTGCCACAAGCCGCGCCGCGTCCTGGAGAGGGCGCTGAACTACGTGCGCAAAAACAAGGAGATCCGGGACGTCTTGATCACAGGGGGAGACGCCCTCCTGCTGGACGACCTGGTGCTGGACTGGCTGCTCGGGGAGCTCCAGGCAATTTCCCACGTGGAGATCAAGCGGCTGGGCACCAGGGTCCCGGTGACCCTGCCGCAGCGGGTTACCTCCGGGCTGTGCGCGGTGCTGGAGAAGTATCCGCCAATCTACATCAACACCCAGTTCAACCACCCGCTGGAGGTGACGCCGGAGGCGAAGCGGGCCTGCGACATGCTGGTGCGCGCCGGCGTGGTTCTCGGAAATCAGGCCGTCCTGTTGCGGGGCGTAAACAACAACTCCCATGTGATGAAAAAGCTCAACCACGAGCTGCTGAAGATCCGGGTGCGGCCCTACTATATCTTCCACGCCAAGAACGTCAAGGGCACCAGCCACTTCATCACCTCCGTAGACGACGGGCTGGCCATCATGGAAAGCTTAAGGGGTTACACCTCCGGCCTGGCGGTGCCGACATATATCATCAACGCTCCCTACGGCCAGGGCAAAACCCCGATTGCCCCGAATTACCTGCTCGCCAAAAGGGGCAACCAGCTCCTGCTCCGCACCTGGGAGAACAAGATCATTCCTTATGAAATCCCGTCATAAGGGAAAAGTTCGCGCTATCCAGCCCTCCGGTTTTGGTTTGAATCTTGCTGCACCGTAGTGTGGATCATCGCCTGCAGCCCTTTTGCAGGCGTTTTTTCATAACTTTGTGCGCATGCCACTCGAGGGAGTCGTCAAGGGGAGTCAGGGCCACCGCACCATGGCGGCGCGCCAGCGCCCTTGCTATGAGGAGGTCGGCGAAGTGCGGGTTTTTCGAGAGAAAGGGACCGTGCAGATAGGTGCCGAAGGCGTTCCTGTAGCGGGCACCCTCCGTCCGGTCATCCCCGTTATTGCCGTTCCCACGCAGCACTCTTCCCAGCGGCCTTGCCCCGTTGCCCAGGAATGTGCGCCCCGAATGGTTTTCGAAGCCCACAAGGGTGGAAAGGGCTCCGGGGCTGCAGATTTCCATTTCCTCCCGGAGGTCCGGTTCGGCGTCGAGCAAGATATTGCCTTTCAGCCTCCTGCGGCCGGCCTCGGTGTAGATATCGAAAAGCCCCACGCCGGGAAGCACGCTTCCGTCCTGAGCCCTGTAGTAGCGCCCCAGCAGCTGGAAGCCGCCGCAGATGCTGAGGATGACGACCCCCTCTTCGGCGGCCTCGACAAGCAAAGGGCCCTTCCTTTCCATGTCCCTGCTCACCAGCCCCTGATCCTGGTCCGCCCCGCCTCCTAAAAAGACGAGATCGTAATCAGTAAACCGGACCCGGTCATCGATGGAGATCTGGTCGAGCTCCACTTCGATGCCGCGCCAGGCCGCCCGCATGTGGAGGATCAGGACATTCCCCCGGTCGCCGTAAAGATTCAGGAGGTCAGGATAGAGATGGCAGATCCTGAGACGCACTTTTGCCTCCCTCCTTTCCCGCCCGCCGCAGCAGCCTGGCGTAATCGAACAAGTTGGTGTAGGTAGCCAGGACAAACAGTTCCTCCCCCTCCTGCTCCGCCAGCGCCCTGAGGCTTTCTGCCCGGCCGGGGGCCAGCATCAGCCTTTCCGGAGGAACCCCGGCGTACTTCAGGCAAACCGCCATGTCCGCCGCCCGGAGCCCGGCGCACACGATCTTTTTTACCTGCCCGTCCGCCAGCCTGGCAAAGTCAGCGTCCCAGAGCCAGGAAACGTCCCGCCCATCGGCGGCCAGGTCGTTGATGGCCAGCACCAGGGACTTGGCGGTGCCGGTCTCCAGGATGGTCTTCAAGACCTCGTTGACCCCCGCCGGGTTTTTGATCAGGGCCAGGGTACAGGGTCTCCCACCGAGGGTGAACTCCTCCATCCGGCCGGTGGCTGGCCTGTAATCAAGCAGGGATTTCCGGACAGCCTCCAAGGGAACGCCGAGGGCCGATGCCGCAGCAGCCGCGGCGAGAATGTTATAGACGTTGTAAAAACCGCGCAGGGGGGCAGTGAAGTGAAGGACGGTATTGGCCGGTTGGTCCCCGGCTCCGCCATGCATCCCGGCCTTAAACTCCGGCCGGGCTGATACAGGTTTGAGGGTCTGCGCCCCCACCCGGACGGTGAAGTCCAGGTGCTCTCCCTCTTCCACGCAGGACGCGGCGAGGTCCGGCTCCGGCCGCCGGAAGCCGCACCCGGGGCAGAAGTAGTCGCCCAGCTGGCCGTAGTGGAAGTAGCGGTAGACCAGCTCCGTCCCGCAGGAGGTGCAGTATCTGCCCTCCCGGGTTTCTCCCGAAACGCCTGAATAGGGTCCTGTTGTGCTATCAACGGTATTAACGGCACACTCCCCGTCACCGCCATTATGCCCATTTTCCCGGTTGATCCCGTAGTACCTGGCATTCGCCAGGTCCCGGCCTACCGCCGCCACCAGGGGGTCGTCGGCGTTCAGGATAAGGGTTACTTTGGGCAGACTGGCCAACGTGGAGCGCAGCAGTCCGGTGGTCCTTTCCAGTTCCCAGTAGCGGTCAAGCTGGTCCCGGAAGTAGTTGGTGACAACAACGATCACGGGCTTCGCAGCAGGAAACACCCTGCCCACACTCCCCTCGTCCACTTCGAGGACGGCAACCCGGCTGCGCGGCCTCCCCAGCCGGTTACAATCCCGGATCAGGGCGGCCGCCACCCCGGGTAGCATGTTGGCTCCCTCAGCGTTGTGGGCCACGGCAAGGCCCGCCCCCCGCAGGAAGTGGGCGAGGAGATTGGAGGTTGTGGTTTTGCCGTTCGTGCCCGTAACGGCCAGCACCCGTTCGTAGTAAGAGGCGAGAAATTCCACCACACCCGGGCAGAGCTTGAGGGCCACCACACCGGGCAGCGATGTCCCGGGATAACCGATCAAGCGGCAGGCCAGTGCCGCCAGCCTTGCCGCCCAGAAGGCCAGCAAAAAACGCAATCCGGCTGTGAAGCCTTTTCTTGCAGGCATTCTATATCCCCTCACCTTAGTTACCGGTTGTACCCATTACTGCCGCTGTTCCGGGTTTCAAAATAGCACTCCTCCCGGTTACCGCACCCCACAGGTCCTACACCCGTGTCTCTTGCCCTGGAAAGGTAAGCGCAAGCGGCAGCCACCCGTAAAGATACCTTTTTAATCATAAGCCAGATCAACCGGGGAAGCAAGACGGGAGTTGTCAGCACAACTCACATTCCCCTCGCATATACTGGAAAAACAGGATTGCCATAATAGACCATTCCATAGTTAGCCAACCAATTCTGTCCACGAAGGGAGCTGGTCAAATGACCGACATTAAAAATACCAAAGGCCCCGGTGAAGGAGCCGCAGCCCTGCTTTTTCCAGGAGACAGGTTGATCAGGCTGGCAACAGCCTTCGTGCCTCCTCAGAAATTCCGGGAATCTTTCAGCCTTTCGGAAGCGCTGCACAAGGGAACGCTCTTTCCCGAACTGCACTGGCCCTACCGGCGTCGAGAGTTTGTATAGAAATCGCCGAATGCGAGGTGTTGTTTTATGGACCAACCAGGTTTAAAGCTGCTGCGCGAGGTCCAGGAACTGGAGTTCGCCCTTATAGAACTCAACCTTTACCTGGATACGCATCCGGATGACGAAGCCGCCCTGAGCACTTTCAACAAGCTCAGCGCCCGTTATGCCGAGGCCAGGCGGGCTTACGAGGAGCAGGTGGGTCCCCTCGTAAACTACGGTCACTCGGGACCTGCCCGCGAGCCCTGGCGGTGGGTCGAGGAGCCCTGGCCGTGGGAAATCGAGTACTGAGGAGGGAGCGATCATGTGGCTTTACGAAAAGAAGCTCGAATACCCCGTCCGCGTCGGCAAAAAAGACCTGAAGATGGCCAAATACATCTTGACCCAATTCGGCGGGCCGAACGGAGAGCTTTCCGCCGCAATACGCTACCTCTCCCAACGCTACAGCATGCCCACCGGCCGGGCGAAAGGGGTGTTGACCGATATCGGGACTGAAGAACTGGCCCACTGGGAGATGATCGCCACAATGGTCTACAAGCTGACGAAGGGGGCCACCCCAGAAGAGATCAGGCGGGCGGATCTCGGGAGCTATTACGCCATTTGGGACAAGGGGATCTTCCCCAGCGATTCCAACGGCGTCCCCTGGATCTCCGCCTACATCAACACCATGGGCGACCCGATTGCTGATCTCCACGAGGATATGGCTGCGGAGCAGAAGGCCCGGGCCACCTACGAGAACCTGATCAACCTCACAGACGATGTGGACCTGCAGGACGGTCTGAAGTTCCTCCGGGAGCGTGAGGTCGTCCATTTCCAGCGCTTCGGGGAGACCCTCGATCACCTGCAGGGATACATGGACGGGAAAAAGTTCTTTTAATCATCAGGCTTTCAGGAAGAGTCCTGTTTACTCCCGCATCCGAAGGGCGCGCAGTTAAAAACACACCTGCGCGCCCTTTTATTTGCAAGGATGCTGTTCGAGTTGGGTTTAATAAGGCCGCTCAGTCCCTGACAGGAATGCGGTTCTCCCGGCCGCCTGGCGCCCCGGCAAAAGAAGGGTCAGCAACACTGCAGCCACCGGCAGTACAGCCAGCAGCTTCAGCACCGCCGGAACCCCCCAGGCATCGGCCACCGCTCCCAAGGGCAGCACGAACAGGGCGCCCATCCCTACGGAAAAACCCAGCATCAGCCCTGAAGCCAACCCCACGTTGTTCGGAATCAGTTCCTGGGCATAGACCACGGTAATCGCAAAGGTGGAGATCAGGGCAAAGCCGCTCCAGACCATGAGCACGGCACTCCAGGCCCCATGGCTATACGGCAGCAGCCAGACCGGGGGTATTGCCAGCAAAAAGGAAAGGAGCATGATCTGCCTCCTCCCCCACCGGTCGGCCAGTGGCCCCCCGGCAATGGTGCCGACCGCTCCGGCCATCAGAAACAGGGTGAGGAGAAAACTGGCATAGTGATAGCTCCCCTTCAGGTAATCCACATAATAAAGAGGTACAAACGTGGTCACCCCGATGTGCACCCAGGAACGCAGGGTGACAATGAGCACCAGCAGGAAAACCGCGCCCCAAACCCGCCGGCCGGCACCGTCCGGGCAATCTAGCTCCCGGTGGCGGGAAGCCTGCAGGACCTTACCCCGCCTCGCAATGGCAGGAAGAAAGGCGTTGATTAAGATGGCGGTGACCGCAGCTGGCACCAGCAAGCCGAGCATCCCCCTGTGCCCTCCCCAGGCGAGCAGGAGAGTGCCGACCAGGGGTCCCAACCCAAAGCCAATGTTCCCACCCACAGAGTATACAGACATGGCCACCCCCTTTTGCTCACCACTGATGAGAAAAGTCTGCTTCGATCCCTCCGGATGGTAGGCAGCTGTTCCCACCCCGCTGAGGAAAACCCCGGCCAGGATCAGGGTATAGCCGGTAGCCAATCCGGCCAGGCATATGCCCAGAGCCGAGAGAAAACACCCCAAGGGCATCAGCCAGCGGCTGGGAACACGGTCACTCCAGACCCCGAAGAAGGGCTGGAGCACCGAGGAACTGAGGTTGGCGACCAGAATAATCAAGCTCAGGGCTACATAGGAAAGGTGAAACTCCTCCTTAAGAACCGGGAGCAGCATGGGAAGCACTCCACCACTGAGGTCGGTTACCAGGTGGCCGAGGCTTAACAGAATCAGGAGCGGAAATTGCAAGATAGGTGCCTCCAAGAATGAGTATGCTTTCTAATGATAAGCCACTTTGACCGAAGTGGCAACAGTCAAAGGCCCTGGCGGAGCTAACAGGCAATACATACTGGTGAATTTTTCAACTTTCCCGGGATAAAGGAGTTGGTAAACTCTCCGCAGAAATAGGCGAGCATAATTATGAATTACTCTCCCAAAAGCGCTTTTATGTATTCCATTTCCTGCCGGGATGGTTTATAATTATTTCAAGTTAATAGTCATTATTCGATATATTCTATTTTAATCCAGTATATTATGTAACAGGACAGTTTCAGACAGGCCTGGGCTGGCACCCTGCAACCGCCTAGACATACCTTGCCAACAGAAAACCCGATGAACCCTTCTTGTGAGCCGCCGCATCCGGCCCCCGGGAAAAGCCTTAAGGATGGCGGGTACCCGCCCGCCTGATGCGGCTCTCTGTAAGGACTCTGATTCGGGGTTGAAAGGGGGGATTTGATGATAAAGATCTTTTTTTAAGCTTTATAATTATTTTAAGAATGAGAGGGGATAAATGATGGATGCGGTTTTACTTGCCCGTCTGCAGTTTGCCATCACTTCGGCTTTTCATTTCATCTTTGTGCCTTTAACTTTGGGACTGTCCATCCTGGTGGCGGTGATGGAAACCATCTACCTCTTAAAAAAGGATGAGCAGTACAAGAAAATGGCCCAATTCTGGGGAAAACTCTTTGTGATCAATTTCGTACTGGGTGTGGTTACCGGCATTGTACAGGAATTTCATTTCGGTATGAACTGGTCGGAGTACTCCAGGTTTGTCGGCGATATTTTCGGGGCTCCCTTGGCCATTGAGGCTCTGGCTGCCTTTTTCCTGGAGTCGACATTCCTGGGCCTTTGGATTTTCGGCTGGAACAAACTGCCGCCAAAGCTGCACGCCGCTTCCATCTGGCTGGTTGCTTTCGGCAGCAATCTCTCCGCTTTCTGGATCCTGGTGGCCAATTCCTTTATGCAGAACCCCGTCGGCTATGTGCTCCGGAACGGCCGGGCGGAGATGATAGATTTCGGAGCACTGCTCACCAATCACCATGTGCTGTACCAGTTCCCCCACACCGTCCTCGCCGGCTTCGTCACCGCCGCCTTCTTTGTCATGGGAATCAGCGCCCATCACCTGCTGCGTCAGCAGCACAGGGAATTCTTTCTCCGCTCTCTCCGCCTCGGCCTGGGGCTGGGAGTTGCCAGCATTTTGTTGGTGACCGTAATCGGCCATTTTCAGGGCCAGTACCTGACCGAGACCCAGCCCATGAAGATGGCCGCGGCGAACGCCCTCTGGGAAAGCTCCGGACCTGCACCATTTAACCTTATGGCGCTTATAGACGAACAAAAGCAAGAAAACACTGCATCAATCAAGATACCCGGCCTGGAGAGCCTCCTGGCCTATAACAACACCCGGGCCAGGATGGATGGTCTCAAGGATCTGCAAACCGCGGCCGAGATCCAGTACGGTCCCGGGAGATATATTCCTCCCGTATCCTTGTGTTTCTGGAGTTTTCGTCTTATGATTTTCTCCGGCTTCTGGCTGCTCTTTACCGTATTTTATTCTCTTTACCTGTTGAAGCGCGGAATCATCGAGAAAAAACAGTGGTTCCTCAAGACCCTGATTTGGAGCATACCGATTCCCTACATCGCCAACATCTCCGGCTGGATTGTCGCCGAAGTGGGGCGCCAGCCCTGGATCGTCTTCGGGCTCCAGAAGGTCGAGGATGCCGTTTCACCAACGGTCTCCGCGGGCATGGTGCTGACATCCTTGGTTGTGCTGACACTGGTCCTGGGGGCACTGGTGGCGCTTCACGTATACCTTCTGACAAGGCTCGCAAAACGGGGCCCGGACTATACCGGGGATATTCCATATACAAGCGACAAGGGGGTAGCGCAATGGACCTGAGCATCCTCTGGTATATATTGATTACGGTGCTGTTTCTGGGTTACTTCTTTTTGGAAGGGTTTGATTACGGAGTAGGGATCCTGCTCCCCTTCCTGGGGAAAAACGACACCGAGCGCCGCGCCATTGTCGACTCCATCGGCCCCCACTGGGATGGAAACGAAGTCTGGCTCCTGACCGCAGGCGGGGCGATTTTTGCCGCTTTTCCACACTGGTACGCCACCCTCTTCAGCGGATTTTACCTGGCTTTACTGATCATGTTACTGGCACTTATTTTGCGTGGAGTCGCCTTGGAATTCCGAAACCGGGATAATGATCCCGGCTGGCGCAACTTCTGGGACAAGTCGCTTTTCGTCGGAAGCCTGGTGCCGGCCTTGCTCTGGGGGGTTGCCATCACCAACCTGATACAGGGTGTTCCCATTAATGCAAAAATGCAGTATGCCGGCAGCTTTTGGGACCTCCTGTCACCATTCACACTGCTGGGCGGACTTACCTGGCTCCTGTTATTCACCATGCACGGAGCGCTTTTTCTCACCCTCAAGACCGAAGGAGAAGTCGCCGTACGGGCTCACCGGGCCGCCTCTTCCACAGGCTGGCTGGTTCTGCCCTGTCTGATTCTGCTTCTGGTCCTGGGTTACTTCCGAACCGACCTGTTCGCCAGGTGGCTAACCGGTATAGTGATTCTCGGAGCCCTTCTGGTACTGATCCTGTCCTGTTTATTGCTCCGGTCCAGAAGATACGGCTGCGCCTTCGTTTCCAGCGGGCTATCCATCATCCTGTCCACGGTGGCGATCTTTACAGGTCTTTTCCCCCGGGTCATGGTTTCCAGCCTCAATCCCGACTGGAGCCTGACCATTTACAAAGTCTCATCAAGTCCCTATACCCTTAAGATAATGACCATTGTGGCCATAACGCTGGTACCTATAGTCCTCATCTATCAGGGCTGGTCATACTGGGTGTTTCGCCGGAGGGTGACGGGAAAGCAACAGGAGTCCGGGTATTAAACTCTTTACGTTAATTAAAAGATCCTGGAACCCACATCAAATTGAAAAAGGCATGTATTACTATGGTAGGGAACAGCTTTCCCTTTGCTAAAAGGGGGTGGTGGAGCCGGAACGGTGAGAATCTCGAAGAAGTGGGAGGATCTCCTGAAAGCCAGCAAGAAATTTCTGGTTGCCGCAATAACGGTATGTCTGTTGCTCAGTCTTGCTGCGCCGGCAAAGGCTGTCGAAATAGAGCATCGACAGCCTTTTTTCATTCCGGTATTCCGGTTGGCATTCCGGCTTTGCGCTTATCTCCGCTGCTCCAATCCTTCGGTAGTTACCGTGCTCCGCATCCGACGCCATCGTCAACGCCCAAACTCTCAATCACCCTTAAAACATCCTCCTGGCTGGACAGGTAGATCAGCCCCTTGCTGTGGAGCCTGGCAGCAATGGCTTCCACCTTCGCTTCACTGTAATCCCGTTCCGCCAGGTGACCGGGATCCACTAGGTAACACCTCTTCCCTGCCTCCAGTAACGGCTCCAGGACCAGCAGGTTTTTGAGGTTTCCGTGCCCGAAAGGGGTTTCCAGGAGAAAGACGGCGTCGGCTTCCATGGCCAGCTTCAGGTTGGCCTCGTAGCTCTGCTCGCCGATGGAGGAGAAGGGCTTTTCCTCGACCACGGGTATCCCCAGGGTCCGGGCGGCTTCCCAGTCGGTGTCCTTGACGTTTAAAACCCCTGCCGAAACCGGGTAGCCCATCCTGCTCAACTGCCCCATCAGCTTCGCTCCGGTGCCTCCGCCCAGATCAGGTGTAGCCGCGGCCGGATGCCGTTCCCGGGTTCTGCATTCACCCGGGGCAGCGGTATAACCTGGGGGGTTCCGGTGAGAGGATGTTTCACCACCAGCACATCCGCCCCGTAAACCTCCTTGATATTATCTACAGTTAAAACCCTATCCGGCTCGCCCGCAGCGTAAATCTTTCCTTCCTGGAGCAGGATCAAGCTCCCGCTGTACTGGGCCGCCAGGTTCAGGTCATGGAAAATGGCGATGACCGTCAGCCCCTGTCTCCGGTTCATTTCCTTTAGAACATCCAGTACATCCAGTTGGGCTGAGAGATCCAGGTGGGCAATGGGCTCGTCCAGCAGGATCACGCCGGGCTCCTGGGCCAGGGCCCGGGCCAGTACCACCCGCTGCCGCTCACCTCCGCTCAGTTCCAAAACGTTGCGGTCCCGCAGGTGCCAGCAGTTGGTGGCCTCCATGGCGGAGCGCACCACTGCCAGGTCCCTCCGCGTGGCCCGGGAAAAACGGCCCTGGTGGGGGAGGCGGCCCATGAGCACCACCTCATGGGCGGAAAAGGGAAAACTGAAGGAACTCTCCTGGGGAACAACCGCTACCTCCCTGGCCAGGTCCCGCCTGGGAATCCTGGTAATGTCCTCATCGCGGAAGTAAACGGCCCCGCAGACCGGCTTCAGGGTGGCCGCCAGGGTTTTCAACAGGGTGGACTTTCCCGCGGCGTTCGGCCCGATGATCCCCAGGAAGCTCCCCCTGGGAATTTCCAGGCTCATTCCTTTAAGAACCGCGTGAGCGCCGTACCGACATTCCACGTCGTGCACCTTGAGGATTATTTTCATCTCCATCCCTCTCCAGAGCTTTAATAACCGTTTTTCTTCCTTGTCCGCATCAGGTAAACAAAGAATGGCGCTCCTAAAAAGGCTGTGACGACCCCCACCGGCAGTTCCACCGGCGCAACAATGGTGCGGGCCAGGGTGTCGGCCCAGATCAGAAAGATTCCCCCGGCCATGGCGGAAACCGGGACCAGCACCCGCCGGAGTTCGACAGTACCGAGGCATTTTTAGCGATAATTTCGAAGAGCGATCCTTTAATATCAAGGGTTAGCGGGTTCGGAACCGAGGCAAAAACGAAAAATGCATAGGCACACGTTTTGCGTTTT